>CAMDFP010000442.1 GCA_945897335.1 Asaia bogorensis | reverse complement strand
CATCGAGATCATCGATACCGGCGCCGGCATGACTCAAGCCGAGATCGCAACCGCGATGGAACCCTTCGGCCGCGTCGACAGCACCTCCCGGCGGGCGCAGGAGGGGACCGGGCTCGGCCTGCCGCTGGTCAAGGCCTTCCTCGACCTGCATGGCGGGCGCATCGAGATCGAGAGCGAGAAGGGTCGCGGCACTTCGATCCGGCTCTACTTCCCGCTCCCGCCGCCGGCATGACCCGACCGAAGGTGGCGGCACTGGTCATGGCGGCAGGGCGCGGACAGCGCCTCGGCGCCGACGCGCCGAAGCAGTATCTCCTGCTTGGCGAACGGACGGTGCTGGCCCGGAGCCTGGCGCTCTTCGCCGGCCATCCGAAGGTCGACCGGGTGCATGCGGTGATCCACGGCGACGACGGCGAGCGCTACGCGGAGGCGACGGCATCCCTCGCTCTCGCCCCGCCGATCAAGGGCGGGGCCACGCGGCAAGAGTCGGTCCGGTGCGGCCTCGAGCATCTGGCGCTCGATCCGCCCGACATTGTCCTCATCCACGACGCCGCCCGCCCGCTGACCCCGCCCGCCATCGTCGGCCGCGTGATCGGCGCGCTGGCGAGCCACGAGGCAGCGATCCCTGCCCTGCCGGTCGCCGATACCCTGAAACAGGGCAGCGACGGACACGTGGTCGCCACAGTTCCACGGGCCGGCCTCTTCCGCGCCCAGACGCCCCAAGGCTTTCGCTTCGGCGCGATCCTGGAAGCCCATCGCCGCTTCGCCGGCGCCGAGCTCACCGACGATGCCGCAGTAGCGGAGGCGGCGGGCCTGCCGGTGGCACTGGTTCAAGGAGACGAGGCCGCCTTCAAGATCACCACCGGCGATGACCTGGAGCGGGCGCGGCGCCTGAGCTCGGAGACCCGGGTCGGCACCGGCTTCGACGTCCATCGCTTCGGCCCCGGCGACCATGTCTGGCTCTGCGGCGTCAAGGTACCGCACGACCGCGGCCTGATCGGCCATTCTGACGCCGATGTCGGGCTGCACGCGCTCACCGATGCGATCCTCGGCGCCATCGGCGCCGGCGACATCGGCCAGCACTTCCCGCCCGGCGATCCGCTCTGGCAGGGAGCGGCATCCAAGCGGTTCCTCCGCCACGCCGCCGATCTGCTGGGCGAGCGCGGCGGCCGCCTCGTCCATGTCGACGTGACCGTCATCTGCGAGCGCCCCAAGGTCGGCCCGCACCGCGACACGATGCGGGCGGCGATCGCCGACATCCTCGACATCGCCATCGACCGGGTCAGCGTCAAGGCGACAACCACCGAGGGCCTTGGCTTCACCGGCCGGCGGGAAGGCATCGCCGCCCAGGCCGCCGCCACGGTAAGCCTTTGACCCAGCCACCGGCGCTCCCCCGGCTGGTCGCGACCAGCCTCGGCCTCGGCCTTCTGCCCTATGCGCCCGGTACCTGGGGATCGGTGCTGGCGCTGCCGATCGCCTGGGCCTTCGCGCCGGCCGGCCTCTTAGCCTCGCTGCTCGGGGTCCTGGTGCTGACCCTCATCGGCACCTGGGCGATCGACCAGACGCTCGCCGGAAGCCTCGTCGCCGATCCGCCGGAGGTCGTCATCGACGAGACCTGCGCGCAATGGCTGGTGCTGGCCTTCTTGCCGCAGGAGCCGCTCGCCTACATCCTCGGCTTTGCCGCGTTCCGTTTCGCCGATATCGTGAAGCCGTGGCCGGCGGGCTGGGCCGACCGGACCGTGCCGGGCGCTCTCGGCGTCATGCTTGACGACTTTCTTGCGGCCCCTCATGCGCTTGCCGGCGCCTGGGTCATTCTCTGGCTGATCGATTGATGAACGACCTCGAACGCCTCGCCAAGGACCTGCTGCAGCACCTTCGCCGCCGGCACATGCGCCTGGCGACGGCCGAGAGCTGCACCGGCGGCCTGATCGCCGCGACGCTGACCGAGGTCGCCGGATCCTCCGACGTGGTCGAGCGCGGCTTCGTGACTTACTCCAACGAGGCCAAGGCCGATCTGTTGGGCGTGGCGCAGGCAGACCTCGCCCAGCATGGCGCGGTGAGCGAGCCGGTGGCCCGCGCCATGGCCGAGGGAGCACTCGCCCGCAGCCGGGCCGAGCTCGCAATCGCCGTCACCGGCATCGCCGGACCCGGCGGCGCCACCCCGACCAAGCCGGTCGGCCTCGTCCACCTCGCCGTCGCCGGCCATGGCTTCGAGACGAAGCACGAACGGCATGTCTTCCCCGGCGACCGCAAGGAGGTCCGCCGCGCCACCGTCGAGCGCGCTTTCCAGATGATCAGGGACTCTTCGGGTCAGGACCCGGACGACGGCGAGCCGTAGAGCACCTTGGCGCGGGCTTCGAATGCGTTGACCATGCGGCGCACGGCCTCGTCGAAGAGGACGCTCATCAACCCCTGAAGCATGCGGTTCTTGAACTCGAAATCGACGAAGAAGTCGATCTCGCACTGGTCGTTCGGCTGCGGATTGAAGATCCAGTGGTTGTTCAAATACTTGAACGGTCCATCGGTATAGGCGACGTCGATCCGCCGCTCCTCCGGGCTCAGCTTTACCTTCGAGGTGAAGCGCTCGCGGATCATCTTGAAGCCGATGATCAGGTCCGCCCAGATCGTATCGGCCTCGCGCTTGTTGATGCGGGCCGCCAGGCACCAGGGCAGGAAGTCGGGATAGCGCTCGATGTCGGCGACCAGGGCGTAGAGCTGATCGGGCGTATACGGCAGCAGCCGCTTCTCGGCGTGGGTCGGCACCTTAGTCGGCGGCGGCGAGACGCGCCCGCCGAGCCGCGCGCAGCCGCTCGAAATCCTCGCCCGCGTGATGCGAGGAACGCGTCAGCGGCGAGGCCGAGACCAGCAGGAAGCCCTTCCCCATCGCCATCGTCTTGTAGGCGTCGAACTCAACCGGCGTGACGAAGGACATCACCGCATGATGCTTCGGCGTCGGTTGCAGGTACTGGCCGATGGTGAGGAAGTCGACATCCGCGGCCCGAAGGTCGTCCATCACCTGATGGATCTCTTCCTT
>CAMDFP010000441.1 GCA_945897335.1 Asaia bogorensis | reverse complement strand
GCTTGTGTCTGAGGAGGCAGGGCGTCGTCGGCCGTCGCAGGCGGCGCGGCCGGGGGCGGTGCCTCGGCCTCGGCCGAGACCACGATCGGAGGCGCCGGCGCCGGCTGCTCGAGGACCGCGGTGACCACGGCTCCGGGGGCAAGAGTTGTTGGCTGCGGCTGGGGCGAGGCCTGGCGGGGCCCTGTCACCACCGCGGGTTCGGGCGCGTCGGCGAGAGGCGAGGTGGACGGGGTCTGCGGTGCCTGGGCAGTGGATTTGGCCGCCGTGTCGGTCGGTGGCGGTGTCGGCTGGGGCGCCGTCGCTGCGGTTTGCGCCGGGGTGACCGGCGGCGACGGCGCGATGCTGCTCATGTCTCCAGGAGGCGGTCGACCACGGCCTCGATGTCCTGGGCAGCCTCCGAGGTCGGGAACATGGTGAGCAGCGGCGACTGCTTGCGGATGCTGTCCGCGACCTTCTTGTCTCGCCTGACCACGCCGGCGAGCGGCGGCGAGATCTTGAGGAAGCCCTGGCAGGCTTTGAGCAGGGTCTGGTAGGTGCGCTGGCCCTCGGCGATGGAGCCGGCCATGTTGACCAGCACGCGGAGGTCGGCCGTCGGCTCGTCGGCGTGGGTCACCTTGATGTAGGCATAGGCGTCGGTGAGCGCCGTCGGCTCGGGCGTGGTCACGACCAGTGTCGTTCCGGCCGCGGCGGCCAGAAGCCTGACCGTTCGGTCGAGGCCGGCGCCGAGGTCGAGCACGACCTTGTCGTATTGCTTGGCGACCTCGACGATTTCGCCGCCGAGCTGGGCCAGGCGCTGGGCCGGAAGCGTCGCGAGCGAGCCGGTGCCGGAGCGGCCGGCGATGATGTCGAAGCCGCCGAGTTCGAAGCGGGCAGCCGCCTGATGCAACCCGATGCGGCCGGTGACGACGCCGCCGAGGTCGCGGTCGGGCGTGAGGCCGAGCTGAATGTCGACATTGGCGAGGCCGAGATCGCCGTCGAACAGCAATGTCCTGCGGCCGGCGCGGGCCAGCGCGTGGGAAAGGGTGATCGAGAACCAGGTCTTGCCGACACCACCCTTGCCGGACGCGACGGCGATGACGTTCCTCCCTTTCGTCAAAAGGGCGGGGCGAGGCGCTGAAGCGGGGGTCGCGATCGTCATGAGTAGGCTCGCTTGAGAGGAGCGGCAGCCTCTTCGGCCACCAGGTCTGGAAGCAAGAGTCGGGCCATTGCTACCGGATTGAGCGGGTTGAGACCGTCGACCACGGCAGATGTGACGCTAGCATCCGCGAGTTTCAACCGCCCGGCCTCGGCTGCGACCAGCAGGCTGCCGAGGCGACGGGCGAGATCGAGGCGTGTGATGATCAGGCGAGTGGCGCCGAACTCGGCGAAAGCGCGGGCGACCTCGGCCGCCTCCAGCGGGTCCGACCCGGCGGCCATCACCAGGCAGGTATCGGCCTGGGCTGCCAGCACGAAGGGGCGGAGGATGCCCATGTCGTCCGGGCTGAACGGGTTGCGCCCGGCGGTGTCGACGATCGTCAGCGTGTCCTTGCGGATGCCGGCGAGCGTCTCTTTCAGGCGCTGGGAGGTGTCGATCCTGATGACGTCTCTCCGGAGCGCCTTGCCGAAGACCTGAAGCTGCTCGAAGCCGCCGGCCCGCTCGGTGTCCGTGGTGATGAGCTGGAACGGACGCCTGGCCATCGCCGCACGGGCGGCGATCTTGGCGACCGTCAAGGTCTTCCCCTGGCCTGGCGGGCCGATCAGCATGATCGGCTTCTGCGGCTTGGCGTCGTTGAGCGGCTGGAACGAGAAAACGTCGTCGAGCGCGCCGGCCAGCGCCAGGATCGGATCGTCGATGCCGAGCGTGGTGGCGCTTCGCAGCATGCGCTCGGCCAGGTTGGGCGGAACGCCGTGGCGGGAGAGCGCATCCGAGAGATACTCGACCGTGTCGCGCTTCTTGGCGGCGGGCTTGTTCGACGTCGGTTCCGGTGCCCCGTCGAACTCCGGGTCGGCGCCGTCGAGAGCAGCGGTCAGCCGGACGCCCTTGCCGCCCTCTCCCCGCTGGGTCGAGACGATGATCGCGTCCTCGCCCAGATGGTCGCGCACCATCTTCATCGCTTCCGACATGGTGCGCGCGTTGAAGGTCTTGAGACGCATGGGCGGCTGCTATCCCCTCAGATCTGACCGAGCGTCTTGATCCGTGCCTTCGGATGGATCTCGCTCTGCGACATCACCACGGTGGCCGGACGGAACCGCTCGATGATCGAGCGCACATATGGCCTGACCCCGGGGCTGGTCAGAAGCACCGGGATCTCGCCCATCATGGCATAGCGCTCGAAGGTCGTGCGGACCGACTGCATGAATTCCTGGAGGCGCGACGGCGCCATCGACAGCTGCCGGTCCTCGCCCTGGCCGACGAGGGACTCGGCGAAGGCCTGCTCCCATTCCGGCGACATGGTGAGGAGCGGGATGTAACCCTGATCGGCGGAGTACTGGTCGCTGAGTTGGCGGGCGAGCCGGGTGCGGACATGCTCGGTGATGTAGCCGATGTTGCGCGACAGGCTGGAGCCCTCGGAGATGGCCTCCAGGATCGTCGGCAGGTCGCGGATCGAGACGCGTTCGGCCAGGAGGTTCTGCAGCACCCGCTGCAGGCCGCCGACGGTGATCTGCGAGGGTACGACGTCGGAGACCAGCTTCTGGTGATGCGAGCCGCATTCGTCGAGCAGCTTCTGCGTCTCGGAATACGAGAGCAGGTCCGGCATGTTGTCCTTCACCACCTCGGTCAGGTGCGTGGTGATGACGGTCGGTGGCTCGACGACGGTATAACCCTTGAACATCGCCTCCTCGCGCATGGCGGCGTTCACCCACATCGCCGGCAGCCCGAAGGTCGGCTCGCTGGTTTCCTCGCCGGAGAGGGCGATCTTGCCGCCGCGCGGATCCATGATCAGCAGCATGCCGGTGCGGAGATCGCCGCGGCCGGCCTCGACCTCCTTCACCCGCACCACATAGGTGTTGGACGGGAGCTGCAGGTTATCCTGGATGCGCACGGAGGGCATG
>CAMDFP010000440.1 GCA_945897335.1 Asaia bogorensis | reverse complement strand
TGGGTCGGCGAGGGACCGCAGCCATGCGGCACGCGGAGAACCGCCTTGTAGGTCGAGCCGGCGACGGCCTGCTGGGTTTCGAGGGTGACGTGCGCGGTCGCCGGATGGGCAAGCGCGGCGAGCACGACGACGACGGCGCTGAGAGCGCGCATGGGAATCTCCTTCGAGTCTGATCGGAAGAACGAGGGTGACGGGGATCAGACCGGGAGGGGTGGGGCGCGCGGGTTCTGCGGGGTGCGGCGAGCGAGACCAGGAACCTCGATCGCGGAGACTAGGATCGACGGCTCCGGTTCCAGGACCGGAATCGGCAGGGCCGGAGCCACCGGCACCACGCCATGGCCGGCGATTTGAATGCCGAGGCAGAGCGAGCAGGCATCGCCAGGCTTCGCTGGACCGCCGTGGTGCCCGGCTGGTTGCCCCTCGGTCTCGCAATGCTCGACCTGCGCCACCGTCGCGCCGAGGCCGCGGGCGACCTCCATCGGCGTCTGCAGGACCAGCACCAGCGCCTGGAAGGCGATGGCCGCGATGGTTCCCCAGGCGACCCAGCGGCGGTGGGTGACGGGCGACGTCATGGCCCCACGGTATCCTCGTAAGGGAGACGCGACAACCGGTCCCGGCTTGCCGCCGCCGGGCGCCCCTGTCAGACTTTAACAAAACTGTCATGTCATGAAACCGTCGCGAAACCGGCCGTAAAGAGCGGGTGAGCGGGGAGGACTTATCTGGATGGCCGGCGCGTCGCTGGAGATCGACCGTGTCGAGGCCGCCTACGGCGCGGTCAAGGTGCTGAAGGGCGTCTCGCTGGCCGTCAGGCCGGGCGAGTTCGTGGCCCTGCTGGGCTCGTCAGGCTGCGGCAAGACCACGCTGCTCCGCGCCATCTCGGGATTCGTCCCCGTCGCCGGCGGCCGCATCCTGGTCGACGGCCGCGATATCTCCAGCCTGCCGCCGGACAAGCGCGACATGGCAATGGTCTTCCAGTCCTATGCCCTCTGGCCGCACATGACCGCGGCCGGCAACATCGGCTACGGACTCAAGCTCCGCGGTTGGGATAAGCCGCGCATCGCCGAGCGGGTGAGCCATATGCTGGCGATGCTGAAGCTGGACGGGCTCGGTGACCGGATGGTGACGCAGCTCTCCGGCGGCCAGCGCCAGCGCGTCGCGCTCGGCCGCGCGCTCGCGATCGACCCTCGCATCCTGCTCCTGGACGAGCCGCTGTCGAACCTGGACGCCCGCATCCGCGAAGACGTGCGCCACGAGATCAAGGCGCTGCAGAACAAGCTCGGCATCACCGCCATCCACGTGACCCACGACCGCGAGGAGGCGATGGTGATGGCCGACCGCATCGTCATCCTGGATGCCGGCGAGATCGCCCAGGTGGGCGCACCTGAGGAGGTCTACAACCGACCGGCCTCGGCCTTCGTCGCCTCGTTCATGGGCGCCGGCAACGTCGTGCGCCTGGCCGCCCGCAGCGACGGCGACCGGATCGTACTCGGCGCCGGCGATCTCTCGAACGAGATCCGCGTGCCTCATGACAGCATCTCAGGCGCGGCCGGCGCCCACGTGATCGCGCATTTTCGCGGCGAGGCGGCGAGCCTCGGCGCGCCCGACGCGGCCGATCCCGGCATGCTCGTGCTCAGGGGCCGCATTGCCCAGGCTTCATATCCCGGCGGCCACTGGCGCTACGGCATCGCCGTCGGCTCCCAGCATTTCATGGTCGACGACACCCGCCGGCTCGGGGTCGGGGACGCCGTCGGCATCGGCCTGCCCTTGTCGTCGCTGCATCTGTTCGCCGCCGGTTTGCCGGCGGATCGTGTCTGAAGTTCCGCTCACCAAGGAGGATCATATGAAACGTGCATTCAAGCTTGCGACGGCCGCGGCTCTCGCGCTCGCCCTCGCGCCTGCCGGCGCGATGGCGCAGAAGGTCACGCTCAACGTGGCCACCGCCGGCGACCAGAATATGGTCGACTACATCAAGGACTATCTCGGACCGATGTTCGAGAAGGCGAACGCCAACGTCTCGGTCCGTGCCGTCGGCACCGGCCCCGGCGATGCCGGCTCGCAGAAGATCGCCGAGAAGCTGGACGCCCAGAAGGCGCAGGCGGCGTGGGACGTCGACGTCGCCGTCGTGCACCAGAAGATGGCCGGCGACATGGTGAAGGCAGGCCTGCTCGCGCCCTATACCAAGGACATCGCGAGCGGCAAGCTGACGACCTCGGAGTCGTCGAAGAACGCGCTCGGCGCCAAGGTCGAGGGCTACGTCATCCCGATGTTCCAGAGCCAGACCGCCATCGCCTACAATCCGATGCTGGTGAAGACTCCGCCCAAGACCTATGCCGACATCGAGGCATGGTCGAAGGCCAACCCGAAGCAGTTCGGCTACAACGGCATCAAGGGCGGCATGTCCGGCGTCAGCTTCGTCGTCGGCTGGGTCTATGCCAACGCGCCGAACCCCGAGCAGCTGACCAGCGGCCCCTACGACGCCAAAGTCGCGGCCAACTGGGACCCGGCGCTGGCCAAGCTGAAGGAGTTCAACAAGACCGCGACCATCACTCCCGGCAACGCCGGCACGCTCGACATGCTGAACCGCGGCGAGATTGCCATGGGCCCGGTCTGGGTCGACATGTTCTATTCCTGGATCGCCGACGGGAAGCTGCCGCCGACCACCAAGCTCTCGCTGATCGGTCCCGGCATGCCCGGCCAGCCGATGTACTACGTGATCCCGGCCAAGGCCGCGAACATGGATGCCGCCAAGAAGTTCGTCGAGCTCGCCACCAGCCCGGCGGTGCAGGCCGAAGGCATCGTCAAGAAGTTCAACTGGTACCCCGGCATCGACGCCCAGCACGTCAAGAGCCAGCTCGACGACGCCACCTGGAACAAGCTGTTCGTCGACGTGACCCCGAACGATCTGGCGACCAAGGGCAAGTCGTTCCCGATCAAGGAGTACTTCGACGACATCCTGGTGTCGTACGAGAAGAAGGTGATGAACTGAGTCGTCTCGTTTCCCTCGGAGTGGCGTCTACCCCCCACCCCAACCCTCCC
>CAMDFP010000439.1 GCA_945897335.1 Asaia bogorensis | reverse complement strand
CAGGAAGATCAGGCCGACGGCGAGGGGGATGGCGGCGGTGGCCAGCGCCCATTTTGTCCACGGACGCCGGCGGAGGCGGCCGATGGATCCGGCGACGGCGAATCCCAGCCCGATCAGGAGGCCGGCCAGCCCGGCGAGAACGAAAAGCCCGAAGCCGACGATCGGCGGGATCACGCGGCCGGAGAGGAGAGGGCCGAGCGCCAGCAGGGCCAGGATGACGACAGATGGAGCCCACCAGTACCTTTGCATGGGCGGCATGTGGACATAGGGTCGCAGGCCCGGCAAGTGCCGGGCGTTTCCATCGATTATCCGGCTGTACCCAAAGCCCTCTTTCCTTGACACCCGGGAAGGGCACAGGTAAACGACCGGCTCTCTTCGAGACGGGTTTGCGGGCGTAGCTCAGTTGGTTAGAGCGCCGGCCTGTCACGCCGGAGGCCGCGGGTTCAAGTCCCGTCGCTCGCGCCATCTCGAAAAGACCTCTGGCGGGCCCCCGCCGGGACCGCTCCCGAGAGCGGTTTTCCCTTGTAAGCCAGGGCTTTCACAAGGGCTTGGCCGTCGATATAGTGCTTTTGGATTCGGAACGTCGGGGGACGGCCGATGGAAGACCTGCTGAGAGAATATCTACCGATCCTGATCTTTCTCGGCGTTGCCGTGGCGGTGGCCGGCGCGGCCGTTCTCGCGTCGTTTATCCTGGCCCGGCAGCACCCGGATCCCGAGAAGCTCTCGGCCTACGAGTGCGGCTTCGAGGCCTTCGACGACGCCCGCTCCAAGTTCGACGTCCGCTACTACCTGGTCGCCATCCTCTTCATCATCTTCGACCTTGAAGTCGCCTTCCTGTTCCCCTGGGCGATCTCGCTCGGCGACATCGGCGTCTTCGGCTTCTGGTCGATGGTGACCTTCCTCGGCGTCCTGACCGTCGGCTTCGTCTACGAATGGAAAAAGGGAGCCCTGGAATGGGAGTGACCACCCTCGGCACGCCCGTGGCGCCCGGTCCCGTTCAGGACAAGCTGCTGCGCTCGGTCACCGACGAACTGTCGGACAAGGGATTCGTCATCGCCCAGGTCGACAAGCTGGTGGCCTGGGCCCGTACCGGCTCGCTCTGGCCGATGACCTTCGGCCTCGCCTGCTGCGCCGTCGAGATGATGCACACGGCCTGCTCGCGCTACGACCTCGACCGCTTCGGCATTTTCTTCCGGCCGAGCCCGCGCCAGTCCGACGTGATGATCGTCGCCGGCACGCTGACCAACAAGATGGCGCCGGCTCTCCGCAAGGTCTACGACCAGATGGCCGAGCCGCGCTGGGTGCTGTCGATGGGCAGCTGCGCCAATGGCGGCGGCTATTATCATTATTCCTACTCGGTGGTGCGGGGCTGCGACCGCATCGTGCCGGTCGACATCTACGTGCCGGGCTGCCCGCCGACGGCGGAGGCGCTGCTCTACGGCATCCTGCAGCTGCAGAAGAAGATCCGGCGCACCAGCACGATCGCCCGCTAGAAGAGGCCTTGAGATGAGCGAAGCGCTGCGGGACCTGGGCAACGCGATCAAAGCCGCATTGCCGGCCGAGGTCGACGAGGTCGACATGCGCCTCGGCGAACTGATGCTCGTGGTCAAGGGCGACGCCGTCGTCCGCACGCTCACATACCTCCGCGACGATCCCGCCTGCCAGTTCAAGATGCTGGTCGATATCTGCGGCGTCGATTTTCCCGAGCGGGCGCAGCGCTTCGACGTCGTCTACAATCTTTTGAGCCTCACCGGGAACCGCCGCATCCGCGTCAAGGTCAGGACGAACGAAGAGACGCCGGTGCCATCGGTGGTCTCGGTCTTCAGCGCCGCCGGCTGGTACGAGCGCGAGACCTGGGATCTCTACGGCGTCGCCTTCTCCGACCACCCGGATCTGCGCCGGCTGCTCACCGACTACGGATTCGACGGCCATCCGCTCAGGAAGGACTTCCCGCTGACCGGCCATGTCGAGGTCCGCTACGACGACGAGCAGAAGCGCGTGGTCTACGACCGGGTGAAACTGTCACAGGATTTCCGCACCTTCGACTTCCTGTCGCCGTGGGAGGGCATGACCCGCCAGCTCCCGGGCGACGAGAAGGCGACCCACTGACACCGCGCTGACCGGGGGGAAAGAGACCTAAGGTGGCCGAAGCCAAGATCAAGCCGATGACCATCAATTTCGGGCCGCAGCACCCGGCGGCCCACGGCGTCCTGCGCCTGGTCATGGAGATGGACGGCGAGGTGGTGGAGCGGATCGATCCGCATATCGGGTTGCTTCACCGCGGCACCGAGAAGCTGATCGAGTACAAGACCTACACCCAGGCGATCCCGTATTTCGACCGCCTCGACTACGTCTCGCCGATGGCCCAGGAGCACGCCTTCGTGCTTGCCGTCGAGAAGCTGATGGGGATCGAGGTACCGAAGCGCGGCCAATATATCCGGGTGCTGTTCGACGAGATCACCCGCATCCTCAACCACCTGCTCAACGTGCCTGCCTACGCCCTCGACGTCGGTGCGATGACGCCGATGCTCTGGTGCTTCGAGCAGCGCGAGCTGCTGATGGAATTCTACGAGCGGGTGTCGGGTGCGCGACTGCATGCCGCCTATTATCGTGCCGGCGGCGTGCACCAGGACCTGCCGGCCGGACTGCTCGACGACGTGATGAAGTGGGCCGACGAGTTTCCCAAGATCATCGCCGACATGTCGGACCTGCTCGACGGAAACCGCATCTTCAAGCAGCGGCTGGTCGACATCGGCACGGTCACCGCGGCGGAGGCCGTCGACTGGGGCTTCACCGGCCCCATGCTGCGGGCCTCGGGTCTCGCCTGGGATCTCCGCAAGGCGCAGCCCTACGATGCCTACGCCGAGATGGATTTCGACATCCCGATCGGCAAGAACGGCGACTGCTACGACCGCTATCTGGTCCGCATGGAGGAGATGCGCCAGTCGCTGCGCATCATCCGGCAATGCTGCGAGAAGATGCCGTCAGGGCCGTCCGTGAACCAGGACCACAAGGTGACGCCGCCGCTCCGGGGCGACATGAAGCGCTCGATGGAAGCGCTGATCC
>CAMDFP010000438.1 GCA_945897335.1 Asaia bogorensis | reverse complement strand
CGATGCCCGACGCGCCGCCGGTGACGACCACGACTTGCCGGGCGAAGCGCTTCTCGGCGTCCTTGCCCAGCTTCGCCTGTTCCAAGGACCAGTATTCGACGTCGAAGAGGTCACGTTCGGAGATGCTCTCGAAGGTGCCGATCGCCTCGGCATCGAGGATGGCATCGACGGCGTTCACGGCGACGTCGGCATTGACCTTGGCGTCCTTCGAGGATTTGCCCAGCGCGAAGAGGCCGAGCCCGGGCACCAGCACCACGCGCGGCACCGTATCCAGCATGGTCTTCTTCGGCGTGGAGTTGGCGTTGTTGCGGGTGAAGTAGGCCTTGTAGTCGGCGTCGTAGTCGGCGAGCGCGGCCTTGGTCGCCTCGGCGAAGCCTTTCAGGTCGTCGGCCTTGGGCGCCGGCAGGATCAGCGGCTTCGGCTTGGTGCGGATGACGTGGTCGGGCGTCACCGTGCCGGCCTGGGCATAGCGGGCGACATCGGTGCCGCCGACGAAGGCCCGGACGTTGTCGGATGTCCGGAACTCCAGCACCCAGCGCTTCCAGATGCCGTCGTCGGGGGCGACCGGGATCGCCATCAGGCCGCGGAGGATCGGCGCCACGTCGGCGACGCTGGCGAGTTTCGCCGGCAGCTTCACCTGGGTCGCGGTCTTCCGGCCCTTGGCAAGGCGGGCTTCGGCCATGCCGACCAGCTCGATCATCCGGTCATAGGCGGCCTTGGCGGTCTCGCCCCAGGTGAAGATGCCGTGCTTGTAGAGGATCAGCCCCTCGGCCTTCGGCGCCTTGGCGGCGGCATCGCCGGCCATCTTCGCCAATGCGAAGCCGGGCATCACGTAGTCGACGATGGCGGCGCGGTCGCCATAGACCTCGCGGGTGATCGCCATGCCGTCCGGCTGGTCGGTCAGCGACAGCACGGCGTTGGCATGGGTATGGTCGATGAACTTGTGCGGCAGGAAGGCGTGGAACAGCGTCTCGACCGAGGGGTTCGGCGCGCCGGCATCCAGCAGGTTGAGGCGCTGGAAATTGACCATGTCCTCGTCGGACAGCTTGTCGAGCTTGCGCAGCTTCAGCAGCGGCTCGAGGCGGACGGCCGGCAGGCCCGGCGGCTCGATCGTGCCCATGTCCCAGCCCGAGCCCTTGACGCAGAGCACGTCGAGCTCTTCGCCGAGCGTGTCCTTCATCCGGGTTTTGACCGAGGTGTTGCCGCCGCCATGCAGCACCAGCTTCGGCACGCCACCGAGCAAACGCGTCGTATAGGTGCGAAGCGCCAGGTCGCGGTTGACGCCCTTGGCGGCGTAGCGGGCGACGGCCTCTTCGGCCGCGGCGTCTGACCACAGGTTCTGCATGGGATCGGCTCCTCGGGGAACGGCCCCGGACCTACACCGGCGGGACCCGTCTTTCAAGCGCCGCTAGACGATTTCCAGAGGTGCCTGGGGCACGGTCTTCCAGAATGCGGCGTCGTGGCCGAAGAAGATGCTGGCGCCGCCGGCCTGGAGCGCCGCCAGCCGGTCGAGGGAGACGCGCATGGCGTCGTGATCATGGGCGCGCAGCGGCAGCCGGCGCTCGCTAAGCGTCCGGCAGAAATAGCAGGCGTCGGCCGCCAGCACGACCGTACGGCCGTCGAGCCGCACTTTCAGGGACTGGTGGCCCGGGGTATGGCCGTGGGTCGGAAGGCACACCAGACGGCCGTCACCGAACACGTCGTGCTCGCCGTCGATCTGGACGACCTTATGGCCGAGGTCGAAGTCCTTGCGGGTGAAACCGCGTGCCGCCGCGATGTCGGGATCGAACCCGGCCTGCCATTCGCGCTTTTGGATCATGACCGTGGCATTGGGCAGCAGCGCGTTGCCTCCGACATGGTCGAAATGCAGATGGGAATTGATGACAAGGTCGATCTTCGCCGGATCGCGACCGAAGGCCCGGAGCTTCGCGGTCACCTCGTCGCCCGGTTTGTAGTCGAAGCGGAACATCTGCGCGAGCCTGGGGCCGTAGCGGCCGGTCAGGTCCGACTGCAGGTCGGGGTGCATGCCGGTGTCGAACAGCACGCGCCCTTTGGGATGCTCGATGAGGTAGCAGGGGATCGGCAGATCGACCTCGCCCTCGCCGCCCTCCATCATGCCGGAGAGCTGGCCGGTCAGGCAGCCGCAGGTCATGGCGAACAGACGCATGCTCATGATGTCACCCGTCAGTCTTCAAAACGACGACGCCGGCCGAGGCGGGTGCCCGGGCCGGCGTCGGACGACGCGATATCCTTTAAGGATATCAGCTCTTGTAGCCGGTGCCGACGTCGCGCTCGAGCTGACGGACCTGGGCATCGAAGCTGAGCTTGGCGTCGATGCGATCGCCGAACGCGCCCTTGTGGTCCCATTTCAGATGGGCCGGCTGCTCGCGCAGCTTCAGGCCCGTCCACATGGCGCGGAGCTGGTCGCCGCAGGTATTCTCGCAGATCGAGAGCTCGGAGAAGGAGTCGTGCACGGTCGGGCCGACCACGGTGACGCCGTGGTTCGCCATCACCATGATCGTCTTGTCGCCGAGGCCGCGGGCGATGCGGTCGCCTTCTTCGAGATCCAGCGCCGGGCCGGTCATCTCGTCGTCATAGGCGATGCGGTCGTTGAAGATCAGGTTGTTGTGGTGGGCGAGAGCGACGCGGCCGTTCTCCAGCAGCGAGATCGCGGTGATGTTCGGCGGATGCACGTGCAGCACGCATTTGGCGCTGGGGTGGTCGCGGTGGATCGGCACGTGGATGTTGTAGGTCACGTCGCGGATCTCGCCCTTGCCTTCGAGCACATTGCCCTTGAAGTCGCAGCGGATCAGGTTGCTGGCGGTGATCTCCGAGAACAGGAGGCCGCGGGCATTGACGAAGAAGGTGTCGTCGGAATTCGGCACCATCAGGCTGTAGTGGTTGCCGATACCTCGGTTCCAACCGAACTGGTAGGTGAGCTGGAAGGCGGCGGCGAGATCGACGCGGCACTGCCACTCGAGCTCCTCCTGCCGGCTGTTGGAGAGCTTCTTGATCGCGGTCATCTTGGGGGAGATCCTCTGAAGAGACGGACGCCTCCCATCTTTCCAAATGGAAAGC
>CAMDFP010000437.1 GCA_945897335.1 Asaia bogorensis | reverse complement strand
AGGTCCCCTCTTCAGGGGCGAGAGGCGGCGCTTCGGGCGGTCTTTGCGCGAGCCGACCCGGCAAGACTTGCCGGGCGTGTCAGGGGGCCAGTTCGAAGCTTTCCGGCGGCAGCCCGGCGACTTGACGGCGGAACGCGACGCGGTAGGCGCGTTCCAGGTTCCGGGCGAGCCGGGCCTGGTCGAAAAGGGGATGCGTCCCGAGGTTGGCGCGAAGCCTGGCCTTGAGAGCGGCAAGCCGAGCCGGGTCGGCGGCAAGAGCGCCCGCCAGCCGTTCGAAGGCGGGAACGTCAGGGCAAGTCAGGTCGTCGAGGCCGATCCCGGCGTTGAGGCTGGCGCCGACCCGGCGGGCGAAGGTGGAGCCGCGGACGGTCAGGACCGGTACGCCGCCCCAGAGCGCGTCGAGGCTGGTGACACCCGAGGCGTAGACGAAGGTGTCGAGGAACAGGTCGGCCAGCCCGAGGCGCGCCAGATGCATCGGCTTGTCGGCCAAGGCCGAGAACACCAGCCGGGCCCCGTCGACGCCCCTTGCCTCGGCTTCGCGCCGGAGGTTGGCGACGGCGCGCGGCGTATCCCAGTGGTTCATCCAGAGGACGCTGCCCGGGGCCTGCCGCAGGATCCGCATCCAGGAGTCGAATGAGGTCGCCTCGACCTTATAGAAGTGGCCGAAATTGCAGAAGACCATGCCGCGTTCCGGCAGGGCCCAGCTGCGGCGGTCGGTCGTCACGTCGGCCTTGGGCAAGGGGGCGGCCGGGTAGTAGCAGGGCGGCAGCCGGATCAGCCGCTCGCGGTAGCCGGCGTCGTCATGGGCATCCAGCAGCTCGCGGTCCGCGACGACATAGTCGATGAAGTCCGTCCCGGTGGGGCCGACATAGTTGTGGTAGAGCATCTGGATCGGCGCCGGTCTGTGGCTCGCGGTCTCGATCGTCAGAAGACCGCTGGCGCTGTTCACGTACCCGTCCAGGTCGACCAGCACGTCGATGCCGTCCGCGGCGATCATCTGGGCGATCGCCGCCGGGGACTTGCCGTCGATCGAGCGGAACACCTGGGCCTGCTCCTTGAGAGCGGCCTGGATCGAGTCGTCCCGTGTCTGGCCATAGAGATGGATCTGCACCTCGCGGCGGTCATGGCCTGCGAGGATGCCGCGGAGGCTGTAGCCGATGTGGTGGCCATGCAGGAATGCGGAGAAGTACCCGAGCCGGATGGGGCGCTCCGGATCGCCGCCGCTCGCCGGTGCCATGCGCGGCCGGATGCCGGGAAAGCTGTGCCGGGCGAAGTGGTTCGCCGAGCGGTAGAGAAGATCGCGCTCGGCGGCGAGGAACACCCAAAGGCTCGGGTTCATCCGGAACTCGGGGTCGTCCGCGGCGATCTTCGCCTCGGCCAGCCGGGTCAGCCTGTCGACATAGTCGAGCCTGGCCGGCCAGTCGCACTGGTTCAGGAAGTTGAAGAAGTATGAGTAAGTGTGTCGGCCTGGATTGGCGAAGTCGAGATCGACGGCGCGGCTGATGTAGCGAAGGCCGAGTTCGGTCGCCTGAAGCCCGACCAGGGCCTCGCCGGCGCGTGACAGGAGGTCGAGATTGTCGTCCCCCGACAGTTCCGCCGCATCGACGAAGGCATCGACGGCGGCGCTTTTGTCGCCCTCGTCCCACAGCGCGCGGCCGTGGAGGAAGGCGATCTGGGCGCTGTCGGGCTTGATCTTGCGGGCGGCCGCGAAGGCGGCCGCGGCGAGCCCGGCCCGGCGCTTGACCAGATGCGTCTGGCCGATCCGGGCGAGGGAGGCTGCATCGCCGAAGCGCGCCTGCGCCTCGATGAGCTGCCGGGCCAGCGTCACGTCCTCCGGCTGAGCCTGGATCACCGCTTCGAGCAGGCGTACCGCCGGCTCCGCTTCGCCGAGATCGACGAGCAGCCCGGCGAGTTCGGCCGCCTGGGCCGGGCGTTGTCTGCTCATGGCCCCCAGCATCGGCTGCAGCAGCGCCTTCGCCCGCTCTCGGGCGCCGGCCGGAATCAGGGCGTGGGCCAGGGCGAAGGTCGTCGGCATGCTGCCGTCGAGGCGGATCGCGCGTTCGAGCCAGGCTAGCGAGCCGGCCCGGTCGCCGGTCGAGGCCAGGCCGCTCATGGCCGAAGGGGTCGCTGGCGCGAGCGCCAGGATCCGGCGGAAGGCGCCGGGCGTGCCGATCATGCCGAGCGCGTCCAGCTGCCCGGGCTCCACGTCGACGATTCCTTCGGCAGTAGACCGCGCGACGCCGCTTCGGCCGGCCCGGGCCGCACCCTGGGCGAAGGCGATGGCGGAGGCGGCGAGGCCGCGGCGGGTCAGGGCCCCGCCCAGGATGCGGGCGGCCTCGCCGTCGTCGGCGCTGGTGGCCAGGCGCCGCCGGGCGAGTCCGATCGCGGCATCGGCCTCGCCGACAGCGAGATGGAGGCGGGCGAGGCCCCGCAGCGCATTGCCATGGGCACCGTCGGCGGCAAGTGTCGCATCGAAGGCCTTTCGCGCTTCGCCAGCCCGCCCGCTTCGAAGCAGCGCCTCGCCCCATGCGGCGCGGGCGTCGGGGGTCGGGTGGAGCGCGAGGCTGCGGCCGAGCCAGGCGACGTCGCCGCCGAGGGCCTGCCCTAGCGCGGAAGCGGCGACGGGCTCGCCCGGTCGATCGGCAATCGCCGCCCGCAGCGGCGCCCGGGCGTCGTCGGTCATTCCGAGCGCGACCATCGCCCGGCCGGTGACGAGGGCAAGGCCGCCATGAGCCGGCGCGGCCGCCCTGCCGATGCGCCCGATTTCGAGGGCGAGGGACGGACTCTCCCGGGTGGCTCGCCCGTTCGCCACCGCCAGCACGGCATCGAAGTCGCCGCGCGCCGCATGCAGGCGGGCCAGCGCCGGCGCCGCGCGATTCGTGTCGCGGTCGAGAGCGATCGCGGCTTCGTACCAGGCGACGGCGCCGCCGGTCTCTCCGAGCCTGGCGAGCACGTCGCCGAGTTGCACCGCGGCACCCGGGTAGGCCGGGTCGCGGTCGATGATGCGCGTAAGGAAGCCGGCCGCGGCCGTCGTGTCGCCGAGTTCCGCGGCGATGGTGCCGAGAAGCAGCAGCGCGTCGGGACGTTCCGGAC
>CAMDFP010000436.1 GCA_945897335.1 Asaia bogorensis | reverse complement strand
CGCCTGCCTCGTGTCGAGGGAGACGGTGGGGAAGCTGCGAGTCGAGGCGCGGCCGGACAGCGGCAGGCTCTTGGCGGGCTCGTCCAGGACGTATTCGACCCGGACCCGCCCGGTGATCGGCTGGCCGTTCTCGGTCGCGACCGGCGTATCGAGGACGAAGCGGCCGTCGCCCGGCAGCAGGTCACCTTCCCAGGCGACCCAGGCGACCGTGTAGCCGCGGCGGAAGAGGAAGCCGTTGCCGGCATGGCCCAAGTCCCGGGGCGCGTTCCCGGCGGGCGCGTCGTTGAAGAACTGCAGGCATCGGATGTTGCCGCGGTTTCCCCAGTCGTAGAACAGCCTACGGTTGCCGCGTGCCAGGTCCACCGGCTTCAGGATCGTGAAGTCGGCGACGCATTCGACCAAGCCGTCCGCGCCTTTGGGCGCCTTGTCGAGGTCGACGATCACGCGATTCTGCGCCGCCTTGGGATCGACGGCGAGGCGGATCTTGCCTGCCAGGCGCTCATAGGGTCCGGCCTCGCCGAAGGCGGCTCCGCCGGCAAAGGCCACGCGCTCGGCGGTCTCTAGGGTGATGCGCACCACGAACCTCTCAGGTTAGACTGGGGTATCGAACTCACTTTCCAATAGTGAACGCAGGGAACCGGAGGAGCAACAGCATGCGTATGAAAGACCTGACCCGCGGCGTCGCCGCGGCGGCATTGACATTGGGCCTCGCCGTCGGCGGCGCGTCGGCTCAGGGCATCGTCAAGGTCTCGGCGGATTCCGACCTCAAGTCGCTGGATCCGATCTGGACGACGGCGGCCGTCACCGCCGGTCACGGCATGCTGATCTACGACCAGCTCTTCGCCCAGGACGTCAAGGGCCTGGTCAAGCCGCAGATGGTCGAGAGCTGGAAGGCCAGCGCCGACGGGCGGAGCTGGGTCTTCGTGCTCCGGCCCGGCCTCAAGTGGCATGACGGCACCAACGTCACCTCGAAGGACGTCGTGCCCTCGATCAAGCGCTGGGGAGCCCGCATCGCCTCCGGCCAGATCCTGATGACCCGCGTCGCCGACATCGTCGCGGTCGACGAGCGCACCTTCGAAATCAAGCTGAAGGACACTTTCGGCCCGGTCGTCGAGATGCTCGGCGCCTCGGCCCAGCCGCTTCTGGTCATGCGCGAGAAGGAAGCGATGGTCGATCCCTTCTCGCAGGTCGAAGAGGCGATCGGTTCCGGGCCTTTCATCTTCGAGAAGGACAAGTGGGTTCCGGGCGCCAAGGTCTCCTACAAGAAGAACGCTGCCTATGTGCCGCGCTCCGAGGCGCCGGACGGCTATACCGGCGGCAAGGTGGTGAAACTCGACGGCGTCGAGTGGACCTACATCCCCGATCCGAACACCGCCGTGCAGGCGCTGATCCGAGGCGAGGTCGACTTCTTCGAGTACGTGCCGACGGACCTTGTCCAGATCCTGGAGAAGGACAAGAACATCACCGTCAAGATCATCAACCAGGGCGGCTTCACGCCGATCCTGCGCCCCAACCACCTGGTGGCGCCGACGAACAATCCGAAGGTTCGCCAGGCGATCCTCTACGCCATGAACCAGTCGGACTCGCTGGCCGCCATGGTCGGCAACAAGACGCTCGAGAAGGAATGCTGGGCGGTGTTCGCCTGCGGCTTCCCGCTCGAGACCAGTGCCGGCGTCGGCGACTGGGGCAAGCCAAGCCCGGCCAACGTCGCCAAGGCGAAGGCTCTGCTCGCCGAGGCGGGATATAAGGGCGAGCCGATCGTCCTGATGGACCCGACCGAGAACGCGGTGATCTCGGCGATGAGCAAGATGACCGGCCAGCTTCTGAAGAATGCCGGCTTCAACGTCGACATGCAGGCGATGGACTGGGGCACGCTGATCACCCGGCGCGCCGTCAAGGACGACCCGAAGACGCCCGGCAGCAAGGGCTGGCACATCTTCCACACCTGGGGCGTCGGGCCGCTCTCGGCCGACCCGCTGACCAACAACACCGCCGCCACGCCCTGCGACGGCAAGAACTGGTTCGGCTGGCCCTGCGACGAGCAGCTCGAAGGCATCCGCCAGAAGTTCATCACGGTGTCGGACATGGCCGAGCGCAAGAAGCTGGCCGACGACTTCCAGAAGCGCTTCTACGAGATCGTGCCCTACGTGCCGCTGGGCATGTTCTATCAGAAGGCCGCCTGGCGGAATAACGTCGAGGGCATTCTCGACAACATGAAGATCGTCTGGTGGAACGCGACTAAGAAGTCCTGACATCGGTCGTTCGTTTCAAACCCCTCCCTCGCGACCCGCGAGGGAGGGGTTTCGTTTTTTTGCGTCTCGAGCTCCATTCGCATAACCTTGCCGCTCGCAGGGACCCGGAGGAGCCGTCATGAGTTTCGATCGCCTCGCGCGCATGCTCGCCGCCTCCGTCATGGCGGTCGCCCTCGGCGCCGCGCCGGCGCCGGCCGAAACGGTCATCAAGCTGGTCGCGGAAACCGACCTCAAGTCCCTCGACCCGATCTGGACGACGGCGAACATCACCGCCAATCACGGGTTCATGATCTACGACCAGCTGTTCGGCCAGGACAGCAAGGGCCTGCCGAAGCCACAGATGGTCGAGAGCTGGAAGGCGAGCGGCGACGGCCTCACCTGGACATTCGTGCTGCGCTCCGGCCTCAAATGGCACGACGGCACCCCGGTCACGGCCAAGGATGTCGCCCCTTCGATCCGGCGCTGGGGCGCCAGGATCGCCTCCGGACAGATCCTGTTCACCCGCGTCGCCGAGGTTGTCGCTCTCGACGACCGTACCTTTGAGATCCGACTCAAGAGCGCCTTCGGTCCGGTGATCGAGATGCTGGCGGCGTCGGCACAGCCGCTGCTCGTCATGCGCGAGAAGGAGGCGGTCACCGATCCCTTCCAGCAGATCGCCGAGACCATCGGCTCCGGCCCCTTCGTCTTCGAGAAGGACAAGTGGGTCCCCGGCAGCAAGGTGGTCTACCGGAAGAACGCCGCCTATGTGCCGAGGACCGAGTCGCCCGACGGAGTGACCGGCGGCAAGGTGGTCAAGGTCGACGGCGTCGAATGGATGGTCGTCCCCGATCCGTCCACCTCGGT
>CAMDFP010000435.1 GCA_945897335.1 Asaia bogorensis | reverse complement strand
GGTGTGTTCATCACCCAGTCGACCAAGATCGTCGACCGGACCACCGGCCAGATCTACCAGGGCAGGGTGCCGGCCTATTCGGTGGTGGTCTCCGGCAACCTGCCCGGCAAGCCGCTGCCTGACGGCTCGCCGGGCCCGTCGCTCTACTGCGCGGTGATCGTCAAGCGCGTCGACGAGCGCGCGCGGGCGAAGACCTCGATCAACGAGCTCTTGCGCGACTGATGGCGCTCGATCCGGTCAGCTTCGCGCAAGACCTCATCCGCTGCCCGAGCGTGACGCCGGTCGATGCCGGCGCGCTCGACCATCTCCAGCGCGTGCTGGAAGGCATGGGCTTCCGCTGCCAGCGCCTGCCCTTCAGCCAAGAGGGTACGCCCGACGTCGACAACCTCTACGCCCGTCTCGGCGAGGGGCAGCCAAACTTCTGCTTCGCCGGACACACCGACGTGGTGCCGACCGGCGATCTGAAGGGCTGGTCGATCGACCCCTTCGCCGCCGAGATCGTCGACGGCGTGCTCTACGGCCGCGGCGCCTCCGACATGAAGTCGGCGATCGCCGCCTTCGTCGCCGCGACCGAACGCTTCGTCGGCGGGCGCAAGGCCGGCTTCGGCTCGATCAGCCTGCTGATCACCGGCGACGAGGAGGGGCCGTCGGTCAACGGCACCAAGAAGGTGGTCGACTGGCTGAAGTCCAAGGGCGAGACTCTCGATGCCTGCATCGTCGGCGAGCCGACCAATCCGAAGAAGCTCGGCGAGATGATGAAGGTCGGTCGCCGCGGCAGCCTGAACGGCCGGCTGACGGTGATTGGCGCGCAAGGCCATGTGGCCTATCCGCACCTCGCCGACAACCCGGTGCCACGCCTGCTGCGCATGCTGACCGCGATCACCGAGACCAAGCTCGACCAGGGCAACGACTGGTTCCAGCCGTCCAACCTCGAGGTCGTCACCGTCGATGTCGGCAACAAGGCGACCAATGTCATACCGGCCCAGGCGACTGCCGGCTTCAATATCCGCTTCAACGACATGCACTCGGGCTCGAAGCTGTCGGAGTGGCTGCGCCAGACCTTCGACAGGATCGGCGGCCGCTACGACCTCGACATCCAGATCTCAGGCGAGAGCTTCATCACCCAGCCCGGGCCGTTGAGCGACCTCATCGGCGAGGCGGCGAAGAAGGTGACGGGCATCGATCCGGATCGTTCCACCACCGGCGGCACCTCGGATGCCCGCTTCATCCGCCATATCTGCCCGGTGGTCGAGTTCGGCCTGGTCGGCGAGACCATGCACAAGGTCGACGAGCGGGCACGCCTCGACGACATCAGGGCGCTGACCGACATCTATCACCACGTGCTCGACGGATACTTCCGCGCGTGATCGCCTCCGGAGGCGAGGTCCGCGCGGCGCTGGCCGGCATCGTCCGGCTCTGGCGCAGCGACACCACCGCCTTCGCTCTCTTCGATCGTTCGCTCGACGGTTTCTGGCGCAGCTTTACCGCGGCGATCCTCGGCGCGCCGATCCACGGGCTGCTGATGTTCGTCGGCCGGGGCGAGAGCAACGGGCCACTCTCCACTTGGCACGACGCGATGATCGAAGGGATCGCCTATGTCGTGACCTGGACAGCGTACCCACTGCTGATTACGCGGATCGCTGAGCGCCTAGGCCGTGCGGATCGCTTCTTCGACTACATGGTGCCCTACAACTGGGCGGCGCTGGCCCAGCTGCTGCTGTTCACGCTGGCGGCGTTCCTCCGTCTGGTGCTGCCGGGATTCCTCGGCTCGGTGCTGATGCTGGTGGCGATCGCCGCCGTGCTCCACCTGCAATGGTTCATCGCCCGCGAGGGGCTAGGCATCAGCGGTCGCCACGCTTTCTTGATCGTGCTGGCCGATCTCAGCCTCAGCTTCATGATCAGCGGCGTCGCCGACTACCTCAAGGCCTGACCCAAGGATCCACGGGCCGTTACATGGACGCCGTCGAGGCCGAGCCAGGCGGCCATGCGGACGATCTCCTCCTTCAGCGGCTCGGCGACATCGCCGTCCTTCGCATGGTTTTCCAGATGAGCGCCCAGCACCTGCAGGCGGCCGCCGTGACGATCGGATTTGAGATCGACCCGCGCCACCAGGCGGTTGCCGAGCAGGAACGGCAGCACGTAATAGCCGTGCGTGCGCTTGTCCTTCGGCGTGTAGAGGCCGATGCGGTAGTGGAAGTCGAACAGGCGCTCGCCGCGGTCGCGCATCCACACCACCGGATCGAAAGGCGACAGCAGCGCCTGGGCGCCGAGGCGCCGTGGGATCGCGGCGTCAACATGCAGGTAGGCCTGATCCCTCCAGCCCTCGACCCTGACCGGCTTGAGGCGGCCGGCGTCGACCAGCTCCTGCAGGCGGGCCTTGCCGGCGTCGGGCGGCAGGCGGAAGTAGTCGCGGAGGTCGAACGCGGTTCCGATACCGTGGGCGCGAGCGCCGATCTCCATCAGTTCGCGCTGGGCGTCGGCCTCGGACGGCGTCGGCAGCGACAGGATTTCCGCCGGCAGGACCCGTTCGGGAAGATCGTAGATCCGCTCGAAGCTGCGGCGGGTCGCCGTCGTCACCTTGCCGGCGTAGAACAGCCATTCGAGCGCCATCTTGCCGTCGCCCCAGCCCCACCAGGATCCCTGGTTGCGGGCGCCCTCGGTCAGCTCCGAGACGGCGGTCGGTCCGCGGTCGCGGACCTCCGCCAGCACGCGCTCGATATAGACGTGCTTCTCTTTGCCGAAGCGGGCCATCGCCCCGTAGATGCGATCGCCGCGGGCCGCCCGGTCCATGCGCCAGCGCAGCAGCGGGTGCAGCGACACCGGCAGCAGCGATGCCATGTGCCCCCAATACTCGAACAGCGCCCGCGGCTTCCGCCCATAGGCGAGGCGGTCGAGCAGGTCCATAGAGTAGGTGCCGAGACGGGAGAACAGCGGCAGGTAGTGCGAGCGGACCAATACGTTGACGGAGTCGATCTGCAAGAGCCCGATGCGGCCGAGCGCGCGGTCTAGGTGCCGGCGGTCGGCCCGTGCCGCCGGGCGGCGATCGGCGAAGCCCTGGGCGGCCAGTGCGATCCGCCGCGATTCCGCCAGCGACAGCGTGTTGCTATCGCGGCTCATAGCT
>CAMDFP010000434.1 GCA_945897335.1 Asaia bogorensis | reverse complement strand
CCGGTGCGCAAGGCCCGGTCGGACAGACAGGCATCGCGGGCTACGGGACTACCGGTCCCGCAGGCATCGCCGGTCCTGCCGGACCCGCCGGTCCGCAGGGGGCAACCGGAGCCGCCGGGCCCCCTGGCGCAGTCGTCGTCGGTGCTCGTGGCGTGACCGGAGCAGCCGGTCCCGCCGGCTCAATGGGCGCAATCGGACAGACGGGCGCCCAGGGCTTCAGCACGATAGGTCCCGCCGGCCCGGCCGGTCCGAGCGGCCCGATGGGTGCGCAGGGCGCGGGCGGACTGACCGGCGTCCAGGGTGCGACTCTGGTCGGCCCGACGGGTGACGTCGGCAATACCGGCGCTGCCGGAAGCCAGGGCGCCAGCGGACAGACGGGCGCGCGTGGTCTCGTCATGGCCGGAGCCGCCGGCGGTGCCGGACTCGCCGGTCCGCAGGGCATGCAGGGCGCAACCGGCCCGACTGGCGGGCAAGGCGTCGTCGGAGTCGTCAGCAACTGGACCATGTACCGCGCCATCACGTTCGATGACGGCAGGGTCGATGTTCGTTCCGACGAGCGCGCGACGGTCAACGAAATCGCGCTCTATTTTAGGCAGAACCCGTCTCTGGAGATTGCTCTGGACGGCGGGACGAATGGTCCTTCCCGGAATCTGAGCGATGGACGTGTCAACGCGGTCCGTTCCGCGCTGGCGCAGGCCGGCGTGCCGGCTAACCAGATCCGGACGGGTACCTTCAACGAAGCGCCCTTCGCGCGCGATGGGCGGGTCGAGGTTCTGATCGCCACTCGGTAGTTCGGACGAAACGTCGTCGGCAACTCTCCCCCGCTTTTGAAAGGCGGGGGAGAGCGCCAACTGCCTTGACCGGCGCGACCGACGCCACCCTACCTACTGCGGTCAGAGCGTACCGCCGTGTTATGCAACGCTCGCCGCTCCGCAGATGACGAACAACGTCGCGTCGATACCGGTCCAAAGGCGACCGAGAGTGTCGACGCCCCCCCCCGTGAGGGGTGGGCGGAGCCCCTCCCCCATGCGCCGGCGCAGTTTCAACATCACCGCAAACGCAGCGGCCGGTCACGGAACGACGGTGAGGATCTATCTGCCGCGCGTGGCCGAGCGGCGCACGGTGACGCCAGCGGCTCCAGTGTCGGGCGAGCCGGTCCGGCTGCCGCGAGGCAAGGAAACGTCCTGATGGTCGAGGACAACGAAGGGGTGCGGAAGACCGTCGCCGCACAGCTCACCAGCCTGGGCTACCACGTGCTCGAAGCGGCAAGAGGCTGGGAGGCGCTGGCGATCCTCGAGCGCTCAGGCCAGGCGATCGACTTGTTGTTCACCGACATTGTCATGGCGGGTGGAATGGACGGATACGCATTGGCCCGAGCGGCGGCCATGCGGCGCCCACATCTCAAGGTCCTGTTGACGTCGAGATTCCCTGGAAGGTGGTCGGAGCCCATGGGCGACCGGCGGTCCGATCTCCATTTGTTTTCCAAGCCCTACAGCCAGGACGATCTCGCGAAAGCTGTCTGGGCTGCGCTCCACCGCTCCTAGGCAACCGCCGGTGGACGCATCTAGGTAGTTTCCGAGGCTGCCGTGCCACCATCCGAGCCGGCTAGCCTCCGTCGCCGCCCATCAGGCGGCAAAACTGACGGAGGAGCCCCCCGTGAGCACGAACCGTACGGAGCTGACCGAAGATCGTCTGCGGATCGTCTTCAACGATACGGTGGTGTCCTTCGACCTCGCGGTCGACATCACTTTCGACGAGGTCGCCCGAGCGCTGAATGAGCTTTCCACCCGGCGCTCGCACACTGCCGTCGCCGTGGACGTTCCACTCGCCCCACCCGCGGACCGAGCGCGTCCCAGGTGAGGTGAAGCGAGACGTCAGTCGACGATGAACAGCTTGGCGCCGATGTCGGTCGACGAGCGATGCGCCTCGGCGCCGTCGGCGACCTGATAGCTGGTGCCCGGCACCAACGTCATTCGGCGGCCGTCGGCGAGCTCGGTATCGAGCCGGCCTTCCAGCACCAGCAGAACATGTCCCTTCTGGCACCAGTGATCGGCGAGGTAGCCCGGCGTGTACTCGACCATGCGGACGCGGATCTCGCCGAACTGCCGCGTGCGCCAGGTCGCCTTGCCCGTGGTTCCCGGATGCTCGGTCGTTTCGACCTGGCTCCAGTCCACGGTCTGGAACGGGATGTCGGCCATCTTCATCGGATCGGTTCCTTCTCGTCCTCGGCGAGCCGGGCCTTGAGGTAGCTGAGGATCGGATAGAGCGCCGAGAACAGCCCGAGGAGGAGGCCGTAGAGTCCCTCCCTGTACCCCCGCCGCGCCACATAAGACTTCCAGAAGCGCGACAGCATGCGCCGGAGATTGGGACCGAGTGTGCCGACCCTCCCCTCCTCCCGCATCTGCTCGGCGTTCAGGCTGGAGTAGCGGTTGAGGCGGTGGATGGCGTCGGCGACGTCGCGATAGACGAAGTGCGTCATCGGCTGGGCCAGATGGCGCCGCGTTCCCTTCAACTCGATCTTCGGATGGACGCGCTGGCGGCCCCAAAGCTTGCAGCCACGGGCGAAGAGGCAGGGCTTCATGCTGACGCCGTTGTAGGCGCCCCAGCCATGGCGGACCAGCCGGCTGCCGATGTGGTTGGCGAAGGGGATGAGGAAATATCCAGGCCCCGCGCCGTCGATGGCGCGCCGGACCTCGGCTGCCAGCTCCGGCGTCACCCGTTCGTCCGCATCGACCTCGAGGATCCAGTCGCCGGTCGAGGCCTCGATGCCGGCGCTGCGGCGATCGCCCTCTATCGGCCAGGCGCCCACCATCAGCTTGACGCTGAAGCCGGACGCAACCTCGGCGCTTCCATCGGTGGTACGGTCGAGGACGACCAGGATCTCATCGGCGAAGCCGAGCGTCTCGAGGCAGGCGCCGAGCTGGGCCTCCTCGTTGTGGGCGACGACGAGGGCGGTCAGCCGCGCCATCGCCTCAAACCGCAAGCAGCGCCGCCGCGACCCGGCGGCCTTCGGCCATCAGCACGTTGTAGGTGCGGCAGGCGGCACCAGGTGTTTTCAGCCCGCCAGCGCTTTGTGCCATTCGGCGATCTCGCTAGCGAGTCCGTGGGCCCGCAAGCCGGCCTCGAT
>CAMDFP010000433.1 GCA_945897335.1 Asaia bogorensis | reverse complement strand
CGCTATGTCTATCTGCGCTTCCTGCTGACCGGCCTTCACGCCCTCTGGAAAGAGACTTTCGATCTTGATCGCTGCGTCAACGCCGCCTACGCCTTCAGCCGTGCGATCGAGCACAGCCCGACATTTATGACGAGGATCGCAACCCTGTTGGAAGAGCAGCAGTTGCACGGCGCGGCCGGCATGGCCATGATGCTCAAGGGCTAACCGGGATTCTCACGCTAACGGCCGCGATCGCGTAGCCCATAGGCCGCCTTCCGGAATCGTGTGCCAGGATCAGTATCGCTGACTGTCCGTTTCGGTGCTCTTGTCCTCGGGACCGACCTGCCGACGAGGCGTGGGATCCCGATGCGCGCTACGTTCGGCTGCGGCACCCCGAGGGCGGCTGCCGGCGCTAGGTCCGCCATCTTGTTCATCGCTCAGGCCGACGTTGCGTCGACCGCGACCCTGACCGCCGAGTTCGAAGGCAAAATCGTCACCCTCGCCATCGTCGTCGCTCTACAGGCAGATCGTGTCGAGCCTGACTTCGCCATCAGGCTGGTAAAGGGCGTACCGTATCAGAAACGGTGCAAATCCGGCGCAGTCTGGCGGTGCCGGCATTCCTATATGCTTCCTCGAAGTTCTCATGGATTCCAAGGCCCCGTTTTGACGGCGATTTCACCATGCCGGGAGATCGCGGCCAGTTCCCGAACGCCTCGGTGGGGCGATTGTGGCGGTTCGAACAAGGCCCCGTTGAAGGCTGGCCCATCGGCCACCGCCTTCGGCGCCCCCGGCCTTGACATGGCCTTGTTCGAACCGCCCTCATAGCCGCCAAGAGAACGTCGGCAGGATCTGGAAACCGCCTCCGTTTCCACTGGAGACGTCGAGGAGGTGGCATATACGGCACTCAAGCAGTAAGGTGTAGATATGCTGTTCTTAACGCGCAGATCTGGCCAGAGCATTGTGATCGGGAACGACATCGAGGTTTTCGTCGATGATGTGAAGAGGAGTTCGGTTCGATTCGCTATTCGCCATCCGGCAGGTATTGAAATTTTGAGACGCGAACTGTTCGATAAAATCCGCGGAGCTACTGAGGCGCAAGAACCGCCTGCGGAGCCCAGCAAGGCTCGCGGGCCGGGACGCCACCCCCGGGATGGCTCGGGCGAATAATTTGCAACGGTTGGGCCGAATATTTTTCTTGACGTGATCTGCCGATTTTGATCTAGTAACCGGTGTCCACATGTGTGGACAGCGCAATGTGCGCAACATAACCTCCAGGATGGGAGTAAGCCAAGATGGCCCTCAACGTAATCTCCAACTATGCTGCCGCCGTCGCGCAGCGCTACCTCCAGCAGTCCGATAGCGAGGCGACCCGGTCGGTAGCGAAGCTGTCCGCCGGCACCCGCGTGCTCAGCGCTCGCGACGATGCCGCCTCGATGGCGATCTCCACCAGCATCCGCAGCGATATCGCCGGTCTCAAGCAGGCCGCGGTGAACGCCGGGCAGGCGTCCTCGATGCTGCAGATCGCCGACGGCGCGATGGGAACGGTCACCGATATCCTGGTCCGGGCCAAGAGCCTGGCGATCCAGGCCTCCTCCGATCAGCTCACCGACAACCAGCGTGCGATGGTCGGAAAGGAGTTCGAGGCGCTGCAGGAGGAAATGGACCGCATCTCGAAGGGGACCCGTTTCGACGGCCAGACCCTCCTTGCCGGCAGCGGCGCCGCGGGCATCTCGTCGGTGCGCTCGGCTTCGGTCTCGAACGGCAACGCGGCGGGACACTGCGCGCAATCGAGGGCTCCGCGCCCCGCCCCGTTGCACCACCGAGCCTGACAGGCTCAAATCACTGACAGACTCAATCCGCCGACGTGTGAAAATCGAGGAGCAGGTCTTAATGGGTGGACTGGTTCAACAATCGACGGTTACTGGAGCCTGGGGTGCGGCACGGATAATTGAGACAGCCGAAGCCGAAGCGCGTTATTATGCAGCCCTTGAGGTGCCGGCGACCGCCGCGTGACTCAAACTAAACAGCCTCCGGCAAACCCGGGACGGTTTAAAGGTCAGGCCGTCACCAATTTTTGGCGATAGCTCATAGCTCATAGCTCAGTGGCTCCCCTATCTGGATAATCCCCCATGAGCAACCAGGTTACCCGGCCGGTCCGGCAACCGCGCTACCTTCAGGATTTCGTCTGTGCCGCCGACAAATGTATCGATAACTGCTGTACTCGCTGGCAGATCGACCTCGACAAGAAAACCTACGAGCGCTACACGCGTCATGTGACAAACCGCGTCCTCAAGCCGCTGATAGCAAACCATGTCCACCGCGACCCGCAGAATACCGATCCCGCCAGATACGGCCATATCGAGCTCAAGGCCGACCAGAGCTGTCCGTTCCTGACAATCGGGAAGCTTTGCCGGATCCAGAAGACTCTCGGGGCCGACGCTCTCTCCTTTATCTGCCGGCGTTACCCGCGCAGCCAGACCGTCGTGGCCGGCCGGCTGGAACAGCACGCGGCGATGAGCTGTCCGGAGATCGCCCGAAAGATCCTCGCCGATCCGCAGGCGCTCGATTTTTCGGAGCGCGAGTTGCCGGCGGACGACATCCTTCCTCTATCGACAGCCATCGGAGGGGGCGACCACGCCGGCATGTTGGGCTTCTACGCGCTTCGCGACGCCGCCATCGCCCTGGTCGACGCCCACGCGCCCCACACGGAGATCGGCATGTTCGCCGTCGTCATGCTGGCGCAGAGCGTGGACGAGCGCGTGGCGGCACCAGGGGGCAATGACGGGCCCGGTTTTCCGGCTTGGCTGACGGAGCGTGTCGAGATGCTGGCGTCGGCAAGCTTTGCCGAGAACTTCGCCCGGGTGAGCGTCGACCCGTCGATACCCATGCGGCTGCTCAAGGAGATCGTCATCGAGCGTCTGGCCGTGCCGGGTGGGCAACAGACCGGGCCGCGTTACATCCGGACGATCCTAGAGTGTCTGCGCGGCCTCGACTACAGCGACGACGACCGGGATGGCAGCCTGCGCGGCTACCGTGCGGCAACGGCCGGTTTCCGGGACTTCGTTAGGGCCCAACCGTGGGTGATGCGGAATATCGCAGTTTACGACGTGACGAAGAACACGCTGTTCGCGCCGGGCAAGCCGGCAATGAAG
>CAMDFP010000432.1 GCA_945897335.1 Asaia bogorensis | reverse complement strand
AGCTGGAAAAACTCGTCGTAGAACTCCGACTGCTCGTCGGTGAGCGCCATCGCCTCGGGCGGGATATCGGGCGACGGCGTCAGCAGCGCCGCTCGATAGACGGTGTTTTCCAGCTCTCGCACGTTGCCGGGCCAGTCGTAGGCGGCCAGCTTCGCGAGCGCCCCTTCCGTCAGCCGACAACGTCCCAGGGGCGTGCTACGCGAGTACTTTTCGAGAAAGTAGTCGCTAAGGACGGCGATGTCGCCCTTTCGTTCGCGGAGCGGAGGAAGAACGATGTTGATGACGTTGAGCCTGTAGAATAAATCCTCGCGAAATCTGCCGGCCTTCACCTCTCTCTCGAGATCGCGGTTGGTCGTGGCGATGACCCGAATGTCGATACTGACGGGCCGAGTTGCACCGACGCGGTCCACCTGCCGCTCCTGCAGGGCGCGCAAGAGCTTCGCCTGCAAGCGCAGTTCCATTTCGCCGATCTCGTCCAGGAGAAGCGTACCGCCGTTGGCCTCCTCGAACTTTCCGATGCGGCGGGTGACGGCACCGGTAAATGCCCCTTTCTCATGCCCGAACAGCTCGGATTCCAAGAGCTGGTCGGGGATGGCCGCGCAATTGATCGAGATGAACGGACCGTTGCGTCGGGAGCTCAACATGTGCACCTGGCGCGCAAGGACTTCCTTTCCCGTTCCCGTCTCTCCGAGAACGAGAAGCGGTACGTCCGAAGGGGCGACACGCTTGACCAGAGCCATGACACGGCGCATTCGGTCGTCGGCGAACAGGAACTGGACCGCATCGGGCCATATCAGTTTCATGAGTTCGTCGAGAATTGCGTCATCGACCGGAATGGCGATGAACTCGGCCGCGCCCGCCTCGATGGCCGCGCCGCCCCCCTGGGTGCCGGTCCGCCCGAACGCGATGAGGGTGGTCCTAATGCGGCTGCTGCGAAGCGCTTCCGCTAGGCCGCCGATGTCGTGTCCGGACTCGACGAATATCGCGCGCGGGACTCCCATGTCGGAGGCCTTTGCGAGGCACGCATCGATCGACTGACAGATCGCGAGGATCCCGACACGAGGCTTCATCCGCGAAACGAGATAGGCCGTTTCCGAAGAGGTGGACCCGAGAACGATAGCGGAGCGTTCTGCTGACATGGCGGGCGCCTAGGGCTAGCTGTCCTGGACCTTGAGGACTTCGGTCATGGCCACGCTCAGCCGCTCGTCGTTGACGATGAGCTCCCCTCGGGCGATCCGCCGGTTATTCACGTATATGTCGATCGCGCCGCCGACCTTGCTGTCCAGTTCGATGATCGCTCCCCGGCCCAGCTTGAGGAGTTCGCTTACCTGCAGGACCGAGCGACCGATCACGGCCGTAACCTGCACGGGAACTCGCGAAAGGGACGAGTCCGTGGTGAGCGTCAATCCATGCGGCGTCGGCCGGACCCCGCCGATGACGACCTCACCGGTTCCGTTGGCATCGGGCTTCTTCACCTCGGCAAGATCATCCTCCGAGAGGCCTCGAGGATCGGTCATCAGCTTTCTCCTTTCGCTGTCGCAGTCCTGCCGAGCCGGGCCGACGCTGAGTCGACCGCGCTTGCAAGACGTTCGACGAACGCCCCAAGATTGACCCGGACTTCGCCCGTCGAGTGCGTGATTGTTGCGCTTGCGGCGGCCGTTTCGGCGCAGGTGACGACCTTGACGCCGGTCTTGCGCATGAAGGTCTCGAATTCCGGAACCCGCTCGGAGACGAACTTCCACTCCTCGGGGTTGATGGTCACGACCAGGGGACGGGGCGGGCGCAGCGCCTCGACCGTGTTGAGTAGCAGCGATACCAGGCCGGCGCTGAGAACACCGCGACCGCTCGGTCCTACGATTGCGTCGACGAGCGATGCGAGCGCCTGCTCGAACCGTCGCTCGGTCTCTCGTGCAAGGTCCTCGAGGTCGCGAACGGAACTCTCGACTATCGCCTTGAGCGACTCGTGCATTTCAATACGGAGCGCTGCCAGCTCGATCTCCCTGGTCCTGCTCGCTTCGGCAAGTCCGGCCTCGATCCCCGCCTTCCGCGCCTGAATCAACTCGATCTCCGCCTGCCGCTGGCGGAGCACCTCGAGATCCTGGGCCGACGGCGACAGCTCTTCCGCCGGCGGCGCGAAGGCAAACAGAGGGACGAACCCGCCATTTGTAGGGCTCACAATCGACATCGGACTGTTCGGATCTTGATTGCCGCACGAGTGGACATGTCGGCGTAGTATCCAGCACCACCACGGGGTCACAATCGTCGAATGCTTCAAGACGATGGAGATCGCCCCCAGTTCCCTCCATTTCCAGCCCATACGGCGGAAGCCAAGGGAATGCCGCCGCATTTGCGCGAGGAATATTTCATCTATTTTGGATCAATACACCTCATGCCTCGGAGAAACCGCACGGGTCAAGCGAAGCATCGGCGCCGCCGTCGGAGACGCCCCAAGCACTGTCACAACCTCTGATAGAGACTGAGGAGCGATTGAGGCATCTTCTGGGCTTGGCTGATCATCGCCATCCCCGCCTCCTTCAGCACCTGAAGGCTGACGAACTTTGACATTTCGCTAGCCACGTCGAGGTCGATGAGACCACTTCGCGCCTGTTCGTTGTTCTCGACGGCGATGTTCAGCGCGTCGCCGACGAAGCCTAGCCGGTTCATCTTGGCCCCGAGCTTCGCCCGGTTCGACGAGAGACGCTCGATGGTGCGTTCGATCACCGAGTTGGCCTGCTGGGCATTGTCCATGCCGCTGAAGCGAACCACGCCGTCTACCACCGTATCCTTGAGCGACAGGAACTCTAGGCCGAGCGCACGTGTCGTGAGCGACGTGATGTCGACCTGGATCCGGTCGGAGACCGTCTGGCCGCTGCCAACCTGAAAGAAGTAGCTGACGACATTGTTGTCCTTGGAAGCCGCCGCGACGGCTTGGCCGGCGCCCAGATTGGTCATGATGCTCGGTTCCAGACGGAATGCGATCTGGTCGTTGGCGGTGACGGTCTGGGTGCCGGTCGCACCGAGCGCGACCGTGAGGCCAGCCGGGAACTTGGCGAAGCTCGTCTCCTGGCCCGCGACTACGGCGAAGGTGTCGAACGTAGCGGTCGCGCCGCCGGCGATCGTTGCGCCAGCACCAAGGGTCCTGGCCGCCGA
>CAMDFP010000431.1 GCA_945897335.1 Asaia bogorensis | reverse complement strand
GTCAGTTCAAATCTGGCCCCCGCAACCATATTCGCCCGCTAACCCAAAAGGTTAGCGGGCGTCTCCGCTTATAGACCCAATCCCAGATCCCGCCCGTGGAAGCAACGTGGAAGCAGGAGAGCGCGAAGTCCTAAGGGGATCTGCGCAAGTGGGCGGCTACGGGGCGGTCGGCGGAAAGGCGGCCACGCCCATTTCTAGCGACCTCCAGCAATCCTAAATTCCCCAGCAAGCCGGGAAGGTCAGTGCCGACGACAACGACCGCGAGATTCCTGTTCAAACAAACGGAGCCAGCTCTGTCTTCAGGCAGATAGTGGCTATGGCCGCTGCGGTGGATAGCCAAAAAAAGTGTTGCGCCTTCACGATGCATTGCTCCCTGAACTCATGTCAGACACCGAGATTTGCGCCAGCACCGAGCAACTTCGCAGCCCGGCAGCTCCGGCGTGACGTAGGTGTGTCGGTGGAAGGAACAAACAACGGGAGAAGTGCGCCTTAACGACCGGCAACAGCCGCCGGGGAAGGCCTGGTTCGACGGTCAGTAGCAAAGCGGCAGCCGTCACCGTGTTCCAGATTGCCGCAGGGAACCCAAATGGCTACCCTGACGCTCGGAGCCAAGGCCATCTGGGGAATGTCGATTTGGTTCTCGGGCGACGTCATGCCCGATCCCGTCTCGTTCATCGAATGGGCGCACCGCTTCATCGATGGCGGTCGCAAGCTGTTCATCATCGGCGGTCTCGGCATGGTAAGTGACCGCCGGAGAAGCCGGCAGGGATCGATCTGGTGAACGGGATACTGCAACGCATTGGCCCGCGCTTCGACGAGCGACGTATCGAGTCCACTCAAGACGTGCGCATCGTGCACGAAGGCACCGACACCTCGACCGACGCGACGCCGGTCAGTTCCGCAGCCGGTCGTGGCGTTCATGGCCAACGAGAGGGCCGATGTTCCTCCGGCGGCCCGACGTCCTCCTTACCTGATCGACAGCCGCTGGCCGATCGAGGGGCTCACGGTCGACCGCCAGGTCTTCGCCTTTCAGGTCCAGGGCTTCGGCCCGGACGCGATGACCTGGAAGGTAGAGGAGGCCGGCCGCTACCAGATGATCGCCAAGGACGGCGATCGCGCGATCGACAGCTTCGCCGAGGCCGGCGCCGGCGGCCTCCTCACCTTCACGCTCCGGACCCGGCGCTACGCCCTGGCCAAGGTCACGGTGCGCCGCATCCCCGGAGCCTGATGCGCGTGCGCCTCCTCCTGGCCGCGCTCATTCTGACGCTTCTGGCGGTAGGCGGGACGTCGGCATCCGATGCGCGTGCCGAGGGCGGCCGACTGCCGCGTACCGTGCTTGCTCTCTATGACGGCAATGCATTCCAGGACATTCGCTTCACGCCGATCCATCGGGTCGCGGAGATGCCGCTCAACCACCTCGGCGTCATGCTGTCCTATCATGATCTGAAACAGCCTCTGCCCGGCGGCGCCGAGCTCGCCGACGTGCGGGGAGCCATCGTGTGGTTCACCGGCGACTTCATGCCCAATCCGTTGGCGTTCGTCGAATGGGCCCACCGCTTCATCGACAGCGGACGCAAGCTCGTCGTCTTCGGTTCCATCGGTTTCGCCAATGATCGCACAGGCAAGCCAACGCCGGCCGAGGCGGTCAATGGCTTGCTCGCGCGGATCGGCCTTCGCTTCGACGAGCACCACATCGAGCTCACTCATGACGTTCGCATCGTCCGCAAGGATCGGACGCTGATGGACTTCGAGACGCCGCTGCCGCGGCAGCTCCCGGCCTATGACCGTATCATCAAGATCGATCCATCGACCCAGGCATCCCTGGTCGTCCGCGAAGGCAACAACTCTTCGACGGATGCGACCCTGATCAGCACGCATCCGAATGGCGGGTTTGCCGCTCTCAATTTCGTCCACCGGGGCGACAACGAGACCGCGACCAGGCAGCTCTACCTCAATCCGTTCGAGTATTTCCGCCGCGTCTTCGCCACCGACGACCTGCCGAAGCCCGACACCACGACGATCGTCGGCCGCCGCATCTACTACAGCCATATAGACGGTGACGGCTGGCGGAACGTGACGCAGGTAAAGGAGTATGCCCAGCGCCGGGCGATGTCCGCCGAAGTGGTGATGCGCGAAGCGGTGGAGGCCTTCCCCGACCTGCCGGTGACGGTGGCGCCGATCGTCGGCGACCTCGATCCGGCCTGGTTCGGCTCGGAGCAGTCGACGACGATCGCGCGAGAGTTCTTCAAGCTGCCCCAGGTCGAGATAGCGAGCCATACCTGGAGCCATCCCTTCGACTGGGGGTTCTTCGCCGACGGCAACAAGGCGAAGGAAGTGGTGCTCCTCAAGCGCTATCCCAGGCGCCCCGGCGGCAACGACGACGATGCGTGGAACCCGGTGATCCGCCAGGCGTCCGCCCAACCCGATCTCGGACTCTCCATCTATTCCGGCAAGGTCCTGGGCTCGCAGGGGTCCTATGCCGTGCCCCGTGTCTATGCGGTGAAGCCCTTCGATCTCTCGATGGAGATCAAGGGCTCGATCGACTTCCTCAACCGGCTGGCACCGGCGGACAAGCAGGTTACGCTTCTGCAATGGTCGGGGAACTGCCTGCCCTGGGATGAGGCGATCGTCGCCAGCTATGCCGCCGGCTTGCTCAACCTGAACGGCGACGACAGCCGCTTCGACCGCGAGCGGCCGAGCTACACCTCGGTCGCCTCGATCGGTCGGACCATGCCTCACGGCATCCAGATCTATTCCTCGAACGCCAACGAGAACGTCTACACCGAGCTGTGGACCGGTCGCTTCTTCGGCTACGCCTTCCTGCCGCAGACCTGGCGGAACACCGAGTCGCCGATCCGAGTGAAGCCGAAGAACCTCTACTATCACATGTACTCGGGCGAGAAGACGGCGAGCCTCAGGGCGCTTCTCAACAACCTGAAGGAAGCCGAGGCCGAGCCGATCGCGCCGATCACCGCGAGCGCTTTCTCGGCGCTGGCGCTCGGCTTCTACTCGACCGAGATCGCCGACCTCGGCGAAGGCCGCTGGCAGATCGCCAACCGCGGCCGGCTGGCGACGATCCGCTTCGACCGGGCGATCGACCGCAAGGTCGATTTCGCGCGATCGTCCGGTGTGCTCGGCCAGCAGCATTTCCAGGGCAGCCTGTA
>CAMDFP010000430.1 GCA_945897335.1 Asaia bogorensis | reverse complement strand
AGGATGAACTGGCCATGCGCGAGCACGCGGGCCAGCGCCTCGTCCAGCCTCGGCCCGATGCGCCGGCGCTGGGCCTGGAGATCGACGAACGGCAGGCGGGAGGTCATGTCGCGAATCTGATCCTTCGGAACCCTCTCCCGCGAAGCGGGGGAGGGCGGGGTGGGGGCGAGCGAAGCGAGGTCGGAAAACGGCGCGAACGATAGCAGACGGGCATGCGGCCGTCGCAATTCGCGTCACGATCGATTGAATGAACCTCGCTGCGCTCGCCCCCACCCTGACCCTCCCCCGCTCCGCGGGAGAGGGGATCAGAGGCGGCTAGTGCTTCAGGATCTGGCTGAGGAACAGCTTGGTGCGGTCGGATTTGGGGTTCTGGAAGAACTCTTCTGGCGGCGCCTGCTCGACGATCTCGCCGTAGTCCATGAAGATCATGCGGTCGGCCACCGTGCGGGCGAAGCCCATCTCGTGCGTCACGCAGATCATGGTCATGCCGTCCTCGGCCAGGCCCACCATGACCTCCAGCACTTCCTTGATCATCTCGGGATCGAGGGCGGAGGTCGGCTCGTCGAACAGCATGATCTTCGGCGACATGCAGAGCGAACGCGCGATGGCGACGCGTTGCTGCTGGCCGCCGGAGAGCTGGCCCGGATACTTCTTCGCCTGCTCGGGGATGCGGACGCGCTCGAGATACTTCATCGCCGCCGCCTCGGCCTCGGCCTTCGGCATCTTGCGGACCCAGATCGGCGCCAGCGTCAGGTTCTCGAGCACGGTCAGGTGCGGGAACAGGTTGAACTGCTGGAACACCATGCCGACCTCGCGCCGGACCAGGTCGATGTTCTTCACGTCCTGGCTGAGCTCGATGCCGTCGACGATGATCTGGCCCTTCTGGTGCTCCTCCAGCCGGTTGATGCAGCGGATCATCGTCGACTTGCCGGAGCCCGAGGGCCCGCAGACGACGATGCGTTCGCCGCGATGGACCGAGAGGTTGATGTCTTTGAGGACGTGGAAGTCGCCGTACCACTTGTGCACGCCGGTCATCTGGATGACGACGTCGGTGGATAGTTTTCGCTGAACCTGAGCTGACATGTCGCTTACCGCCTCCCAAGGGCCTTAGGGCCTCTCATGGTTTCAATGCTTACAATCCGCTCGTGATCGCCGCAACCGCTTCCTTCCACTTGCACCTGAACCGGGCGGCGCCCACCATGGCGCCCTTCCCGTTCGACCTCTCCCGGAGCGAGTGATGGCACCCAAGGGCACCTACCGGCGCGACACCGTGATCACGCATGCCGGCCTCGATCCGGAGGCGAACCACGGTATCGTCAATCCGCCCGTCTATCACGCCTCCACCATCACCTTTCCCAGCGTCGCCGCCTGGGACGACGCGCACAAGCCCGACTTCAAGGGCTACGTGTACGGGCGCTACGGCACGCCGACCCATCGCGCCTTCGGCCAGGCGGTGGCGGCGATGGAAGGCGGCTACGGCACCATCGCCTTCCCGTCGGGCTTCGCCGCCGTGGTCGGCGCCATCCTCGCCTTCGTGAAGACCGGCGACCACATCCTGATGGTCGACTCCGCCTATTTCCCCAACCGGCGGCTCTGCGACAATTTCCTGAAGGGCATGGGGATCGAGACCACCTATTACGATCCGCTGATCGGCGGCGGCATCCGCGACCTGATCCGGCCCAATACCAAGATCGTCTATACGGAGTCGCCGGGCACCGGCACCTTCGAGATCCAGGACATCCCGACGATCGCCGCGGAAGCTCACAAGAAGGGCTGCGTCGTGCTGATGGACAACACCTGGTCCGGCGGCATGTTCTTCAACGCCTTCAAGCACGGCGTCGACGTCTCGATCCAGGCGGCGACCAAGTACATCGTCGGTCATTCGGATGCGATGCTGGGCACCACGACCTGCACCGAGGAAACGCTGCCGGCGGTCGAGACCGCCTTCAAGGCGCTCGGATACTCGGTCGGGCCGGACGACATCTATCTGGGCTTGCGCGGGCTTCGCACCATCCATGTCCGCCTGAGGGGACACCAGGAGAACGCGATCAAGGTCGCCTCCTGGCTCGAGACCCGGCCCGAGGTCGCGCGCGTGCTGTACCCGGCCCTGCCGAGCTTCCCCGGCCACAAACTCTGGAAGCGCGACTTCACCGGCGCCTCCGGGCTCTTCTCGGTGCTGCTCAAGGACCAGCCGAAGCCGGCGGTGGACGCCTTCCTCGATGCGATGAAGATCTTCCGCATGGGCGCCAGCTGGGGCGGCTATGAGAGCCTGGCGCTGCCGGTCTCGAATGTGCTGCATCGATCGGCCGTGCCGTGGACGGACAAGGGGGCGTTGATCCGCCTGCATATCGGGCTCGAGGACGCCGACGACCTGATCGCCGATCTGGAGACCGGGCTGGCGCAGCTCACCCGGGTGGCGAAGGCGGCGTGACGACCACGGCGCCTACGCTTTCACCCGAGGTCGAGTCCGTCCTCGCCTTCGATGAGCGCGGCCTCGTGCCCGCGGTCGCCCAGCAATTCGACACCGGCGAGGTGCTGATGCTGGCCTGGATGAACCGGGAGGCGCTGGCCGAGACCCTGGCGACGGGACAGGTCTGCTACTGGTCGCGCTCGCGGGCCAAGTTGTGGCGAAAGGGCGAGAGCTCGGGCCAGACCCAGCGGCTGGTCGAGCTTCGTGTCGACTGCGATGGCGACATGCTGCTGCTCAAGGTCGACCAGACCGGGGTGTGCTGCCACACCGGCCGCCGCTCCTGCCTGTTCCGGGCCTGGCGGGAGGGGAAATGGGTGGAAATTCAAAGGGTTCTAATTTCACCTGAAACCCTTTACGGCCACTCGGACTAAGAGGGCGCAGGAAGCGCCGCGGTAGCCCGTTCCAAGCATAGGAGGTCGGCCGGCGTTTGAGTCGCATGACGGACCAGTCGGCCGACGAGGCATTGATGGCGCGGATCGCCGACGGCGACCGGGGGGCGTTCTCTGCCCTGGTCAACCGTCACCTCGACCGCGCCGTCAGGACCGCGCAGCGCGTGCTGAGCGGCGACCGTGGCGAGGCAGAGGACGTGGCCCAGGACGCCTTCCTGAGAGTTTGGCAGCACGCCGACCGCTGGCGGCCGGAGGGGGGGCGCTTCACCACCTGGTTCTACCGGGTGGTGGTGAACGCTTCCATCG
>CAMDFP010000429.1 GCA_945897335.1 Asaia bogorensis | reverse complement strand
CAACTTACGTGCTCAAAGGCTCGCGCGAGGAGATCGTGCGCCGCTTCGCCGGCATCGCCCAGGCGGTGAAGCTGCCGATCGTCGCCTACAACTCGCCCCGCCGGGTAGGATACTCGATGACGCCCGACGATCTCGGCGCCGTCCTGAATGCGGCTCCGGTCATCGGCATCAAGGAGAGCGAGCGCGAGTTCTTCCACCACACGCATCTGCTGGAGCGCTTCCGCGACAAGCTCGCGATCCTGGTCGGCCCCTGCCACTTCATCCTGCCCGGCATCGCGCTCGGAGCGAAGGGCTTCATCGCCACCGGGCCGGAGTTCCTCGGCCGCGACGCCGGCCGCCTCGTCGAGATCGGCCGGTCTAAGCCGACTGCCGAGTACGCCGCACTCCACTACAAGCTGACGGTCGTCTACCAGATGCTGATGGGCACCGGCACCTGGCCCGCCGCCTTCAAGGCCGCCCTCAACCTGATCGGTCAACCCGCCGGCATCCCGCGCGACCCCGTGCTGCCGCTGACGGGCGAAACACTCGACAAGATCCGCCGCACCCTCGAAGAACTCGGCATTTCGACGGTGCGCGCCGCGGCGTGAAAGTCGCGGTGCGAATTTTATGACATCACCTGCGCGGCGGCCCTCGCCGGAACCGAAGGCTTCGACGGCGCTCGAACGGATAGTCGCGAAGCTCTTCCAGCCGCGCGTTCGCCATCATGCCTCTCCCTTTATCGCGTCTTGTAGGTAACGCCGGACCCGGCCGCGCGGGGAATCTCGACGGCGCCGCCGACCACCTCGAAGCCTGCGAGGGGATCGTCGAGGATATGGTTGAATTCGGCGAGCTCCTGGGCGAAGCCGAGCCTGGGAACGACCGAGGCCACATGTGCGGTCTGCGCCTGCACAAGCCGCGCGGCAGAAACCGGGTTGTCGGACAGACCGAGCATCGTGCGGAAGAACACGCGGCGAGACGTATGATCGCTAGACTCGTAAGCTACGGGGCTCCAGGTGACCCCTCGTTACGTAGCAACGAACAGTTCGGGGCTTAACATGACAAACTGGCGGGTCCTCCTCGTAGTCCTGGCCGCGATCGGCGGCTGCACGGCGCGCTCACCTCTGACCGACGCGCGGACTCCCTCCATCGACGAATGGAACGCGGCACTCCAAGTGATACTGCTGGCTCCGGGCGACGTGACGCCGGAGGGGACCCTTTCCCTGGGTGAGATGAGCACCACGTCCTGTGCGCATCTGACCACCGATCGTGCGGCGACACGTGCAGGGACCCTCCAGCAACTCCAGCTACTCGCCTATCGTGCCGGGGCAAGCACCATTACCAATGTCGTTTGCGAAACCCCAAGGATCCACCCAATCGGAAAGAACTGCTGGAGCGCCATCTCGTGCCGAGGCGCCGCCGTCAGGGTGCCGGATTGATCGCCGGGCGGAAAGACGGCGCATGTGACGGACGGTCCCGGTCAAGCGTTCGATCTGCCGGGCCGAGGCGCCCTCAACGTCATCATCCGCCGCGCGATCCTGCCGTGGACATCCGCGTAGAACCAATCGTCAGTCCTTGGTTTCTCCGGCTCTTCGCATCAGGTAGGTGTCCATGATCCAGCCGTTGACGCGCCGCGCCTCGGCCCGGATGCGCTGGATATCGCCGGCCACGTCCTTGAGCTTGCCGGAGATCAGTATCTCGTCCGGGGTGCCCAGATAGGCGCCCCAATAGATGTCGATGTCCTGATCGGCGAATTTGCTGAAGGCGGTATCGGCATCGAGCATGACCACGACGCTGTCGGCGGTGTCGGGGTGTCCCTCTGCGAGCCGGCGGCCGGTGGTTATCTCAACCGACTGCCCGATCCTGTTAAGCGTCGTCTTGTGCTTGGCCGCGAGTGCCTGGACGCTGCTGATGCCGGGAATGACCTCGAATTCGAGGACGTGGCGGCCGCTCTTCGCTATCACGTCGATGACGCGGATCGTGCTGTCGTACAGGGACGGGTCGCCCCAGACGAGAATGCCCCCGCACTCGCCATCCGCCAGCTCGTCAGAGATCAGGCGTTCGAGTACCCCTTGCTTGTCGCGATTCAAGGTCTCGATGGTCGACCGGTAGTCGGCCGCATCGCGTGTCCAGTCAGGGCTCGTCACATCGACGAACCGGTAACGATCGCCTTTGATGTGCCGCCGGCAGATCTCCTTCCGTAGCTCGATCAGCTTCGCCTTCTCGGCCCCCTTGTCCATGAGGAAGAAGACATCGACCTGGTTGAGCGCGTTCACCGCCTGGATCGTCACGTAGTCCGGGTCGCCGGCGCCAATACCGATGATGAAAACCTTTTTCACGATACGTCTCCGGCGACCGATGCGAGTGACATTCGGACGGCATTACGGGTAAGCGCGCAACATTTTCAAGTCCGGCCGGGCTCGAACGCTCGGGGCCGTCTCGCAGGCGTCGAGGCTGTCGCAGCGCTTCGAGATCCGCCTCGTTCATCTTCTGAAGAACGCTTTCGGCCAGGGACGAGGTTGTGCGGTAGTTGATGCCTAGCTTCGCAAGGATCACCATGACGTCGAGTTCAAGGTCTATCGGAGGCGTCGGGAGAAGCTGAGCGCTGCGCTCCCTCTCCTCTCTTTCCATCTGCTCGAGCTCCGCACGAGCGTCGCCGTCCGGCCCGCGCAAGCGCCATAGCGTCAGGCCCAGTTCGTTGACCCACACCCAGAGGAAGAGCTGCACGAGTTTCGAGATTTCCTGCGGTGAACAGGTATCAAGTTCCTTCAGGATCATGGCGAAGAATTGCTCGGCTCGATGTGTCTGGGACCGGGCCCGGCGTCGCGCCTCCTCAGGCAACCGGGTTTCCAGGCGCCGAACGATACAACGCAGTGGTATCCGGGTGGTTAACGCGGAAGGGACGCGCATACGCCCGTAGTAGACGGCGCCGCGCCGGAACACGTTCTCGCAGAGGGCATCTTGAACCGCGTGTGCTACAGGGATACGAACACGCGTCTCCAGCCACCACGGCCGGATCTCAAGATCCTCAGGATTTCTATGGGGTCGGCGAAGAATGGCTGGGGGACTAGGATTCGAACCTAGATAAACAGAGTCAGAGTCTGTTGTCCTACCGTTAGACGATCCCCCAACGGCCGCGCCGGGGCGCGAAGGAGGCGGCTGTCTAACATGAGGCCGGCGGTCCTGCAAATACCCTGGT
>CAMDFP010000428.1 GCA_945897335.1 Asaia bogorensis | reverse complement strand
CGCCGGCTCTGCCGCCCGCGGCGCCACGCTCTACGTCACGCTCGAGCCCTGCGCCCATCACGGCAAGACCCCGCCTTGCACTGACGCTGTGATCGCCGCCGGCGTCGCCCGCGTCGTCGCCGCGATCGAGGATCCGGATCCGCGCGTCTCCGGCCAGGGCTTCGCGCGCCTTCGCGAGGCCGGAGTCATCGTCGAGGTCGGCGAGGGCGCCGTTGCGGCGCGAGAGATCAATCTCGGTTTCTTCACCCGCATCGCCGAAGGGCGGCCGATGGTGACGGCGAAGCTCGCGACCAGCCTGGATGGGCGCATCGCCACCCACACCGGCGAGAGCCAGTGGATCACCGGCGAGGCTGCGCGCCAGGAGGGGCATCGGCTGCGCGCCGACCATGACGCGATCATGGTCGGGGTCGGGACGGTGCTGGCCGACGACCCGCGGCTGAACTGCCGCTTCCCGGGCTTCGAAGATCGGGCCCCGATCCGGATCGTCATGGACAGCCGGCTTCGCCTGCCGCTCACCTCCAAACTGGTCATGACCGCGAGAGAAACGCCGACCCTGGTGATGGCGCTCCCCGACACCGATCCGCTCCGCCGCGACGCGCTGACCGATCTCGGCGTCGAGGTCGGGCGGCCGGATGTCGGCGCCGCGCTCCGGCATCTCGGCGGGCGCGGCCTCACGCGACTTCTGGTCGAGGGCGGCGGGCGGCTGATCGCGAGCCTGATGGCCGAGGGCAGCATCGACCGTCTGGTCTGGTTCCGTGCCCCGGTCGTGATCGGCGGCGACGGCATTCCGGCGGCGGCCGCGATCGGCGTCGACCGGCTGGCCCAGGCACCGCGCTGGCGGCGCATCGGCCAGGTCGGCCTCGGCGACGATGTGATGGAAACCTACGCCCGAACGGCGTAGGTATCCGCCATGTTCACTGGGATCGTCACCGATGTCGGGCGCGTCACCTCCGTCGCCGACCGCGGCGACCGGCGCTTCGTGCTTGAGACCGACTTCGACATGGACAAGGTCGACGTCGGCGCCTCGATCTCGTGCGCGGGTTGCTGCCTCACCGTGGTCGAGAACGCCCCCGGTCGCTTCTCCGTGGATGCGTCGGCCGAAACCCTGTCGGTGACCACGCTGGGCGAGTGGCGGGAAGGGACCGAGGTCAACCTCGAACGTGCCCTCCGGCTCGGCGACGAGCTCGGCGGCCACCTCGTCTCCGGCCATGTCGACGGCGTCGGCCAGGTGGTTTCCGTGCGCGAGGAAGGCGCCAGCCACCGCATCCTCTTCGAGGCGCCTCAGGAAATCGCCCGCTTCATCGCTTCCAAGGGCTCGATCGCCGTCGACGGCGTATCCCTTACCGTCAACGAGGTTGACGGGCGGCGCTTCGGCGTCAACATCATTCCTCATACTTGGACCGAGACGACCTTCCGGCAGCTCGCGGCCGGGAGTCGCGTCAATCTCGAAATCGACCTCCTGGCCCGCTATGTCGCGCGGCTTCGGGAGATGGAGCCTTCCCGATGACCCAGGCGGCGGCGCTCGCCACTCTCTACAAGACCGCGCTCTCCTCGATCGAGGAGGTGGTGGAAGAGGCGCGCAACGGGCGCATGTTCATCCTCGTCGACGACGAGGACCGGGAGAACGAGGGCGACCTGGTGATCCCCGCGCAGTTCGCCACGCCCGAGCAGATCAACTTCATGGCCCGCTACGGCCGCGGCCTGATCTGCCTGGCGCTGACGCGCGAGCGCGTCGAGCGCCTCGGCCTGCCGCTGATGTCGCGCCAGAACGCCAGCCGGCACCAGACCGCCTTCACCGTCTCGATCGAGGCCAAGGAAGGCGTGACCACCGGAATCTCGGTCGCCGACCGTGCGCACACGATCGCGGTCGCCATCGATCCGACCAAGGGCCGCGACGACATCGCCACGCCCGGCCACGTCTTCCCGCTGGTTGCCCGTGACGGCGGCACCCTGGTCCGCGCCGGCCACACCGAGGCCGGCGTCGACATCGCCCGCATGGCGGGATTGAACCCGTCGTCGGTGATCTGCGAGATCATGAACGACGACGGCACCATGGCGCGGCTGCCCGATCTCATCTCCTTCGCCCAGAAGCACGGGATCAAGGTCGGGACCATCGCCGATCTCATCGCCCATCGCCGGCGGACGGAGTCGGTGATCGAGCGTCTGCAGGAAAGCACGCTCGAGAGCCGGCACGGCGGTCGCTTCCGCATGATCGTCTACGTCAACAAGGCCTCGTATGCGGAGCATGTCGCGCTGGTGATGGGCGACATCTCCTCGGACGATCCGGTGCTCGTGCGCATGCATGCGCTGAACGTGCTGGACGACGTCCTCTGCGACACCAGCCTCGGTCGCGGCGGCGAGCTGCAGGCGGCGATGGACCTGATCGGCCGCGAAGGCCGCGGTATCGTGGTCCTGCTGCGCGAGCCGCACCCGACCAGCCTTTCCGACCGCGTGCGCGCGCGCCAGTCGGGACAGGGCCGGGAGACCGGGCTTCGCGACTATGGCGTCGGCGCCCAGATCCTTCTCGACCTCGGCGTCCGCCGCATGGTCCTGCTCTCCAACACCAAGCGCACCATCGTCGGCCTCGACGGCTACGGCCTCGAGATCGTCGAGCAGCGCCCGATCCCCCATCACGAGATCTGATCATGGTCCTGCCCCGCTTCCTGATCGTCGAGGCCCGCTTCTACGAGGAGATTTCCGATCACCTCTACGAGGGCGCCGCGGCCGTGCTCAGAAACGCTGGCCTTGGCTTCGATCGCATCGCGGTTCCGGGCGCACTCGAGATTCCGGCGGTGATCAGCATCGCCAACCAGGGTGCGAAGCCGAAATACGAGGGCTATGTGGCGCTCGGCTGCGTCATCCGCGGCGAGACCAGCCACTACGAGACCGTCTGCAGCGAGAGTGCGCGCGGACTCCAGGTTCTCGCCGTCAGCCTCGGGCTCCCCATCGGCAACGGCATCCTCACCTGTGAGACCTGGGAGCAGGCGCTGGTGCGCGCGCGGCCGAACGATCAGAACAAGGGCGGCGGTGCGGCCCAGGCCTGCCTAGCGGTCTTCGAGGCGCGCCGCCGCTTCGGTCTGGTCAAGCCATGACCATTCCGGCCGGCAAGCCGAAGGGCCGCTCCTCGACGCGATCGGCCACCCGGCTGGCTGCGGTCCAGGCGCTCTACCAGATGGA
>CAMDFP010000427.1 GCA_945897335.1 Asaia bogorensis | reverse complement strand
AGCGTCGACTTCTCCAGACGCAGCGCCGCCTTGTCCGCGGAGGGCCGCGACTGGCGCTCGCGCACCATGCGGGCGAAGAGATCGGGCGAGCGCACCACGTCGATCGGGGCATCGCTGTTCAGCTCGATCCTGACGCAGACGAACCAGATCAGCGCACCGACGATGCCGACGCCGATGAAGCCGACCCGGGCGACCAGCGCCATGGCGAGGAGACCGGCGGCGATGAAGACCGCGGCCGCGAAGCCTTCCAAGAGCATCCGCCATGAGATACGCATCGCGCCCTCGCTGGTCGCGTCGAGCCTAGCGGAAAGCCCGACTCTCGCCGAGTGCCTGGAGCTGTGACCGAAGCCGCGGCGCGGCGAAGTCGAGGAAGGCACGGACGCGGGCCGGCGCGAACCGCGTCTCGAGCGAGACCAGATGGACCGGCACCTCCGGCGGATCGAATGGCTGCAGGATCAGGCGGAGGCGGCCCTCGGCGACGGCGGCCGCGACCTGGTAGGAGAGCAGCCGGACCACGCCGAGCCCGGCCGCGGCGGCATCGACCGCTGCTTCCGCCGTGGTCACCACCAGGCGCGATCGCACCGGCACCGAGAGCTCACGCCCTTCGTCACGGAAGTGCCAGCGATCGGTCGACGAGATCCCGGCGAAGGTGATGCAGTCGTGGTCGGCGAGGTCCTGCGGGCGGGCGGGCACGCCGCGAGCGTCGAGATAGGCGGGGCTGGCGCAGATAACCCGGCGCAGCACGCCGACGCGGAGCGCAATCAGCGAGGAGTCCGGCAAAGTCCCGATCCGGACGGCGACGTCGATCCCCTCCTCGACCAGATCGACCACCCGGTCGACCAGCACCAGACGCGCCTGGACGCCGCGAAAGGCGTCCAGAAACGCCATAAGCGCCGGCAGCACGTGAAGCCTGCCGAAGACCACCGGCGCGGTGACGGCGAGCGCGCCACGGGGCTCGTCATGCCGGCCGGCGACCCCGCGTTCCGCCTCCTCGACATCCGCCAGGATGCGCCGGCAGGCCTCGACGTAGTGGCGCCCCTCCTCGGTGAGCGCGAGGCGGCGAGTGGTGCGCGTGAGCAGCCGCGCGCCCAGGTGATCCTCGAGCGCCTGCAGCTTGCGGCTGACCGACTGCACGGGCAGGCGCAGCCTCCTTGCCGCGGCCGCCAGACTGCCGGCGTCGGCGATGGCAACGAAGAGGCCCATGATCTCGATCCGGTCCATGGCCCATTATCTCACTTATCGGGATAATATCATCTGATCTTTGCGAATTATCTCGAGACTGGATTCGCCCGATCTTTGGGAGCCGCAACCATCGAGGCCCCCATGCTCCCCTCCTCCGACGTCGCCTTCACCCCGCGCGTGAAAGAGATCCAGGCCCAGCGCGGCTCCCGCGCCGCCTATGCCCACCAGGAGCAGAACGGCGGCTGGCCGACCACAGTCACGCCCGACCTCGCGGCGACGATTGTCGGAACGACGTCGTTCTACATGGCGACATCCACGCCCGACGGGCAGCCCTACATCCAGCACCGAGGCGGGCCGAAGGGCTTTCTCCGCGTGATCGACGAGACCACGCTTGGCTTCGCCGACTTTGCCGGCAACCGGCAATACATCACCACCGGAAACCTCGCCGACAACCCGCGGGCCTTCCTGTTCCTGATGGACTACGTCAACCGCCGCCGCACGAAAATCTGGGGCACGGCTCGGGTCACCGACGAACCGGAGACGATCGCCCGCCTCTTCCCCGAGGGCTACGACGCCAGGCCCGAGCAGGCGATCCTGTTCACCATCGCGGCGTGGAGCCGCAACTGCCCGCAGCACATCCCGCAGATGTTCCCGGCCGACGAAGTGATGGCGGCGATCGACGCGCTGACCGCCCGCATCAGGACGCTGGAAGCCGAGCCGGCAAACCTCAATTCTTCAGCCGGTATCCTGTCTTGAACATCCAGCCGACGACAACCAGGCAAAGGGCGAAGAAGCCCAGCGTCATCGCCAGGCTGAGCCCGACGCCCACATCCGCTGCTCCGTAGAAGCTCCAGCGGAAGCCGCTGATCAGGTAGACGACGGGGTTGAACAGCGCGACCGTCCGCCACGCCGGCGGCAGCATGTCGATCGAGTAGAAGGCGCCGCCGAGGAAAGTCAGCGGAGTGACGATCAGCATCGGGATGAACTGGAGCTGCTCGAACCCCTTCGACCAGATCCCGATGATGAAGCCGAACAGGCTGAAGGTGGCCGCGATCAACACGAGGAAGGCGATCATCCAAAACGGGTGGAGGATCTGAATCGGGACGAACAGGCTCGCCGTCGCCAGGATGACCAGCCCGAGAGCGATCGACTTGGTCGCCGCCGCACCGACATAGGCGAGGACGATCTCGAAGGAGGATATCGGCGCCGAGAGAATCTCGTAGATCGTACCGGTGAACTTCGGGAAGAAGATTCCGAACGAGGCATTGAAGATGCTCTGCGTGAACAGCGACAGCATGATCAACCCGGGGACGATGAATGCACCGTAGGAGACGCCGTCCACCTCCGCCATCCTGGATCCGATCGCCGCGCCGAAAACGATGAAATAGAGCGACGTGGTAATGACCGGCGTCACCAGGCTCTGCCAAAGCGTCCGCATCGCCCGCGCCATCTCGAAACGGTAGATCGCCCACACGCCGTGACGGTTGAACGCAGCCATGCTCATCGCTTTCCGCCCCGCCGGTCACTGACCAGGCTGACGAAGATATCCTCGAGCGAGCTCTGGCGGGTGTTCAGATCCTTGAAGCCGATGGCGAGGTCGTTCATCTGCTTGAGCAGCGGCGGGATGCCGGTGCTCTCGGCGTTGGTGTCGAAGCTGTATTCCAGCTCCCAGCCATGGGCCTTCAGCTCGAGGTTCCAGTCGGCGAGCTCCGCCGGGATCGCTGCCATCGGCTGGGTGAGGTTGAGCGTGAGCTGCTTCCGGCCGAGCTTTTTCATCAGCACGGCCTTCTCCTCGACCAGGATCAGCTCACCCTTGCTGATCACCCCGATCCGGTCGGCCATCTCCTCGGCTTCGTCGATATAGTGGGTGGTGAGGATGATGGTGACGCCGCTGTCGCGAAGCCCGCGGACCATCGCCCACATGTCATGCCTGAGCTCGACGTCGACGCCCGCGCTGGGTTCGTCGAGGAACAGGATCCCAGGCTCGTGGGAGAGTGCC
>CAMDFP010000426.1 GCA_945897335.1 Asaia bogorensis | reverse complement strand
CCAGGGCATCGACGTGATCGACGAGGGCTGGGGCTATGTGAAGGGCTCCTTCGGCGAGATCCGGTTCGGTGAAGAAGACGACGCCCGCAAGATGAAGGCGTATTCGTCCTACATCTCGCCGCAGCTGGCCTTCGGCGTTGACTCGCCGGACGGCATCTACTCGCTCGGCACCTCGACGACCTACTTCAACATCGAAAACGACGCGATGAAGATCCTGTACTTCTCGCCGTCGTTCTCGGGCTTCTCGTTCGCCGCGTCCTTCACTCCGGACCAGACGCACGGCTCGCGCAACTTCGGTCTCCAGGGCCAGGACGACTGCGACGGTACGCAGTCGCGTGGTTGCAACGGCGACGCGTGGTCGATCGCTGCCGACTATCGCGGCAAGTTCGGCGACACCACCATCGGCATCGACGTCGGCTACACCGGCTCCAGCCGCGAGCAGCCGTCCGGTACCGCTCGTCGTGACGACGTGAACGCCGTCCGCGCCGATGCGTTCCTGCAGGTTGCGGGCTGGGAAGCCAGCATCCAGTGGGGCAAGGTCGAGAACAACCGCGGCAACAACCTGAACGACTCCGCCATCGGCGGCGCGCTCATGTACACCATGGGCCCGTGGACCCTCGGCGGCTTCTACCAGCAGGGCAAGGCCGACATGGCCACTGGCGGCTCGAACAAGCTCAGCCACTTCATGCTGGCCGCTGGTTACGCTCTCGGTGGCGGCGTCGGCGTTGCCGCCGCCTACAGCTACCAGAAGCTGAACCAGGCGACCGGTGACGATCCGTCGGCCTCGTCGCTCGTCTTCGGCATCGGCGCGAACTTCTAAGTCTCGCGTCTCTGTACCTGAGAGGGGAGCGGCCTAAGGCCGCTCCCCTTTTCTTTTCCGGCATCGTTCTTCTTCAGGTCCGGTCATGGGCGCCATTCTCTGGCTCGCGTCATATCCCAAGTCCGGGAATACGTGGCTGCGCGCCTTTCTGCACAACTTCATGCGGAACCCGGACCAGCCCTACGACATCAACAAGCTGATGGAGTTCACGGCGGGCGAGAGCGCGACCGTGCTCTACCGCCGGTTCGATCCCCGGCCCTGGACCGAATACACCCGCGAGGACGTGGCGAAGATGCGCCCGCTGGTCCATCGCGAGCTGACCAAGTCGTTCCCCGATACCGTCTTCGCCAAGACCCACAACGCCCTGCTCGAGGATTTCGGCCACCCCACGGTCAACATGGAGGTGACCGCCGGCTCGATCTACGTGGTGAGGAACCCGCTCGACGTCGCCATTTCCTACGCTCACCACCTCGCCATCGACTATGACGAGGCGATCAAGCTCCTCGGCACCAAGGGTGCCATGACCATCCCCTCCGAACGCCACGTGCACGAGCTGATGGGATCGTGGACGCAGCATGTCGAAAGCTGGACCGGGCGTCCGAACCCCCGCCTCCACCTCGTCCGCTACGAGGATCTGCTGGAAAGCCCGTTCAAGAGCTTCGGCGGCATCGCCCGCTTCCTCGGCATCAACGCCAGCCGCGACCGCCTGGACAAGGCGATCAAGCAGTCGTCGTTCAAGGTGCTGAAGAACCAGGAGAAGGCCAAGGGCTTCATCGAACGGCCGGCCAAGGCCGAAGCCTTCTTCCGCAAGGGCGAAGCCGGCCAGTGGCGCCGCGAGCTCAGCCCGGAGCAGGTGAAGCGCCTGATCGGCGACCACCGCGAGCAGATGGAGCGCTTCGGCTACGTGCCTGCGGATTACCGGTGACGCGCCCAAACGGGTCACCGTCGCGGATCCTCGCTTCGCTCGGCCCCCACCCCGTCCCTCCCCCGGCTCCGCCGGGAGAGGGGGTACGATTGATCGAACCATGACGACCATCGCCGACAATCTCGCTCTCGTCCGCCGGCGTATCGCCGAGGCAGCCGCCGCGGCCGGGCGCCGGGCCGACGAGGTGACCCTGGTCGCCGTCTCCAAGACCGTGGAGACCCCCGGCCTGGAAGCCGCGCTCGCCGCCGGCCAGCGCCTCTTCGGCGAGAACCGCGTGCAGGAGGCGGCTGCCAAGTGGCCGCCGCTGAAGGAGCGCTACCCCGACCTCCGGCTCCGCCTGATCGGCCCGCTGCAGACCAACAAGGCGAAGGACGCGGTCGCCCTGTTCGACGTGATCGAGACGGTCGACCGCCCGCGCCTCCTCGATGCCCTGGTCCGCGCCTCCGAACAGGTCGGCCGCCGCCCGCATGTGCTGGTCCAGGTGAACATCGGCCGCGAGCCGCAGAAAGCCGGCGTCGACCCGGATGCCGCCGACGACCTGATCGCCGCCGTCCGCGCGTCGGCCCTCCCCCTCGACGGCGTCATGTGCATCCCGCCGGCGGAGGGCGATCCGGTGCCGCATTTCGATCGCCTCGGAGAGATCGCGCGGCGCAACGGCATCGGCCAGCTCAGCATGGGCATGAGCGGCGATTTCGAGATCGCCATCCGCCGTGGCGCCACCCATGTCAGGGTCGGCTCGGCGATCTTCGGCGCGAGAAGATGACCGGGCACCGGCCGGGGCCTGCCGCAGCCGACGATCTGGAGCGGACCCGCCTGCTGGCCGCCGCCGCCGACGCATTGAAGCGGGGCGCCTTGCCGGAGGCGGAGCAGGCGAGCCGGCTGGTCCTGGCTCGTGCCCCCGATCATCCGGAAGCGCTGAACCTTCTCGGGCTCACCATGCTGGGCCGCAACCGCGGCGCAGAAGCGGTGGACGCGCTCGCCAAGGCCGCGAGCCGGGCGCCCAAGTCTGCGATGATCCGCTGCAACCTCGCCTTCGCCTGCCGGTCCGCCGGCCGGCTCGAGGACGCGATCCGCGAGGCGCGCCGCGCGCTCCGCCTCGATCCGAACCTGACAGCGGCGTTCACCGTGCTCGGCACCAGCCTGGCGGACCTCGACCGGCCGGCCGAGGCGCTGGAGCCGCTGCAGAAGGCGCTCGAGCGCGCGCCCGGCCTCGGTCGCGTCCTGCTGGCGCTCGCGACGTCGCTCCGCGCGCTTGGCCGCGACGACGAGGCGAGACAGCGCTACGAGCAGGCGCTCGAAGCGAACCCGGCTTTCGCCGACGCCTGGGTCGGCCTCGGCTGGCTCCATGCCGGACAGCGCCGCTACGAGGATGCCGTCCGCTGCTTCCGCACAGGTCTGGCGGCGAAGCGCGCCAGCCGCTGGTGGCCGGCCGACGGCAC
>CAMDFP010000425.1 GCA_945897335.1 Asaia bogorensis | reverse complement strand
ACTCTCATCCCCTTCGACGACCGTGACGGCGTGATCTGGTTCGACGGCAAGCTGACCCCTTGGCGGGATGCGAAGGTGCACGTTCTGACCCACGCCCTTCATTATGCCTCGGCCGTCTTCGAGGGCGAACGGGCCTATTCAGGCGTCGTCTTCAAGTCGCGCGACCACTCTGAGCGGCTGAAGCGATCGGCCGAGATCCTCGATATCGAGATTCCCTATACGCCGGAGGAGATCGACCGGGCAAAGGCCGACACGCTGAAGGCCAACAACCTCACGGACGGCTATCTCCGTCCGGTCGCCTGGCGCGGCTCGGAGATGATGGGCGTCGCGGCCCAGCACAACAAGATCCACCTCGCGATCGCCACCTGGGCCTGGCCGGCCTATTTTTCGCCCGAGCTCCGCGCCCGAGGGATCCGGCTTTGCATGGCTGAGTATCGTCGCCCGGCGCCGGACACCGCACCGACCGCCAGCAAGGCTGCGGGCCTTTACATGATCTGCACCATTTCCAAGCACAAGGCCGAGCGCCAGGGCTTCCAGGACGCGCTGATGCTGGACTATCGCGGCCAGATCGCCGAGGCGACCGGCGCCAACGTCTTCTTCGTCATGGACGGCGAGATCCACACGCCGAAGCCCGACTGCTTCCTCGACGGCATCACCCGGCAGACGGTGATCGACCTCGCGCGCGCGCGTCAGCTGAAGGTGATCGAGCGCGCGATCATGCCCGAGGAGATGGCGAAGGCGTCGGAGTGCTTCCTCACCGGCTCGGCGGCGGAGATCACGCCGGTCGGCGAGATCGACAAGTACAGGTTCACGCCAAGCATGATCACCCAGACGCTCTGGGACGACTTTCAGGCCCTGGTCAGAAAGCCCGCCTAGCCGCGCTGCGGCCGCATGCGATCGGCCGACTTGAAGTACCGGCGGGCGTGATCGACGATCTGGGCATCCGACGGATGATCGGCTGGTTCGACGTGGACCAGCCGCTCCTTCAGCCGCGGCGCATGCTCGGCCACGTGCTTCGAGAATTCTTGCTTGGCCTGGCCCGGGCCCATGACCAGCCATTCCTTGGTGTCGCCGAGGGCGGCCACGATCGCGTCGTAGTAGTGGCGATCCTCGGGCGTGCGGCGACCGGACCGAAGGCCGACCTGGTGCTCCTGGTGCACGTGGCGGACGAGGTGGTTGGGCTGGTCGGTCGTGACCTTCACGGTCTCTGCCTCGGCGGCGTTGAAGTGAATGACCCTGGCCTTCTGATGGTCGAGCCAGACGACGGCATGATAGTGAGTCATCGATACTCTCCGGTTGCTGGCGCCTTCTAGCGCGTCGACGCGGCCGTCTCCTTGATGCAGGTCAAGGCGCGACGCTGCGAGCGGCCCGAAACTTCGCCTGCCCGGAGGTGAACGTCCCTCCCGTCGGTCCGGGAAACGAACAGCGGGCACGGCCGTCGGCCGTGCCCGCGCTTTTCTTCGACGCCGGACCTAGAAGCGGAACCGTCTGACTGAAATCACGTCGCCGTTCGGCATCGTGACGCTGGCCCGGCGATCCCTTCGGAACTGGATCGTCACAGTCCCAACCTCCGCGAAGGCGTAGACCGCCGGTGTCTCCGTGGGCGCCGTTACGTCGACGCTACCGCCGCTCGCCGCCCCCGCAGACGTCGCCGAGGCATACTCGTAGAGCGATCCGGTGAAAGTGCGGTTGCCGTTTGAAGCTCCCGGCACCAGGCCCTGCATGGCGACGTACCAGACCGGGCTGCCGTCGGTGCGATAGAAGAAGGCGACAAGGAACAGCGACTCGCCCTGCATCTCGGCGAAGAAGCCGCTGCCGGTGCGGCTGGGGTCCCAGTACCAGCCTGTCGACGGACGGGTGGGAGTCTCCGCATCCCAGTCGGTCGCGGCGCCGTCGGCGACGATGCTGAAGCGTTCGATCTCGATCGAGGTTCCGGCCCAGGTAAGCGTCGCTGTCGTCGGGCTGGTGAAGGAGATCTCGACGATTCCAGCCGATCCGTTGCCTCGGGATCCGTGGCCCGAGCCGGTCCCGCTGTCATCATCGTCGTCATCGTCATCGTCATCGTCCGAGTCGCGCGATGTGCCAGGCGCAGACGATGTCCGCCCGCCCGCCCGGCTTTCCAGCGTCGGACCTTCGCGATGATATTCGAACTCGCCTCTGTAGGTCGTTGCCGTGCGCATCGACCCGGAGGAGATGACCCAGACTGCCTGTCCTTGCGAGTTATAGGTATAGGCACCGAGGAAGAGGTGCTGGCGGCGGATCTCGATCGAGTAGCCGCGGCCCGGCTGCGAGGGCGCCCACCACCAGCCGTTGATCGGGAGGTTCGCCGCCCGCCGGCTGTCGTCGCGATCCTCGCTGTCCTCGTCGTCTTCCGTATCCTCGGCGTCTTCCTCGTCTTCCTCGTCCTCCTCGCCGGCCGAGGTCGCGGCGTGGCTCGCGGAAGGGCCTTTACCGCCTTTGGTCGCCGCGGCCGGGGATTGGCTCGCTGCGCTCGCGGCTTCGAAAGTCAAAGCGACGAGGGGGATCGACACGCCGATACATAGGGCAATTCTGGCCAAGATCTGGATCGCTGTTTTGCTGTCCATGGGTCTCTCTTTGAGTCAGCTGAGGTTACGCGTCATCGGGTATTCGGTTGCGACTGTCTCTGTTCGTGGGCCGTAGATGCGACTCGTCTTATTTCTGCAAGTGACTATCAGTGCGACTTTGGCAACATGGTTAATGTCTCGTTTTTTATTCAAAATACTGATCAAATAGGCGCTGTTCATTTGAAAGAGACACTGGCACCAAGTCGGGATTTCGAACGTGATCTCCGTCACAGGGCGCTCATGCCGGGCACGCCGCCTGCCAGCCCAGCCGCTCTGATTCAGCTCATGGCGACGTGAGCCGATACTTGGGATGATGACAGTCGATGCGCGCCATGACCCTCGATGGGGGACGTCGCCCGGCTCGTCTGCCGCGAGATCGCCCGGCCCCAGCCTGGTCCCGGCCAGGTGCTGATCCGCATCGGCGCCTGCGGAGTGTGTCGGACCGACCTGCACGTGGTCGACGGCGACCTCCCGAATCCGAAGCCCGGCATCGTTCCCGGCCATGAGATCATCGGCCGTATCGAGGCCCTGGGCGCCGGCGTCGATCGTTTCGGCCCGGGCGTCCGTGTCGCGTGCCCGGGCTGGGCTGGACCTGCGGGGGCTGCGCCGATTGCCGGCGCGGACGCGAGAATTTCTGCCCCGAGGCGGCT
>CAMDFP010000424.1 GCA_945897335.1 Asaia bogorensis | reverse complement strand
GATCAAGGATCCCGCGACCAGGCCGGTGGTGATCGCCGCGGCCCGGTAAACGTCGAAGGAGTGTGAGTGATCCAACAGGTTCTGCGCCTGGGCAGGCTGCGGTGCCGCCAGGACGGATAGCGCGAGAAGGCCGGCGCAGACGAGCGTCTTCACGGTCATGACAGTTCTCCTGTCAGTCGGCCCACCGGATGGTCTCTATCGGTTGAGATACATTGAATCGGCGTACATGCCGCCGCTGATCGCGCCGAGAAGCCTCATGCTTCCGCGCAAGATCCCATAGCCGTAACCGCCGGCACGCGCCGCCATTCCGGCTTGCATGCCCGCGCCAGGACCCGCCGCCCCGGCCATCGCCGCAGCGCCAGCACCGACCTCGGCGCCGCCCGTGGTTGCGGCCAGAACGGGAATGATCAGTCCATCGGTGATGATGGCGGCGACCACGGTGCCGGCGACGACGCCTGCGGTGATCGCCAGGGCCCGATAGCCGTCGAACGAGGACGACGTCGTCGCCGACGTAACCAGAGGCTGAGCCTTCGCAGCCAGCGGCGCCGCAACAACGCACAAGGCGATCAGGCCGGCACGGATGAGTTGCTTGATGATCATGGATGCCCCTCCCTTAGGGAGAGACTAGCCGATTCAGCCGGTGGGCGCATGCGTCAAGGAGGCGCGGTAAGAAGGACATCGACGGGACGTCGCCCCGGCGTACGACGCGGGAGTCATCGATCGCGGAGTTCGCGAATATCTGGTTCGGCATCTTGGGCCGGATCAGTAAGCCGCGGCGCGGCCACGTCTATCCGGAAGGCCCGGTGCAGAAGAACGAACTCGCCTATGCCAGCCGTGTCTTCTACGCGATCGCACCGTCGCCTGGGCATCGGGCAGGCTGATGACGGACGGGACATTCGTGACGTCGGGCACCGGACGTGCGCACAAGCGCGACGTCCATCTTTTCTTCGACAACGCCGGTAAAGCTGAAGGCGCCCGACAATGCCCGGACGAGGATGCGCAATGTGTCCGTGCGAACCCGTCGGGCGCCTTCTTGAGCTTGCTTCTTAGTAGTCCATGTCGCCCATGCCGCCGCCCGGCATGGACGGAGCGCCGTTCTTCTCAGGCTTGTCGGCGATCATCGCCTCGACGGTGACGAGCAGTCCGGCGATCGAGGCCGCGCCCTGCAAAGCCAGGCGCACGACCTTGGTCGGGTCGATGATGCCGGTCTTCACCATGTCGACGTATTTGCCGGCCTGGGCGTCGTAGCCGTAGGTCGGGTCGCCCTTCTCCAGCAGCTTGCCCACGATGATGGCGCTGTCCGCTCCGGCATTCAGCAGGATCTGCCGTGCCGGCGCCTGCAGCGCCCTGCGGACGATGTCGATGCCGACCTTCTGATCGTCATTGCCGGGCTTCACCTTGGCGAGCGCCTTGGTGGCGTAGAGGAGCGTCACGCCGCCACCGGCGACGATGCCTTCCTCGACCGCGGCGCGGGTCGCGTGCATCGCGTCGTCGACGCGATCCTTACGCTCCTTCACCTCGATCTCGGTCGAGCCGCCGACGCGGATGACCGCAACGCCGCCCGACAGCTTCGCCAGGCGCTCTTGCAGCTTCTCCTTGTCGTAGTCCGAGCTGGTCTCGTCGACCTGGGCACGGAGCTGCGTGACCCGGGCTTCGATGTCCTTCTTCTTGCCCGCACCGCCGATGATGGTGGTGTTGTCCTTGTCGATCCGCACCCTCTTGGTCTGGCCCAGCATGGCGAGCGTGACGTTCTCGAGCTTGATGCCGAGATCCTCGCTGATCACCTGGCCGCTGGTCAGGATGGCGATGTCTTCCAGCATCGCCTTCCGGCGATCGCCGAAACCAGGCGCCTTCACGGCTGCGACCTTGAGGCCGCCGCGGAGCTTATTGACGACCAGGGTCGCCAGGGCTTCGCCTTCGATCTCTTCGGCGACGATCAGGAGCGGGCGTCCCGACTGCACCACCGCCTCGAGCAGGGGCAGCACGGCCTGGAGGCCGGACAGCTTCTTCTCGAACAGCAGGATGTAGGGATTGTCGAGCTCGCAGATCATCTTCTCGGCGTTGGTCACGAAGTAGGGCGAGAGGTATCCCCGGTCGAACTGCATGCCTTCGACGACATCGAGCTCGGTATCCAGGCTCTTCGCCTCTTCGATGGTGATGACGCCCTCGTTGCCGACCTTCTGCATCGCCTTGGCGATCATCTCGCCGATCTCGCGATCGTCGTTGGCGGAGATGGTGCCGACCTGGGCGATCTCGGCATTGGTCGATACCTTGCGCGAGACCTTCTGGATCTCGGCCACGACCGCTTCCACGGCCATGTCGATGCCGCGCTTGAGGTCCATCGGGTTCATACCGGCGGCAACCGCCTTGGTGCCTTCGCGCACGATCGACTGGGCGAGAACGGTGGCGGTGGTGGTGCCGTCGCCTGCGGAATCATTGGTCTTGGAGGCGACCTCCTTGACCATCTGCGCGCCCATGTTCTCGAACTTGTCGGCGAGATCGATCTCCTTGGCGACGGTGACGCCGTCCTTGGTGATCCGCGGCGCGCCGTAGGACTTGGCGAGGACGACGTTGCGGCCCTTGGGGCCGAGCGTCACCTTCACCGCATTGGCGAGGATGTCGACGCCCCGCAGCAGACGGTCGCGCGCATCAACGCTGAACTTCACATCTTTAGCAGCCATGATCTTCACTCCCGCGTGTTAGGCGGCCTTCTTCTTTGCGGTTGAATGATCGAGCACGCCCATGATGTCGGATTCCTTCATCACCATGAGGTCCTCGCCATTGAGCTTGATCTCGGTTCCGGACCACTTGCCGAACAGCACGCGGTCGCCGGTCTTGACGTCGAGGGGAACCAGCTTGCCCATCTCGTCGCGGGCACCCGGGCCGACGGCGACGATCTCGCCTTCCATCGGCTTCTCCTGGGCGGTGTCGGGAATGATGATGCCGCCGGCGGTCTTCGCCTCGGCATCAATGCGACGAACCAGGACACGGTCCTGCAACGGACGAAATTTCATGGAATGGTCTCCAGGACCGTAGTTTCGGGATGATTGGCACTCTCATACGGAGAGTGCCAGAAGCATTACCACCAAATGGTGCGGTGGCGATATCAATACAATGTAGTTGCAGGATAAATAATTCTCCGAACCCGTAAATTCCGGGTCAATTTCATCGCCTCTCAGGGAGAATATTTTTCGCGCGTTTTCAGGAATTCGCCTGGATCAGGATATAGGCCAGAGCGCCTTTGCTGTCG
>CAMDFP010000423.1 GCA_945897335.1 Asaia bogorensis | reverse complement strand
CGGCCACTTCCTTCTCGATCTCCATGGCGAGGGACGCGATGCCCGGGCACCCTCCGATGCACTATGCGTCGCCCTCCAGGTGCTGAATCATCTTCAGGATTGCGGTGATGACTTTCGCCAGCTCGACCGCGTCTACCTGCCGCTCGCCTGGATCGAGGCGGAAGGCGCTGTGGTCGAGGAACTGCGCGGCGACCGGGCCTCGCCTGCGCTTCGGCGTGTCTACGATCGGACGCTGGAGCGGGTCGCCGAGCTGCTGATCCAGGCTCGCCCGCTCGGCCGGCGCATCGCCGATCGCCGGCTTCGCCTGCAGGCCGAGATCACCGTCGCCGTCGCCGGGCGCCTCGCGGCCAAGCTGAGCCGGCGGGATCCGCTGGCGGCGCGGGTCCGCCTGTCGAAGCTCGACTTTGCGCTGGTCTGCCTGACCGGCGGCACCCGCTGGCTCTTCACGCGATGAGCGGCGCCAGGAAGAGCACGTTCTATTGGGCGATGCGGCTGATGCCGCGGGCGAAGCGAAGCGCCATGTTCGCGGTCTATGGCTGGTGCCGTCTCGTCGACGACATCGCCGATGCCGATCTGCCCGCCGAGGACCGCCGCGCCGGGCTCGATGCCGCGCGCCGCGATCTCAACCGGATCTTCGCCGCCGATGACGGCTCCGGCATCTCGCGCGCGATCCGCGACTTCGGTCTCGATCGAAGCTGGTTCGATATGGTGCTGGACGGCCTCGACACCGACATCGCGGCTCCCCTCAAGGCGCCCGACATGACGGCGCTCGATCTCTACTGCCGCCGCGTCGCCGGCGCACCCGGCCGCATGGCGATCGCCATCTTCGGCTGCGAGGAGCCGGAGGCCGCCGACTTCGCCTTCGCCGCCGGTACGGCGTTGCAGCTCACCAACATCCTCCGCGACGTGCGCGAGGATGCCGAGCGCGGCCGGCTCTATCTGCCGACGAAGGCACTGGCAGCCGCGGGGATCGAAAGCGAAGACCCCGGCGCGGTTCTCGCCGACCCGCGCCTGCCTGATGCAAAGGCGTGGCTCGCCGGCCAGGCGCGGCGGCACTACGAGGCCGCCGAGGCCAGCGCCGCGCGCTGCGGCCGTCGTCTCTGGCCCGGCCTTGCCATGCTCCGCCTCTATCGCCGCCTCTTCGAGCGGCTGCCCAGAGAAGAACGGCCCCGGCTTCGCACCCTCGAGGCGCTCGGCATCGTGCTCGCCTGCCGGCTCGGGCTGCACAGGTGACCGTCCATGTCGTCGGCGCGGGCGTTGCCGGCCTCGCCGCTGCGATGGCCCTGCTGGATGCCGGCGTCGACGTCCGGGTGCATGAAGCCGCGCCCCTGCCCGGCGGCCGCTGCCGCAGCTATCACGATCCGGTTCTCGACCGGAGGATCGACACCGGGACGCATCTGCTGGTCGGCGCCAACCGCGCCGCCCTCGCCTATCTCCGGCGCCTCGGCGCGCTCGACCGGATGATCGAGACGGCGCCCGCCGCCTATCCTTTCGTCGACCTCGCGAGCGGCCGCCGTTGGACCGTGCGGCCGCCCTTCCGCGGGCTGATCTCGGCGTTCCACCCGGTCGCGCTCGCCGCCCTCAACACCGCGCCGTCCGAGGCGTCCTGGCACCTGATCGCCTCGGTCTTCGGCCGCCTCCTCTCCGAACATGCCTGCCGGCCGTGGATCGCGCGGATGGGGATCGGCGACGCGATGGTCGACCCAGCCGTGGCCCGCCTCGGCGACCGCCTCACCCTTGGCCGCCGCCTGACCCGGATCGACGCCGCCAGTGGTCGCGCCGCGTCTCTGGCTTTCGGCAACGAGACGGTGACGCTCGACGCCGGCGACCGGGTGATTCTCGCGGTTCCCCCCGCCGCGGCCGCCGAGCTGCTGCCGGACCTGGCCGTCCCGACGGACGTCCGGGCGATCGTCAACGCTCATTTCCGGGTCGCGGCCAAGGCGCCGGTTCCGACCCTGGTCGGCATGACCGGCAGCACCGGCCAATGGGCGCTCTGGCGTGGGGACGTCGTCTCTGTGACCGTCAGCGCCGCCGATGCACTGCTGGCCGAGACCGCGGAGGCGCTGGCAGCCCGCTTCTGGCCCGAAATCGTCGCCGTTTTCGGTTTTTCCGCGGCGATGCCGCTTTTCCGCATCGTCAAGGAGCGGCGGGCTACGATTGCCGCCACGTCCGCGATGGAACGGCTGAGACCAGAGGCGAGGACCGGGCTTCGAAACCTGGCGCTTGCCGGCGACTGGACCCGGACCGGCCTGCCGGGGACGCTCGAGGGTGCGGTTTGTTCAGGCGAGGCTGCGGTACGACTCGCTCTGGCAACAGACTAGATCTTGCGTTACAATTACTTACTAAATCAAACCCTGGGACACCCCATCACCGGGAGGAACGCAAATGGCTTCGGTGCTCGAAAAACTTGAAAGGGCCGTGATCGCCGGCTTCGTGCTCGCTGCGATCATCTTCTGGTTGCTGGTTAGGCCGGCCGCCTTCGACCATGGGTACTGGACCTTCTTCATGCGCTGGCTGCACGTGCTCAGCGGCGTGATGTGGATCGGCCTGCTCTGGTATTTCAATTTCGTGCAGATCCCCTCGATGCCGAAGATCCCGGACGAGCAGAAGCCGGCGGTCTCGAAGGTGATCGCGCCGGCCGCGCTCTTCTGGTTCCGCTACGCCGCGCTGGCGACGGTGGTGACCGGTCTGCTGCTGGCATGGATGAGCGGCTATCTCGGCCAGGCCCTGATGCTGGGTGGCGCCGAGGGCGTGCCCCAACACCGCAACATCGGCATCGGCATGTGGCTCGGCCTGATCATGGCCTTCAACGTCTGGTTCCTGATCTGGCCGAACCAGCAGAAGGCGCTCGGTCTGGTCGAGGCGACGCCGGACGAGAAGAAAGCCGCCGGCCGGATGGCGATGCTGGTCTCGCGGACCAATACGGTACTCTCGATCCCGATGCTCTACGCCATGGTCAGCGCGCAGAACCTCGGCTGATCTCGACCTCGATTGTCGTGAGCGAGGGGGCCGGCGGGCCCCCTCGTCGTTTCCGTGTTCAGGTGAAGCGTGTCTGTTCCTCTCGTTGGCGCACGGACTCTGAGTAGATTCCGATCCCGACCGTATCGGAACGCGCGCTCTGCAGGGTCGGTTAACCAGCATCCGCCGATAAATCATCCGGATACTTCCGGCGCTGCGCTTCGACAGAAGCAAGCGGACGGGCTGACCGACCATAAGCACTTCACCCCTACGGAGATCATCCGATGAAACGT
>CAMDFP010000422.1 GCA_945897335.1 Asaia bogorensis | reverse complement strand
CGCGCGAGCTGGTCAGCGCCATCTCGGTCATGCAGCACTAGGAATAGGCGCCCCTTGATCGGAGTTCGTTCCGTCGATTTCAACAAACCGCTCCTGCCATGGCATCGATCGCCGGTAGACCTTATCGCATCGCCGGTGAGCGCACCCGTGCGTTATAGCCACCCCCGCTCGCCGAAGGCGGCAAGATCGACACCAGGCGGCGCATACCACCCTCCAGCGCCGTATCGAGCGCCGAGCTTTTGCGCGACTTCCTTGTTGCCGTAGGGAATTTTCAGTGGCGTGTTGGTCCCAAAACTATTCTGGGCAGGAGTTGGCGGAGGAACGGCCACCGCCGCCTTGGCTTTCCGTGCCCGCTTTGTTGGAGTCGTGGATCTCTCCGCCGCCAATGTCGCCGGATTGCTGCCGGTCTTACGACGCCCCTTGCCAGGCTTCGTACTCTGGTTCGATTCAATCCGTGCGGACATGGCGGCCGTTCTGGCCTTCGCCTCGCCTGGGATAACAACATCTTTCTCGTGCTCGATCTTCTCGACAGACAAAACCCGTCCCGGACTCGCCGGCTTCGTACCAAGCTCGCCAGCGGCGTCACAATCAGCCTTCTTGGGCGCGTGTTGCTCGAGGAATGCGCGGCAGATAGACCCTGACGTTGCGTAGCCAGGAGGCGGCTTGATCCGTTTCCGGCGGGCGATGCTATCGGCAAATCGCTTCATCGCCAGCGTCGGCGGACGCTCTCTGTCCTTGCTGCCAAGTGGAGTGCCGAGCAAGGACGCTCCTCCGCTGGGTTGGCCTTCCTTGAGCTTGCCGATAATGCGGAGCGCGACATCGCACACGGCGTCGATCGCACCGACCATCTCCTGCTTGCCGACAACGACATCGTCGAGCAGACATTCGAGTTGTGCCGTCACGCCCGGGTCGACCAGCGCCGGATCGGCCCGCTTGAGAACACCGAACAGCGACAGCCCGATCTCGGTGGGAACGATGTTCTTGCCTTGGCCAACCAGAAAATCCTGTCGCTTCAGGCCCCCGATGATCTCGGCCCGGGTTGCTGGCGTGCCGATGCCCTTGGCTTCCTTCAGTCGCTCCCGCAGAACCTCGTCGTCAACAAAGCGCCAAGCGTTCTGCATCGCCTCGATCAGCGTGCCTTCGTTGTAGCGTGGCGGCGGACGGGTTTCCTTGTTCTCAATGGTCGGGTTTTTGAGTTTTGCGGTTTCGCCGTTGCGCAGCGCCGGGAGCAATTGTGCCTCGTCTCCCTTTTCGTCGGCTGGCTGCCATTCAGGGAACGCGGCGCGCCAGCCGAGATCGATGGGCTGGCGACCGGAGGCCTTGAACGGGAAACCGCGGACGTCGAGCGTCGCTGTCGTCTGTCGGTAGCGGAAGTCGGGCATGACGGCAGCCAGATACGCGCGTGCGATGACGTCGAACAGTTTCTTCTCGTCGATCGAAAGGCGAGGCCAGACTTCCCGCAGGCTTTCGACCGTGTTGACGTTGGGAATGACGGCGTGATGGCTGGCACCCTCCAGACCCTTGTCGTGGAAGGAACCGCTCGCACCCTTGCGGATGATCGGCGGCGTCGGCACGGGGATGGTGCTGAAGGTTTGTCCCGCCTGCAGTCCGGCCACGATCTTCGGCACGTCCGAGATCAAGCTCTCCGGCAGATAGCGCACCTCGGCACGGGGATAGGTGATTATTTTCTTGCCCTGGCCGTCATAGAGCTCCTGCGCCACCTCGAGCGTCTTGGCGGCCGGCCAGCCAAACCGGGACGAACAGAGCTTCTGCAGCGACGGCAGGTCGTGCAACTTCGGCGGCCCTTGTCGCTTGTCCTCGACGCGAACGTCAATCGGACCCTCAAAGCCCTGAGCGGCACCGACGACTTTCTCCGCAATGTCGTGCTTGAGGATTCTCTCTTGGGGCGCATGTCGCATTTTGAATTGACCGCCGGCAACATTCGCGGTGGCGACAATCTCAAAATATGTGACGGGGACGAAGTCCCGGATTTCCAGCTCTCGCCTGCACACGATCGCCAGGGTCGGCGTCTTCACCCGACCAACCCCGATCACGCCCCGTGCGCCCTGGCCCAGGATGACGGTCGCGGTGCGGGTGAGGGAGAGATTGTAAATCTGGTCGGCTTGCCGGCGCGCGACAGCTGCGGCGTAGAGGCGGGAGTATTCGGAGTTTGGTTTGGCACGACCAAAGGCGTCGCGGATGGTCTGGGAGTCCTGGGCGGTGAACAGCACCCGCATGACCTGGCCGCGGTAGTCGTAGTGCTCGAGAATTTCCTGACCGATAAGCTGGCCCTCGCGGTCGCAATCGGTGGCGAGCCAGACCCGTTTGGCGGTGCGTAGTGCCTCGCGAATGGCCTTGAGCTTGGTGGCCTTGTTGCCGCCCATCGCCGGTCGGGTGCCGTAAAGGCCCTCCGGCCGCAGCAAGATCGGTGACCAGCGCTTCCACGCCGGCACGACATCCTCAGGTTCGAGCAGGTCGAACAGATGTCCTTCGGCAGGAAGGATGTCGCCGTAGCGGGAACCGACGGCGGCGCGGACGTCTTTCGCCTGACTGGTTTTCTCGGTGATGACGATCTGATCGGCCATGACCGGCTCGTTTTAAAGAATCGATTCGACAGCGCCTCGACGAGAACATAAAGTGAACATTGATGCTTCGCAAGCGGCCTCTTTCATGCCCCTCGCGAGGCCGGAAAGCCACGGAGTGAGCCATTGTCGTTCGGAGATTACAGGCAATCGATCCGGATCGGACAATGACCATCGAGGTTGCTTATCCCTGCGTCCGGGGCAGCCTGGAGCCGCGAGCTTTGACCGCCAGGCAGATCTGGGCGATCGCCGAGCAGGTGCGCCGACAGTTCCTTCCGCGCTACGGCAAGCCGTCGGTCGATGTCGATCGCCTGATGCTGGCATCCCGAAGCATGAAGGTGAACGGCATCGCCGTCGCCGCCCATTGGGATTTCAATCGCCAGGTCCGGGACAAGGATGGACGCGAGGCACTGGGGATGACGGAGGTCAATCGGGCCTTGCCGGGCGTGGTGATGATCAGCCTGAACACCGAGCTGATCGCTGAGCGCGATTATCTCAAGCGCTCGACCCTGGCCCACGAACTCGGCCATGCGCTGTTCGACGGCCCGTCGATGCTGATGACGGCCGGTCAGCCGGCATTCTGCATGGTGACGCCGGATGAGGCGCATCTGGCAACGAGGACGAGCGGGGGTTGCCGATTCCGATGAAGGCGCCCAGGCATTCCGATTTGATGGCGCCCTGGGTTCCGACATGATGTCGCCCAGG
>CAMDFP010000421.1 GCA_945897335.1 Asaia bogorensis | reverse complement strand
TGTGCCGCCGCCTGTGGCGAAGGCCGCCGCCAATCCACTCGCCGAAGCGGTGTTCTGAAACCCGACCCCGGAGGGCTTCGGCCCTCCGGCCTCCTTCCCCGGCGCCCCTGATGGACATGTCCAGCGTTCAGCCCATGGTCGAGCCAGATCCGGCGCAGATGCGCCGCCATGTCGGCCATCTGTTCGAGGGCTGGCTCGACGGCTGCCAGGAAGGCCGCATCGAGCTCGCCTGGACCGACGGGCGCGACGGCAGGCTCAAGCATGCGGCGATCTTCGGCACCGATCAGCTCGACGAGCTGGTCGAGCGCGCCGTCGCCGAGAACCGCAAACCCGGACAGAACCTCTATATCGGCCAGGCGCTGCGCCAGCCGGACATCGCCCCCTTCGGCCGCTGCAAGGACGATGAGTTCTTCGCGCTGACCGCCTTCTATGTCGACATCGACGACGACGTCACCGCGACCGCCTCGATCAGCTACCGCAATCGGGGTTGTCCGCCGACCGGCGTCGTCGTTACCGGCCGCCACCCGCATGTCCGCGCCCAGATGCTGTGGCGCCTGGACGCTCCTCTCCGCGATCCGGCTATCTGCCGGCAGCAGAACATCGCGCTGGCCCACGCCCTCGACGGCGATCCCTCCGTGGTCAATCCGAGCCGCGTGCTCCGTCTCGGCGGCTCGATCGCCTGGCCGGTCAAGGCAGGGCGCATCATCGAGCGGACCGAGTTCCTGGACTTCGACGACGGTCGGCCCCGGACATACATGGCCGAGCAGATCGCACGGGCGTTTCCACCGGTGCAGCCGACGTTGGCGCCTGCTGCCGCGCCGTTGCCACCGGCACCGCCTCCGGCACCACCACTCCAGATCGGCACCTCGAACCTCTCGGTCGACGTCTGCATCGCGCGCATACGCGCCGGCGATCGCTGGCACGACAACATGCTGCGGCTCGTCGGCCACTGGATCGCCCGCGACTGGTCCGATGCCGAGATACAGACGGCCGCCGAGGCGATGACGCTGCCGGGCTACACGGTCGCGGACACCCGGCGCGACGTCGGGCAGATGATCGCGGGCGGGCGAGCCAAGTGGGGAAAGCCAGGGCCCGGTATTGAGATCGACGGCCAACAGCTCACTGCTTTCGTTCTGCGTCCGATCGGCCTCCTGGATCCGACCAAGCGCCCGCCGCGCGACTGGCTCGTCCGCCATCGGCTGATGCGCCGGCACACGACCGTCACCGCGGCAGCGCCCGGTGTCGGCAAGTCCACGCTCACGATCGAGGAAGCCGTGTCGCTTGCCAGCGGCCGTGACTTTCTCGGCTTCGGCATCGACCGGGTACGCAAGGTCGCGGTCATCAACAACGAAGAGACGAGCGACGAGCTCGAACGACGCATCGAGGCCACCTGCGTTCGGTTCGAGGTGCCGTTTCCCTCGATCGCCGAGACGCTCTATCTCCACAGCGGCATCGATGCCGAAAAGTTCATCGTCGCCAACCGCGGCGAGAACGACACCGTCGTGATCGCGCCGCGAGCCCAGGAGTTGGCGCTATTCCTCCGCGGTGCCGGGATCGATCTGCTCGTCGTCGACCCCTTCGTCCAGGTCCACCGCGTATCGGAGAACCAGAACGAGGAGATCGAGCAGGTGATGATGGCGCTGCGATCGATCTGCGTCGACGCCAACTGCGCGCTCCACCTCGTCCACCATACCCGGAAGCCGCCGGCGGGAGGCGCTCATCAGGCGGGCGACATCTTCGCCGTCCGCGGCGGCGGCGCCATCGTCGGCGATGCGCACTTCGTGTTCACGCTCGCCGACATGGGCGATGGCGATGCCGAGACGCTCGGTGTCGTGGACGCTGATCGCAAGAAATTCATTCGGCTCGACGACGCCAAGGGAAAGCTCGCGCCACCGAGCGGCGCGCGCTGGTTCAAGCGCGAGGGCGTCACCATGCCCTACGGCCTCATCGGCGAGGAGGTGGGCGTGCTCCTGCCTCACAGCTTCGAGAAGGTAGACGACCCGCTGACGGTCGGGTTGGCGACCGCGATCCTGCGCGAGATCGACGAGCGCTGGCGCGAGGGCAATCCGCTGAGCGGCTCGGCGCAGAGCCCGCGCTACGTCGTGCCACTCATGGTTCAGCAGCATGGCTTCAGCGCCAAGGCCGCGCGGCGCCTGCTCGGCGACTGGATCGTCAACGGAATGGTCGCAGCCGAGGTCTACGACACCGACGCCAAGGCCAAGGGTCTCCGGGTTCTGAGGTGGCCCGGCTGAGCCGCCCCAACCCGGTTTTGGCGTTACGGAGGTTACGGAAGTCGATGCGGAAGTCATTGAAAACGTTGAACCGGAGGTTTCCGGAAGTGAACGGAGGTTGGCTTGCAAGGCATTGAAAATGCACCGGAGGTCGTACGGAGCGGTGTGTCCCCCCATACCCCCCTTGAGACTTCCGGCGCTGCTGCGCCCCGGAAGTCTCGGTCCAAGGAGGGGAGGCTCGGCGCTCGACCGGAGCAGCCGGTCAGCGCGCCATGGCCTCGGCCATGAGCCGTCTCCCCCAGCGCAAGGTCGGCACCCTCGACCCGACCACCGACCCGATGGCGCCGGCGAGGTATCGGATCCAGGCGATGGTCGATGGTCTCGACCATGTCGCCATCGCCATGGAGCGGAAGTGGGGCGTCGGCCGGCTCCGGATCCTGGTCTCCGATCCGCTCCGCGCGAAGTTCGATGAGCAGAGGGATCGGCTCGACGCCGCGCTCGCCTCCGGTCAGGAGGGATACGCCCGCATCCACGTCGAGGGCATGCGCCGCGCCTGGGACGCGCTCGACCGTGCCGCCGCCGATGCCGGCCAGGTGCCGCTCGCGCCCGAGGTCTGGGAATGCGTGCTGCCCGAAACCGGCGAGATCGTCTCGATCGTCCGCACCGAGGCCGAGGCCCACCACGTTGCCCGCGAGGGGCGCGTGTTCACGGTGGCGGAGATCGGAACGCTGATAGCTGGCCTCGGCGATGCCGTCCTCGAGATCAAGCGTCAGTTCCCCGGTGCCGCCGTCACCGGCATCCGCCAGACGCCGCCGATCGACTGGTCGCGCGGCGACGACATCCCGTTCTAGCCAGGAGGTACCAGATGTTCCCTCGAAACGAAGCCTCAGTGGTTGCGACAGCGGGAGGCGCTGTCCCGCCGGTGCTGCGGCCGATTGCCAACGATGCGCCGCCGGCCATCCTCTGCCTCGATCTCGGCACGCGCACGGGCTGGGCGCTGCATGACGATGGCGCGACCTTCAGCGGCTCGATGACGTTCCGGCCCGGCCGCTACGAAGGCGGCGGCATGCGCTACCTGCGC
>CAMDFP010000420.1 GCA_945897335.1 Asaia bogorensis | reverse complement strand
CCTGCGTCTTCGTCGACCACGGCCTCCTGCGCCAGGGCGAGGCGGAGGAAGTCGTGAAGCTGTTCCGCGGCACCTACAACATCCCGCTGATCCACAAGGACGCCTCCGACCTGTTCCTAAGCAAGCTCGCCGGCGTCAGCGATCCCGAGCAGAAGCGGAAGATCATCGGCGGGCTCTTCATCGACGTGTTCGAGGCCGAGGCGAAGACGGTCGGCGACGCCCGGTTCCTGGCCCAGGGCACGCTCTACCCCGACGTGATCGAGAGCGTCAGCTTCACCGGCGGCCCCAGCGTCACCATCAAGAGCCATCACAATGTCGGCGGCCTGCCGGAGCGGATGCATCTGAAGCTGGTCGAGCCCTTGCGCGAGCTGTTCAAGGACGAGGTCCGCGCGCTGGGGCGCGAGCTCGGACTGCCGGAGAGCCTGGTCGGCCGCCACCCGTTCCCCGGCCCCGGCCTCGCCATCCGCATGCCCGGCACCATCGACCGCCAGAAGCTGGATCTTTTGAGGAAGGCCGACGCTGTCTATCTGGACGAGATCCGCAAGGCCGGCCTCTACGACAAGATCTGGCAGGCCTTCGCCGTGCTGCTGCCCGTCCGCACCGTCGGCGTCATGGGCGACGCCCGCTCCTACGACAGCGTGCTGGCGCTCCGCGCCGTCACCTCGACCGACGGCATGACCGCCGACAGCTACCCCTTCGAGCACGCCTTCCTGGCCAAATGCGCGACCCGCATCATCAACGAATGCCGCGGCATCAACCGCGTCACCTACGACGTCACCTCGAAGCCGCCGGGGACGATCGAGTGGGAGTGATGTAGCTCGTCCCCCCTCTCCCGCGTCTTTCGCGGGGGAGGGTGGGGTGGGGGCCCGAGCGCAGCGAGGGTGAGCGGCGCCGGGGCGAGGTCCGACCGTCGCTTCGCTCCGGCCCCCACCCTGACCCTCCCCCGCGCATTCGCACGGGAGAGGGGACACGACACCAACATCACCTCTTCCTCTTTTCAGCAAGCACAGGCCTCATGATTCGTCTCGACAACATCGTCAAGCAGCACGGCCACCAGCTCCTGTTCATCGACGCGTCGATGGGCGTCCAGAAAGGCGAGAAGGTGGGGCTGGTCGGGCCGAACGGCGCCGGCAAGTCGACGCTGTTCCGGATGATCGCCGGCGAGGACCGGCCCGACGACGGCCAAGTGTCGATCGATACCGGCATGACCATCGGCTATTTCAACCAGGATGTCGGCGAGATGTCGGGCCAGAGCGCCGTCGCGGCGGTGATGGATGGCGTCGGGCCGGTGAGCCAGCTCATCGCCGAGATGGCGAGCCTCGAGGCCCAGATGAACGATCCGGACCGGGCCGCCGACATGGACGCGATCGTCGAGCGCTATGGCGAGGTGCAGACCCGGTTTCAGGAGCTGGACGGCTATGCGCTGGAGGCGCGGGCGCGGGAAGTGCTCGCAGGGCTCAGCTTCAGCCAGGAACGCATGGACGGCGATGTCGGCCTGCTGTCGGGCGGCTGGAAGATGCGGGTCGCCCTCGCCCGCATCCTGCTGATGCGCCCCGACGGCATGCTGCTGGACGAGCCCAGCAACCATCTCGACCTCGAAAGCCTGATCTGGCTGGAAGCCTTCCTCAAGACCTATGACGGCGCCTTGCTGATGACCTCGCATGACCGCGAGTTCATGAACCGCATCGTCGGCAAGATCGTGGAGATCGACGGCGGCTCGCTCACCACATATTCGGGCAACTACGATTTCTACGACCGGCAGCGGGCGCAGAACGAGGCGCAGCGCCAGGCGCAGTTCGAGCGCCAGCAGGCGATGCTCGCCAAGGAGATCAAGTTCATCGAGCGGTTCAAGGCACGGGCCTCTCATGCCGCCCAGGTGCAGAGCCGGGTGAAGAAGCTGGACAAGATCGAGCGGGTGGAGCCGCCCCGGCGCCGCCAGTCCGTCCAGTTCGAGTTCCGTAGCCCCCCGCGCTCGGGCGACGACGTGGCGAGCTTCAGACAAGTCCACAAGGGCTATGGCAGCCAGTCGATCTATTCAGGATTCGATTTCCAGGTGCGTCGCCGGGAACGCTGGTGCGTGCTCGGCGCCAACGGCGCGGGGAAATCCACCTTGCTCAAACTGGTGGCCGGCGAGATCCAGGCCGACCAGGGGACGGTGAGCCTCGGCAGCAGCGTGCGCATGGGCTATTTCGCCCAGCACGCCATGGATCTGCTGGACGGCGACGAGACGGTGTTCGAATCCCTGGAGACGTCGTTCCCGCTGGCGGGACAGGGCACGCTGCGCACGCTGGCCGGCTGCTTCGGCTTTTCCGGCGACGACATCGAGAAGCCCTGCCGCGTGCTCTCCGGCGGCGAGAAGGCGCGCCTGGTCATGGCCAGGATGCTGTTCGACCCGCCGAACTTCCTGGTGCTCGACGAACCGACGAACCACCTGGACATGGCGACCAAGGACATGCTGGTCGCCGCCTTGGCGGAATTCGAGGGCACCATGCTGTTCGTCAGCCACGACCGCCACTTCCTGGCCCAGCTCTCGAACCGGGTGCTGGAGCTGACCCCGGACGGCGTGCACCAGTTCGGCGGCGGCTACACGGAGTATGTGACAGCGACGGGCCGAGAGGCGCCGGGGCTGCATCCGGGCGGCTAGCGCCGTGAGCTGGACCGGCGGCATGACCGCCGAAAGCTGTTCCTTCAAGCACGCTTTCCTGGCCAAATGCGCCATCCGCATCATCAACGAATGCCGTGGCATCAACCGCGTGACCTAAGACGTGATGAGCAAGCCGCCGGTGATGATCGAGTGGGAGTAGGGGCGGGAGAGTTCGCGTGAAGTTCTTAGTGGACGGCACGGACATTCCAGATGACCTCATCGTTGCTGCAAATGGCGGTAGCGTTACGTTTCTCTGCGGCGCCGGGGTCTCATTCCGGGAGGGCTTGCCGTCGTTTCAACTTCTCACCGACAATGTTTACAAGCTGCTAGGTGAAGCCCCAGACGGTGAGCCTGCTGAACGTATCGCTATTGAGCGTAAGGAATTCGACCGGGCACTTCGATCGCTCGAAAAGCGGACGCATCTGCCAAGGACGCCGTCGCGAGTTCGGGGTGCTGTTTCTGATCTACTCGCCGCTCCATCACGAGCCTTGCCTCACCACCTAGCGCTGCTTCAGCTTTCGCGGGATGCCGAGGGTCGGCCCAGACTGCTTACTGTCCTGCCCCCTGAAAAGTGGTCCTCCCTGAAGTATGGTTTTTGACCAAGGAGGACGATTTCGATGGCAAGGAAAAGGCATACGGCGGAAGAGATCGTGACGAAACTGCGGCAGGTCGATGTGCTGACGGCACAAGGCCGGCCGGTC
>CAMDFP010000419.1 GCA_945897335.1 Asaia bogorensis | reverse complement strand
AACGAGGCCTTCGCCGTGCAGGTGCTCTATTGCCGCGATCGCCTGGGCATCGACCCGGAGAAACTCAATGTCGACGGCGGCGCCATCTCCATCGGCCACCCCTACGGCATGAGCGGCGCCCGCATGACCGCGCATGCCCTGTTCGAGGGCAAGCGCCGGGGTGCCAAGCGCGTGGTCGTCGGCATGTGCGTCGGCGGCGGCATGGGCGCGGCGGCGCTGTTCGAGATCGCGTAGCTCTCAAAACCCTCTTCCGGTGAGAGTAGGTTCCGCTGTCTGCGGCGTGACTAGCCGTCACTTGTGCTAGAACCAGCGGCGCCGGTTCCGGCACCATCCTTTCGACTAGACCCCGAGAGACAGAGCGGACATGCGCCAGTACAAGATTGCGTCCATTCCCGGCGACGGCATCGGCCAGGAAGTCATCGCGGCCGGCCTCGAGGTCCTGGAGGTCCTGGCCAGGCGCGACGGCGGCTTCCGCCTCCAGGTGACCCCGTTCGACTGGGGCTCCGACTACTACAAGACGCACGGCGTCATGATGCCGGCCGACGGCCTTCAGACGCTGAAGCCGTTCGACGCGATCTATTTCGGCGCCGTCGGCGCGCCGGACGTTCCCGACCATGTGACGCTGTGGGGCTTGAGGCTGGCGATCTGCCAGCCCTTCGACCAGTACGCCAATGTGCGCCCGACCCGCATCCTGCCGGGAATCGAGAGCCCGCTCCGCAACGTCAAGGCCGGGGATCTCGACTGGGTCATCGTGCGCGAGAACTCGGAAGGCGAATACGCCGGGCAGGGTGGGCGCTCGCACAAGGGCCTGCCTGAGGAGATCGCGACCGAGGTCTCGATCTTCACCCGCGCCGGCGTCACCCGCATCATGCGCTTCGCCTTCAAGCTGGCGCAGTCGAGGCCGCGAAAGCTGCTCACCGTCGTCACCAAGTCGAACGCCCAGCGTCACGGCATGGTGCTGTGGGACGAGATCGCCGCCGAGGTCGCGGCCGAGTTCCCCGACGTGAAATGGGACAAGATGCTGGTCGATGCGATGACCATGCGGATGACTCTGAAGCCGCAATCGATCGACACTGTCGTCGCCACCAACCTGCATGCCGACATCCTGTCTGACCTGGCGGCAGCGCTGGCCGGATCGCTCGGCATTGCGCCGACTGCGAACCTGAATCCGGAACGGCAGTTCCCCTCGATGTTCGAGCCGATCCACGGTTCGGCCTTCGACATCACCGGCAAGGGCATCGCCAATCCTGTCGGCACCTTCTGGTCGGCGGTGATGATGCTGGAGCACCTGGGCGAGGGGGCCGCGGCCGGACGGCTGATGCGGGCGATCGAGCGGGTGACCGCCGACAAGGCGCTGCACACGCCCGACCTAGGCGGCAAGGCGACGACCCGTCAGGTCACCGATGCGGTCTGCAAGGCTCTGCTCGGCGACAATCTCTGAGCGACCACGGCCGAGACCCGGGAGCCTCCATCGTGTCCAAGCCTGACGTGCGCATCGCGTCCGCTGCCGATGCGCGGCTGGCCGGGGATCTGCTCCGGGCGATGGATCGCCACTACCGCCCCGGTGCCGTGCTGCCGGCGCCGGGCGACTACGCGAAGATGGCGGCCGAAGCGATCGAGGGCAGCGAGGGCACGCGCTTCGCTCTTGGTTTCTCGTCCGCGGGCGAGCCCGCCGGGATCGCCTGCTTCGCGGTGCTGAGGCCGGGGCGGGACAAACGCGGGCTGGTGTTCGTCAAGGATCTGTTCGTCAAGGACGACATGCGGGGGCAGGGGATCGGCACGCTGATCATACGGTTCCTGGCGAAGTTCTGCCTGGATCACGGGATCGGGCGGATCGATCTCGGGACGGATCGCAGCAACGCCGGCGCGCAACGTCTATACGACGCCCTCGGCGGCGTCGTTCAGGAAAAGGTGAACTACTCGTTCCCGGCCGACGTCTTGAAGCGGCTGACGGCGGACTAAGTCAGGCTCAAGGCCAGGCTTCGGCCGTCGGCGTCATGCCTGAGCGGCGGAAGTAGTCGTCGAAATTGGTGCCAGGCCCGACCAGGCTGTGCAGCAGCTTGGTCACCCGGTACTTCCGCTCCGGAATCGGGAAGGGTGGAGCAGAACTTTGCGCCGGTTCAGGCAGCACGCAGCGCCAGCCGTCGACCCAGACCATTGTCTCGCGGAAGACCATGGCGCCATTGTAGAAGAAGTCGAGGAACGTCGACTGCGCGCGCTTGTCTGGAAAGCGGCCTGACCAGGCGCTGGCGTAGTTGCGATCGGAGACCAGCCCGAAGCACATGTTCACGCCGATGTCCTTGGCGAAGGTCATGATCACGTTGTGCTCTTGCAACTCGAAATCGACGATGCGGTTCGGCCCGCTGCGCACGGGCACGACGCGATAATGGAAGGTTGGCGACTTGTGCACGCGCCAATCCGCCGGCGCGCTGGTGGCGACCAGGTTCACATACTCATCGAGGCGCATCGGGTTGGCCGCTTCTAATCGTCGTCGGCGTCGAGCGTCGGATCGATCTGGCCCGCCAGGGCCGCCTGGCGTCCGGCACCGGTCAGCTTGCAGACCAGCCAGTCGGGCTTGATCGGGTTGTCGAACCACGGCTCGGCCCAGCCCTGGTCCTGGCAGGCCTTGATCGTGCGCGGATTGACACGCTGGCCGTCGGCGTCGAACAGCGGCAGCTTGCCGCCCGGCTGGTCGAGTCCGCGCGTCAGCCAAGCCATCTGGGCCGCCGTCGGCCGTGGCGTCTGGCGATCGAAATTCACCACCGTCAGCGTCGCATCGCGTCGCCGTGACATGCCAGTCCCCCCACTTCAACCCGCCCCTGAGCCGAATCGCCTTCACCGAACCATGAACGCGACCCTCGGGTCAACCGGCGCGTGCGGGAAAGCAGCGCACATCATCGGGAACCGCTGTTAGGCTCCGCCGGATGATCCGCCGCCGTCCCGTTCTCCTCGATGCGTTGGCGCTGGACCGCGACGACCCGCAGGGCCTTGCCCGCCAGGTCCACGCGGCCGTGCGGGCGATGATCCTGGACGGAACGCTTCCGGTCGGCGCCCGGTTGCCGTCGAGCCGGGCCTTGGCGGGGGCCTGGGGCGTTGCCCGCAATACCGTCGTCGGCGCGCTCGACCGGTTGACCGCCGAGGGGCTGCTCGCAGGCCGGCGTGGGTCCGGCACCTTCGTCGCCGAGGTCGTCGGCGCCCGGCTGCCGCGCCGGGCGCCGGCCAAGTCCGCGTCAGGCGGGCTTTCGCCAAGGGGCCGGGCCGCGCTGGCCGAGGCGATGCTGCAGGGCCAGCACGGCGACCGGCCGCTGGCGCCGGACGTGCCGGCGCTCGACCAGTTTCCGATGGACCTCTGGCACCGTTCGGTTCTGCGGAGCGCCCGCCGCCACC
>CAMDFP010000418.1 GCA_945897335.1 Asaia bogorensis | reverse complement strand
GACCGAGCGCGAGCGTGACCTTGACCGGGCGGCGGCTCATCTTCGCCCGCAGCCGATCCTGCTGAAAATCGAGGAAGGCGGCCGGCGTTCGACCGATCTCGGCCAGAGGCTGGTGCGCGCCGGTGGCGAGGTTGTGCTTAAGGCGGAAGCCGATCTCCTCCGCCTCGGGCGGCTACTCGACAGCTATTCCTACGAGCGTGTGCTGGAGCGGGGATTCGCGCTGGTCCGTGACCGCTCGGGCGCGCCGGTGACATCCGCTGCCGAGGTGAGGGGAGGCGAACGCATCAGCCTCCGCTTCGCCGATGGCGAGCGGACGGCGTTGGCGGAGGGCGAGGCGAAGCGGAAGCCGAAGACGGCGGCCGAGCAGGGAACCCTGATTTAGCTTCTGCCGGCCGCCATCCGGCGGATGACGTTGGTGGTCGAGTGGCCTTCGGCGAGCTCGGCCAGGTAGACCTCGCCGCCATAGCTCTGGACCACGTCGGCGCCGACCACGTTCTCGACCGTGTAGTCGGCGCCCTTGACCAGCAGGTCGGGTTTAAGCGCCCGGATGATCTCGAGCGGCGTGTCCTCGCCGAAGACGACGACGAGATCGACGGTGGCGAGCGATCCGAGCACGGCGGCGCGGGACGCCTCGGAGTGCACCGGGCGTTCCGGCCCCTTGAGGCGGGAGACCGAGGCATCGGAATTGATCGCGACGATCAGCTTGTCGCAGCGCGACCGCGCCTGGGCCAGCAGCGAGACATGCCCGGGATGGAGCAGGTCGAAGCAGCCATTGGTGAAGCCGACGCGGAATCCCTGGCGGCGCCAGCCGGCGACCTTTTCCAGGGCCTGGTCCATGCTGGCGGCCTTGGCCTCGCCGAATCTCAGGTCTTCGGCGCGGAGTGCGAAGACCAGCTCCTCCGGATAGACCACCGCAGTCCCGGTCTTGCCGACGACGATCCCGGCGGCGACCGAGGCGAGTCTCGCCGCGTCGACCAGGGCGAGGCCGGAGGCCAGCCCGCAGGCCAGCAGCGCCACGACCGTGTCGCCGGCACCGGAGACGTCGTAGACCTCGCGGGCTTCGGCCCGGAGGTGATGCTCCTCGCCCCTGGCGGTGAACAGCGCCATGCCGTCCTGGCTCAGGGTCACCAGCACCGCCTCGATGCCGCCCTTGGCCATGACCACGCGGGCGGCGTCCCGGATCTGCTCGGGCGTGCCGATGCGCAAGCCCGCGAGCTCGCCCAGCTCGCGCCGGTTCGGCGTGATGACCGTGGCGCCGGCATAGCGCTTGGGGTCGCTGCCGCGCGGATCGACCACTACCGGCCGGCCCTGGGCGCGGGCGGCGGCGATGACCTGGCCGATGACGTCGTCGGAGAGCACCCCCTTGCCGTAGTCGGAGAGCACCACCGCCTGGCAGTGCTTCAGATCGTCGGCGGCGCGGCGGACCAGCTCGGATTCGGTGTGCGGCTTCGCCGGCCGCACGGTCTCGCGGTCGGCGCGCAGCAGCTGCTGGGATCCGGCGACGTAGCGCACCTTGATGGTGGTGACGCGGCCCGGCTCCGGCAGCAGGTTGGGCTCGACCAGGGGCTCGGCCGCGATCAGGTGGGTCACCTCGCGCCCGGCGGGGTCCTCGCCGATCAGCGAGACGAAGCAGCAGCTCGCCTTGAGGGCGGCCAGGTTGCGCACCACGTTGCCGGCGCCGCCCAGCATCGCCGTCTCGCGGACGACGGCCAGGATCGGGATCGGTGCCTCCGGCGAGATGCGCTCGACCGTGCCGTAGACATAACGGTCGAGCATCACGTCGCCGACGCAGAGGATCCGAGCCCGGGCAAAGTCCTGGACCCGCTGGGCGAGGTCGGAACGCTCGGTCATACGAAGGCGCGGAAGTAGTCGATGGTGCGCTTGAGGCCGGCTTCCAGCGGCACGGTGGGTTCCCAGCCGAGCTTGGACTTCGCCAGCGTGATGTCGGGGCAGCGCTGGGTGGGGTCGTCCTGGGGCAGAGGCTTGTAGACCAGCGTCGAGGCCGAGCCCGTCAGCTTGATGATCCGCTCGGCCAGCTCCTTCACCGGGATTTCGACCGGGTTGCCGAGGTTGACCGGCCCGGTGAAGTCGTCGCCGGTCGCCATCAGCCGGAGGAAGCCCTCGATCAGGTCGTCGACGTAGCAGAAGGCCCGGGTCTGGCTGCCGCTGCCGTAGAGCGTGATCGGCTGGCCGCGGAGCGCCTGAAGCACGAAGTTGGAGACGACGCGGCCGTCGTTCGGATGCATGCGCGGACCATAGGTGTTGAAGATCCGCGCGACCTTGATCCTGACCTTGTGCTGGCGGTGATAGTCGAAGAACAGGGTCTCGGCGCAGCGCTTGCCCTCGTCGTAGCAGGCGCGCGGGCCGATCGGATTGACGTTGCCGCGATAGGACTCGGTCTGCGGATGCTCGATCGGGTCGCCATAGACCTCGCTGGTCGAGGCTTGCATGATCTTGGCCTTCACCCGCTTGGCGAGGCCCAGCATGTTGATGGCGCCGTGGACCGAGGTCTTGGTCGTCGCTACGGGATCGAACTGGTAGTGGATCGGCGAAGCCGGGCAGGCGAGGTTGAAGATCTCGTCGACCTCCACGTAGAGCGGGAAGGTGACGTCCTGGCGCATCGGCTCGAAATGCGGATTCGCCAGCAGCTTGCCGATATTGTCCTTGGTGCCGGTGAAATAATTGTCGACGCACAGCACGTCGTTGCCGGCGGCGATCAGGCGCTCGCACAGGTGGGAGCCGAGGAATCCGGCGCCGCCGGTGACCAAAACCCGTTTTCTGAGCTGCATAACGTCCGAATCTCCCGAGGCCTAGGCGTGGTCGAAGCGTGTAGCGGAAAGCACCCGCGTTCGCCAAGTTGGGCATGAAACCATGGCCGTCTCATGGCCAAGTCCCGGATTGTTATAGACAAATTAAGAGGATTTGTTATCCAATCCTTGCATAAGCCGAGGCTCGGCGGGGCCGCAATGGACGGAACCCGGGGCATGGCGTTAAGGTCCGACATGGGTTCAATGCATTACGGGGTGGCCGTTTTGACAGGGGCGCCGACGCCATAGCCATGGCCAACACGCAACAGCCCGGGTCGCGCGCGCCCAGCCAGGAATACATGCTGCTGGACTACCTCCAGCGGCTTGGAAAGAATCTCGAAGGCCGGCGCGCGGTCCACATCCACCTCTCGCGGCTCCGGCCGCAGAATCGGCGCGACTACCATATCAAGATCGCGGCGGCGACTTTCGAAGGCATCGTCCAGAACTTCGAAGGTCAGACGTTCATCTTGTCGAACTCCGACATTTTCTTCGTCTGCAAGGGCGCGTCCGTCACCGACATCGACACCGCGGTGATGAAGGTACGCTTTCTCTTCAGCGAGGACCCGCTCAGCCAGGGCGAGGACGAGGAAG
>CAMDFP010000417.1 GCA_945897335.1 Asaia bogorensis | reverse complement strand
GGCGGCGCTGCGCCCGCAGGGCTGAGGCCGCCAACGCGGTTCGCCCAACCTTGCAATCGCGCCCCGATTCGCCGATATAGGGGTCGGGAGGTTGGTGGTGGACGGACTCCTCGCCAACCCGGTCAGGTCCGGAAGGAAGCAGCCGTAACGAGTTTCGGTTCGGGTCATAGCCAGCCTCCCACCTTCCCCTGCAAACGCGCTACCATGTCGGCCGCATGATCGAATCCCCGTCTTCCGCCCCGGCGGCCGCGCCCTATCGCGTGCTCGCCCGCAAGTACCGGCCCGCCGACTTCACCGCGATGATCGGGCAGGAGGCGATGGTCCGCACCCTGTCCAACGCCATTGCCGCCGGGCGCATCGCCCAGGCCTTCGTGCTGACCGGCACGCGCGGCATCGGCAAGACCACGACGGCCCGCATCATCGCCCGCGCCCTCAACTGCATCGGCCCCGACGGCAAGGGTGGCCCCACGGTCAACCCGTGCGGCGTCTGCGACAATTGCGTCGCCATCGCCGCCGACCGGCACCAGGACGTGATCGAGATGGATGCCGCCTCGCACAACGGCATTGAGGGCATACGCGACCTGATTGACGGCGTGCGCTACGCCCCGGTCATGGCGCGTTACAAGGTCTACATCCTCGACGAAGTGCACATGCTCTCCACGCCCGCCTTCAACGCGCTGCTGAAGACGCTGGAGGAGCCGCCGCCGCATGTGAAATTCATCTTCGCCACCACCGAGATACGCAAGGTGCCGGTGACCGTCCTGTCGCGTTGCCAGCGCTTCGATCTGCGCCGGGTCGATGCCGCCACCCTGGTCGATTATTTCGCCAAGCTGGCCGGCAAGGAAGGGATCGAGGCCGATCCGGGGGCGCTTCGGCTGATCGCGCGCGCCGCCGAAGGTTCGGCCCGCGATGCGCTGTCGCTGCTCGACCGCTCGATCGCGCTCGGCGGTGCGGCCAAGGTCGCCGAGGCCGAGGTCGCCGAGATGCTGGGCCTCGCCGACCGCGGCCAGCTTCTCGACCTGTTCCAGGCGGCGATGGAAGGCCGGATCGGCGATGCGCTCGATACCGTCGGCAGGATGTACCGGTCAGGCGCCGACCCGAGCCAGCTGGTCCAGGATCTGCTGGAGCTGGCCCATCTGGTGACCCGCCTGAAGCTGGCGCCCGAGGCCGAGGCGGATCTCGGCTTGGCCGAGATCGAGGCGATTCGCGGCAAGGAGCTGGCAGGTAAATTGCCCGTCCCCTCGCTCACCCGGGCCTGGCAGATGCTGCTGAAGGGCCTGGCCGAGGTCCAGCAGGCGGAATCCTCGCTGCCGGCACTGGAGATGGTGCTGATCCGGCTCGCCCATGTCGCCGACCAGCCGACGCCCGGGGAACTCGTCCGCCGCCTGCAGGCGGCACCGGCGCAATCGTCGTCGCCGGCAGCGCCTCCGTCCCGGCCGGGCGGTGGCGGAGGCACGCGCGCGGTCGGCGGCGGGGCACCCGCGGTCGCCGTGGCGGCCGTCGCACCGGCTGCGCCGTCGCCGGCGCAGATGCCGGCGACGTTCGAGGCGGTGGTGGCGATCTTCGCCGAGCGCCGCGAGGCCCTGATCCAGGCGCAGCTCGAGACCTATGCCCATGTCGTCCGTCTTGAGCCCGGCCGGCTCGAACTAAGGCTCGATCCGGGCGCTTCGGCCGACCTCGCCAACCGGGTCGGCCAGCTGCTGTCCGAATGGACGGGCCAGCGTTGGATCATCAGCCTCTCGACCGCCGCGGGCGAGAAGACGCTGACCGAGAAGCGCGAGGCGGCGGAGCTCGACCGTTTCGAAAGGGCGCGGAGCGTTCCCCTGGTCCAGGCGGTCCTGAGCGCCTTTCCCGGCGCGGAGATCGTCGCCGTGCGTGACCTCGACGATGACACCCCGGCCGTGGCCGACGAGCCGCCGCCCGAGGAAGGAGATTTGGAGTCATGAACATCGCCAAGATGATGAAGAACCTGCAGCAGGGTCAGCAGAAGATGCAGGAGCTGCAGGCCAAGATCGCCCAGCAGGAGGTGACCGGGCAGTCCGGCGCCGGCATGGTCAAGGTGACGATGACCGGCGGCGGCGAGATGCGTCAGATCAAGATCGATCCCTCGCTCGTCAGTCCCCAGGAGGTCGAAGTGCTGGAGGATCTGATCGTCGCCGCCTGCAACGATGCCCGCGGCAAGGCCGAGGCGGCGCAGCAGAAGGCGATGGCCGATATGATGGGCGGGATGGGCCTGCCTCCCGGCATGAAGCTGCCGTTCTGAGCCGCCGCAACCGCCGATGAGCTCTGGTGCCGCGATCGAGCGGCTGATCCGGCTTCTGTCGAAGCTCCCGGGGCTCGGGCCACGCTCCGCCCGCCGGGTGGCTCTCCATCTGCTCAAGCGGCGCGAGCTCCTGATGCTGCCGCTGGCCGAGGCGATCGAGGCGACCGCCAACGAGGTCAAGTCCTGCACGCTCTGCGGCAATCTGGACACCGCCGACCCTTGCGCCATCTGCACCGACGAGCGCCGCGATGCTGCCACCCTCTGCGTGGTCGAGGACATCGCCGATCTCTGGGCGCTCGAGCGCGCGCATGCCTTCCGCGGCCGCTACCACGTGCTGGGCGGGACGCTGTCCGCGCTCGACGGCATCGGCCCTGAGGACCTCGGCATCGCGCGCCTGGTCGATCGGGTAAGGACGGGAGGGATCCGCGAGGTCATCCTCGCCACCAACGCCACGGTCGAGGGGCAGACCACTGCCCATTACATCGCCGACAAGCTGGTGGACGCCGGCGCCCAGGTCACGCGGCTGGCCCATGGCGTGCCGCTGGGCGGCGAACTCGACTACCTGGACGACGGCACGCTGATGGCTGCGCTCAAGGCGCGCCGGCCGGCCTGAAACGCCCTCCCGACCGGGAGCGATCAGCGCACGTAGACGTGGACTTCGCTGTTCTGGGCCTGGCCCGAGCTGGTGGCCGAGAGCTGCACGCGGCTCACCGGCAGTCCCATTTCGGTCAGGGAGCGCAGCACCGACTCGGCGTTCCGCTTGGCGTTGGCCGAGTTCAGCGTCACCTGCGCGGCATTTCCCCTGACGGGACTGACCGCGACGAGGTCGAAGCTGGCATCCGGCCGGCGCTCTAGTGCGCGGCTGACCGCCGTGTAGAGCGCCTGCTGGTAGTCGACCTTGGCGCGGTCGAAGCGGATGACGACCAGCGGTCGTCGGCCGTCGCTCGCACCCATGCTGCTGGAAACCGGCGCGATCGGCGAGGACGGCATCGGCGCCGCCGAGGCAAAGGCACGGTTGCCGAGGCCCTGGCCCAGGAGTTCGCCGTTCTTGATGCCGACCGAGAGCGAGGCGAGATTGCTGCGCTCGCTGTTGAGATAGGCGGTCTGGCGCTGAAGGTCGCCGTTCAGCTCGTTCAGGATGCGGTCGAGCGCGACGACCGTGCGGTTGACGTCGTCCTCGAGGGTGGC
>CAMDFP010000416.1 GCA_945897335.1 Asaia bogorensis | reverse complement strand
TCGCGGATGCAGGCAGCGGCGTCCGGCTCGGGCGTCATCAGGTGGACCGTGCCGATCGGCACCCGGTCGAACAGGATCCGCTTGAGCCAAGGCCCGAAGCGCTGCGGCGCCGTGGCCGGCAGCGTATGGTACTCGTCCATGTGGAAGGCCGTGACCCGGCTCCAGTCGATGTCGGGCTCCGCCACCAGGGCGTCCAGCATCTCCTGCTGGCTCGGCGCCGAGGCAAAGATCATCCGGAGCTGACCTTGAGTCCGAAGGCGCTCGCGCATGGCCGCGGCGATGTCGGCGCCGGCGGCCAGGCCCATCGCCGCGCGGGTCGGGAAACGGCGGATCTCGATCATACGGCAGGGTCCTCCGGTCAGCGGCCACCTGTCGCATGCAAGGCTCCATTACCGCAACGGGTTGCGGATAGCTGGTGAGCGGGTACACTTTCTTTATGGAAACGCGTGTCGGGATCGGCCGAGGGGGGCCTCGGGGATGAGCGCCGTCGAGCCCGACCTCCGGCTGCCGGCGCGGTCGCGCGCGGCGGTCCGCCGGCGTGCTCCGACCTTTGCCGCGCTCGATCTCGGCACCAACAACTGCCGGCTGCTGGTGGCGACGCCGGCCCCCGGTGGCTTTCGCGTCGTCGACGCCTTCTCCCGGATCGTGCGCCTAGGGGAGGGGATGGGCACCAGCGGGGTGCTCTCGGAAGCGGCGATGGAGCGCACCATCGATGCGCTGAAGGTCTGCGCCGCCAAGATCCGCCGCCAGGGCGTCGCCCGTGCCCGCATGGTCGCGACCGAGGCCTGCCGGCGGGCCGATAATTGTCAGGACTTCGTCGACCGCACCCGGCGGGCGACCGGACTCGAACTCGAGATCATCACTTCGGGCGAGGAGGCTCGGCTGTCGCTGACCGGCTGCGCCCCGCTGCTCGATGCCTCGCGGCCCTGGGCGCTGGTCTTCGACATCGGCGGCGGCTCGACCGAGCTCTCCTGGGCCCGTCTGGTCGAGGGCCGGCCGGAGGTCGCGGGCTGCATCTCGCTGCCGCTGGGAGTCGTCACGCTGGGGGAACGGTTTCCCCATGGCTGCCCCAAGGGCTATGCGGACATGGTGGCGGAGGTCAGCGCGCTGCTCGATCCCTTCGATGCCGAGCACGGGATCTCGGCGACGCTCGCCGGCGGCGGCGTGCAGATGCTGGGATCCTCCGGCACCGTCACCACGCTGGCCGGCGTCCATCTCGACCTGCCGCGCTACGACCGCAACCAGGTCGACGGCTATCGTCTCGCCTTCGAGGCGATCGAGGCGGTGACCCGCCGCATCGCCGCCATGCCGATCGGCGAGCGCGAGCGCCATCCCTGCATCGGGCGCGAGCGTGCCGACCTGGTGCTCGCCGGCTGTGCCATCCTGGAAGCGATCTGCCGGCGCTGGCCGGTCGGCATGGTAAGGGTGGCCGATCGTGGCGTGCGCGAGGGCATCCTGCTGGCCCTGATGGCGGAAGAGGGGCAGGCGTGAGCGATTTCGGCGGCCGGCGGCAGAAGGCGACCAAGGTCAAGACGGCGAAGGGTCGCTCGACCTCCTCCAAGCGCTGGCTGCAGCGCCAGCTGAATGACCCTTATGTCGCCGCGGCCAAGCGCGAGGGCTGGCGGTCGCGCGCCGCCTTCAAGCTGACCGACCTCGATACGCGCTTTCATCTGCTGAAGAAGGGGACGCGGGTCCTCGACCTGGGCGCCGCGCCGGGCGGCTGGACCCAGGTGGCGGTCGCCAAGGTCGGCGCCGGCCGGGTGCTGGGCGTCGACATCCTGGAGATGGCCCCGGTGCCGGGGGCCGAGATCATGACCCTCGATTTCCTCGATTCGGCGGCGCCGGGGCTCATCAAGGCCACGCTCGGCGGCCCGGTCGACCTCGTCCTCTCCGACATGGCGGCCCCCACCACCGGCCACGGAACCACCGACCACATCCGCACCGTGGCCCTGGCCGAGGCGGCGTTGGAATTCGCGATCGAGGTTCTGGCGCCCGGCGGAGCCTTCGTCTGCAAGGTCTTTCAGGGCGGTGCCGAGAAGGTGATGCTGGCGACTCTCAAGCAACGTTTCGCCCAGGTCCGCCACGCCAAGCCCGCCGCCAGCCGCAAGGAGAGCGCGGAAACCTATCTCGTCGCGCAAGGATTCCGCGACGCCCCTTGAGCAAGTTTATGTCTCGTGGTATCTGGCCCCGCCTCAGCGGTGTAGGAGCCGACATGCATATCCGCGAGGCCTTCACGTTCGACGACGTTCTGCTTGAGCCGGCGGCCAGCTCGGTCTTGCCGGGCCTCGCAGATACGCGCACGCGGCTGACCCGCGGCATCGAGCTCGGCATTCCGCTGATCTCCGCCGCCATGGACACCGTGACCGAAAACCGCCTCGCCATCGCCATGGCGCAGCTGGGCGGGCTTGGCATCGTCCACAAGAACTTCGATCCTGCCCGCCAGGCCCAGGAAGTCCGGGCGGTGAAGAAGTTCGAGTCCGGCATGGTGGTGAACCCCGTCACCATCCACCCCGACCAGCCGCTGGCCGACGCGCTGCAGGCGATGCTCCAGCACAAGATCTCCGGCATCCCGGTGGTCGAGCGGAAGACGAGGAAGCTGGTCGGCATCCTGACCAACCGCGACGTCCGCTTCGCCACCGAGACCAGCCAGCCGGTTCACGAGCTGATGACCAAGGAACGCCTGGTCACGGTGAAGGAGGGGGTGGGGCGCGAGCAGGCGAAGCAGCTCCTCCACAAGCACCGGATCGAGAAGCTGATCGTGGTCGACGACGAGTATCGCTGCGTCGGCCTGATCACGGTGAAGGACATCGAGAAAGCGGCGCTATACCCGAACGCCACCAAGGACGACCAGGGGCGGCTCCGCGTCGGGGCGGCGACCGGCGTCGGCCGCGATGGCCTCGCCCGCGCCGAGGCCCTCCTCGAAGCCGAGTGCGACGTCATCGTCGTCGACACCGCGCACGGCCATTCGGACGGCGTCATCGGCTCGGTCAGGGACCTGCGGAAGCTCGCCAACTCGGCCCAGATCATCGCCGGCAACATCGCGACCGCCGACGGCGCCAAGGCGCTGATCGATGCCGGCGCGGATGCGATCAAGGTCGGCATCGGCCCGGGTTCGATCTGCACGACCCGCGTGGTCGCCGGCGTCGGCGTGCCGCAGCTGACCGCGATCCTGGACGCGGTCGAGGTCTGCAAGAAGAACAACGTGCCCTGCATCTCCGACGGCGGCATCAAGCAGTCGGGCGACCTCGCCAAGGCGATCGCCGCCGGCGCCGACTGCGCCATGGTCGGCGGCATGCTGGCCGGCACCGACGAGGCGCCGGGCGAGGTCTACCTCTACCAGGGCCGCTCCTATAAGTCGTATCGCGGCATGGGCTCGGTCGGCGCGATGGCGCGCGGTTCGGCCGACCGCTACTTCCAGCAGGAAGTGCAGGACAGCTTGAAGCTGGTGCCGGAGGGCGTCGAAGGCCAGGTGCCCTACAAGGGCCCGGTCGGCCAGGTGGTGCACCA
>CAMDFP010000415.1 GCA_945897335.1 Asaia bogorensis | reverse complement strand
CCTCGAGCGAGGGCAGCTCGAACATGGTGTCGAGCAGGATGGCTTCCATGATCGAGCGCAGGCCGCGCGCGCCGGTCTTGCGGGCGACGGCCTTGCGCGAGATCGCGCGCAGCGCGTCGTCGGAGAAGGTCAGCGACACGCCTTCCATCTCGAACAGGCGCTGATACTGCTTCACCAGCGCGTTCTTGGGCTTGGAGAGAATGTCCATCAGCGCCGACTCGTCGAGATCCTCGAGCGTCGCCACCACGGGCAGACGGCCGATGAACTCCGGGATCAGGCCGAATTTCAGCAGATCCTCCGGCTCGACGTCCTTCAGCACGTCGCCGGTGCGGCGCTCTTCCGGCGCGCGGACATCGGCGCCGAAGCCGACCGACGTGCCTTTCTGGCGCTGCGAGATGATCTTCTCGAGGCCGGCGAAGGCGCCGCCGCAGATGAAGAGGATATTGGTGGTGTCGACCTGCAGGAACTCCTGCTGGGGATGCTTGCGCCCGCCTTGCGGAGGCACGGAGGCGACGGTGCCTTCCATGATCTTGAGGAGCGCCTGCTGCACGCCCTCGCCCGAGACGTCGCGGGTGATCGAGGGGTTGTCGGACTTGCGGCTGATCTTGTCGACCTCGTCGATGTAGACGATGCCGCGCTGCGCCCGCTCGACGTTGTAGTCGGCGGCCTGCAGCAGCTTCAGGATGATGTTCTCGACATCCTCGCCGACATAGCCTGCCTCGGTCAGCGTGGTCGCGTCGGCCATGGTGAACGGGACGTCGATGATGCGGGCCAGGGTCTGGGCCAGGAGCGTCTTGCCGCAGCCGGTCGGGCCGACCAGGAGGATGTTCGACTTGGCGAGCTCGACGTCGCTCGACTTCTGGCCGTGGGCGAGGCGCTTGTAGTGGTTATGGACGGCGACCGAGAGAACGCGCTTGGCATGCATCTGGCCGATGACGTAGTCATCCAGCACCTTGCAGATGTCGCGGGGGCTCGGCACGCCGTCGCGCGACTTCACCAGCGTGGTCTTGTGCTCCTCGCGGATGATGTCCATGCATAGCTCGACGCATTCATCGCAGATGAACACCGTCGGCCCGGCGATGAGCTTGCGCACCTCATGCTGGCTCTTGCCGCAGAACGAGCAGTAGAGGGTGTTCTTGGAGTCGCCGCCGGACTTGCTCATGGCCATCCTCGAAACGCCGCCCGTGACGCCCGAAGGAGCGCGGAACAGGGGCTGATCAACATGTTACAGGTCGCCGTCACCGGGGCACAACCCGGAAAAGGACGACCACGGCACTGCAACCTACGCAAGAACCGAGCCTGACTGCCGGCCCCGGGCCGGTGCGAATCGGAGTTCAGCTCTTGGCCTTGCTCTGCTCTTCCGGCGACGGCCGATGGCTCATCACCTGGTCGATCAGGCCGAAAGTCTTGGCCTCCTCGGGCGACATGAAGCGGTCACGCTCGACCGCCGCCTCGATCGCGGCCAGCGTCTGTCCCGTGTGCTTCACGTAGATCGCATTCAGCCGGGCACGCGTGTTCAATATCTCGCGAGCCTGGATCTCGATGTCGGTCGCCTGGCCCTGGGCGCCACCGGAGGGCTGGTGGACCATGATCCGTGCATTCGGCAGGGCGTAGCGCTTGCCCTTGGTCCCGGCGGTCAGGAGGAACGACCCCATGGAGGCGGCCTGACCGACGCAGACCGTCGAGATCTCGGGCCGGACGTACTGCATGGTGTCGTACATCGCCAAGCCTGAGGTGACGATGCCGCCGGGCGAGTTGATGTAGATCGATATGTCCTTGGTCGGGTTCTCGGATTCCAGGAACAGGAGCTGCGCACAGACGAGGCTCGCCATATGGTCCGAGACCGGACCGACGACGAAGATGATCCGCTCCTTGAGGAGCCGGGAGTAGATGTCAAACGCGCGCTCGCCGCGGGCGGTCTGCTCGACCACCATCGGCACCAGGGTTGAGTTCCAGATCTCGATCGGATCGCGGTCTCGCATGATTCCTCAGTTGGCAGGCCAGGGCCCGCCGCGCTTCAAGCCTAGGGGACGAACGGTTAGCGGAAGCTTAATCGGTGGGCAGACCCTCATCACGGATCAGCTCAGCAGTGCTGACCGTACGCTCGGTCACCTTCGCCATCTCGAGGATGAAGTCGATGACCTTGTCTTCATATATGGGTGCGCGCAGCTGAACCAAGGCCTCGGGATTCTTCTGATAGAAATCGATGACCTCGCGCTCCTTGCCGGGATAGCGCGACGCCTCGGCGGCCAGAGCCCGCCTGAGCTCCTCCTCGCCCACTTGGATGTTGTTGCGCTTGCCGATCTCCGACAGCAGCAGCCCGAGCCTGACCCGGCGCTCGGCGATGGTGCGGAACTCGGTCCGGTCGGTCTCGGACGGCTCCTTGCCGCCGTTCGACTGGGCAACCTGCTTCAGGATGTTGTCGAGCTCGCTGTCGACCATGTTCTTCGGCGCCGGGAAGTCGTGCTTCTCGGCCAGCGCGTCCAGCAGCTTGCGCTTGAGCTTCGAGCGCGAGACCGAGGTGTGCTGGCGCTCCTGGCGCTCGCGGCCGGCCTTGCGCAGCGCATCGACCGACTCGAGGCCGACCTTCTTGGCGAGCGCCTCGTCGACCACCGCTGCCGGACCGGTGCGGACCTCCTTGACGGTGACCGAGAAGACGGCGTCCTTGCCGGCGACGTCGGTGAAGACGTAGTCGGCGGGGAAGGCGACCTTGACCTCGCGGGTGTCGCCGGCCTTGGCGCCGACCAGCTGGTCCTCGAAGCCCGGGATGAAGGTGTCGGAGCCGAGTTCGAGGGGCACGCCCGTGCCGGTGCCGCCGTCGAAGACCTTGCCGTCGATCTTGCCCTCGAAGTCGACGGAGACGACATCGCCCTTCTCGGCCACGTGTTGAGCGTCGGCCGGCAGGGTCTCACGGACCCGGCGGGCGAGTCGCATGAGGTCGTCCTCGACGTCCTTGTCGGAGACCTCGGCCTTCAGGCGCTCGAGCGAAATCGTCGTGAGATCGGCGACCGTGATCTCCGGCATCAGGTCGACTGTCAGCTCGTATTCGAGGTCCTTGCCCTGATCAAACGACTTGACCTCGATCTTGGGCTGCCCTGCGGTCTTGAGGCCCTTGTCGGTCACCGCCGACGCCGTGGACTGGCGTACGGTCTCGTCGAGGACTTCGCCCATGACCGACTGGCCGTAGCGCTTGCGCACCAGCTCCAGCGGTACCTTACCCGGGCGGAAGCCCGGCAGCCGGACGGTGCCGGCAAGTTCGCCCAGCTTGCGCGTGATCTGTTGGTCGACCTCGGCGGCGGGAACGGTGATCTTGAAGGTCCGGGTCAGGCCCTCGGAAAAGGTCTCGGTGACGTTCATGGCGGATCTTTTCTGGTTGAAAGGACGACCGGCGGGCAGGCCGAGGCTCACACGAGGCTGGTGCGGGCGAAGGGACTTGAACCCCCACGGCTTTCGCCACCAGAACCTAAATCTGGCGTGTCTACCAATTCCACCACGCCCGCCAAAACCATGCGCGACAAGCG
>CAMDFP010000414.1 GCA_945897335.1 Asaia bogorensis | reverse complement strand
AAGCCTGACCCAGGCGGTCGAGCGCCACCTCCGCGACTTCTTCGAGGCCCACAAGGACGGGTTGCCGGCCTCCGGCCTTTACGACCGGGTCTTGCGAGAGGTCGAGCGGCCGCTGATTTCGCTGTCGCTGCTGGCGACCCGCGGCAACCAGATCCGCGCAGCCGAGCTGCTCGGGCTCAACCGCAATACGCTGCGCAAGAAGATCCGCGAGCTCGACATCCAGGTCATCCGCGGGATGAAGGCCTGAAGCGGTCTACCTGGCGGCGTCCGCCAGGTTCTTCATGACCAGCATCACGACCAGCGGGATCGGCCCGAACAGTACCGCTGCGATCATCCAGCCGCGCGGTGCCCGGCCGCGGTGAACGGCGAGGCGGCGGGTCCCCTCGACGAAAACGAATGTACCGACGAGCGAGGCGGTAGCGGCGAGCATCGCCGCATTCTGGCCTCCCGGGCGCGGCGTCGCAAGCCTGTGCGGTTCAGGCCGGTGCTGCCCGCGCTGCCCGGGCCCGGACCGTCTCGCGATGCAGGATATAGAGCCCGCTAGCCGCGATGATGGCGACCCCGACCAGCATCTGGACCGACGCTGTCTCGCCGAAGGCGAAGAAGCCGAAGCTGAGGCTCCAGGCGATCGCAGTGTACTCGAAGGGGACGAGGACGGAGACCGGACCCCAGCGGAACGCCTCGACCATCACGTATTGCGCCGAGCCGCCGAGGATGCCGATCAATGCCAGCAGCACCAGGTGCTCGGCCGTGGGCGGAATCCAGAGGAACGGCATCATCGCGCCGCAGACGAGCGTCGCCGCGACCGAGAAATAGAACACGATCGCCGCGTTCGACTCGGTCGACGACAGCTTGCGGATGACGACGACGGCGAAGGCGTAGAACAGGGCCGCCGACAAGGCGATCAGCGCCACCGGGTCGAGGATGCCCGAGCCCGGGTCGACGACGAGGATGACGCCGGCGAATCCCACGAGCACCGCCGACCAGCGGCGCCAGCCGACCTTCTCTCCCAGCAGAGGCACGGACAGAGCTGTGATGAACAGCGGTGCGGCGAAGCCGACCGCGACCACGTCGGCGAGCTTCATGTGGGCGAAGGAATAGAAGAACATCAGCAGCGCGGCGATGCCGACGACCGAGCGCGCGGCATGGCCGCCAAGGCGGCGGGTGGCCAGGATCGGCATGCCGCCCCGGGCCGCGACCATCACCCCGATCGGCAGCAGCGCGAAGAGGCTGCGGAAGAACGCCACCTGGAACGGGTGGTAGGTCTGCGCCAGCAGCTTCACCAGCGCATCCATGATCGAGAAGAGGGCGACGGACAGAACCATGAGCCCGATGCCGCGAAGCGGCGATTGAAGGACGGCCATGCCGGCACTATGTCCGATCCTCCCTTCTTTTCCGACGCCGTTCTGCGGAAGGCTGGCGAAGGCCGGAAAAGCTTGCTAACCGTTTAGGCCTCATGAACATCTCCGCTCCCGCAAAGGAGGAATCGGCGCGGCCGGCTCCTTCGTCCCCTCCTCGTCGCGACCTCGGCACGCTGGCACTCCTGCTGCCTCACGTGTGGCCGAAGAACGCGCCGGAGCTGCGCGCCCGCGTGCTGCTGTCCCTGGCGCTGCTGGTCGGGGCCAAGATCGCGACCGTCAACGTGCCGATCCTCTACAAGGAGGCGATCGACGCGCTCAGCGCCGGGGCGTCGGCGGTGATCGCGGTCCCCGTTGCTCTGATCGTCGGGTACGGACTGCTCCGCGTCGCCGCCTCGGCCTCGGCCGAACTCCGGGATGCGGTCTTCGCCAAGGTCGGCCAGCGCGCCATGCGGGCGCTCGGCCTCGCGACCTTCCGCCACCTGCACGCGCTGTCGCTGCGCTTCCACCTCGACCGGCAGACCGGCGGGCTCTCGCGCATCATCGAGCGCGGCACGTCCGGCATCGACACGCTGCTGAGCTATCTGATCTTTAGCATCCTGCCGACGCTGATCGAGATGGCGCTGGTCTGCGGCATCCTCTGGAGCCTCTACGACATCACCTATGCCGCGGTGACCTTCGTCACCATCCTCGCCTATCTCGCCTACACGCTGACGATCACCGAGTGGCGGACCAAGTACCGCCGCCAGATGAACGAGATGGAGGAGGAGGCGCACGCCAAGGCGATCGACAGCCTGCTCAACTACGAAACGGTGAAGTACTTCACCAACGAGGAGCACGAGGCCCGGCGCTTCGACACCGCGCTGGAGCTTTACGAGCGCGCCGCGGTCAAGTCGCAGACGACGCTGTCGCTGCTCAACGTCGGCCAGGGCGCCATCATCGCGCTCGGCGCCTCCCTGATCATGATCATGGCCGGCCACGGCGTCGCCGAGGGGGTCATGACCGTCGGCGACTTCGTGCTGGTGAACGCCTATCTGATCCAGCTCTACCTGCCGCTCAACTTCCTCGGCAACGTCTACCGCCAGATCAAGCAATCGATCATCGACATGGAGAAGATGTTCCGGCTGCTCGAGGTCGACCGCGAGGTGGCTGACCGGCCTGGCGCGCCGGCGCTCGCCGTCGCCGGCGGCCGCATCGAGTTTCGCAAGGTGGGATTCGCCTACGAGCCCGACCGCCGCATCCTTGACGAGGTGAGCTTCACCGTCGAGCCGGGCCACACCGTGGCCATCGTCGGCCCGAGCGGCGCCGGCAAATCGACGATCAGCCGGCTGCTCTTCCGCTTCTACGACGTCGGCGAGGGCGCGATCCTGATCGACGGGCAGGACATCAGGGAGGTGACGCAGTCGAGCCTGCGCGCCGCCATCGGCATCGTCCCGCAGGACACCGTCCTCTTCAACGACACCATCTACTACAACGTGGCATATGGCCGCCCGGCCGCATCCCGCGCCGAGGTCGAGGAGGCGGCGCGGCTCGCCCAGATCCAGCGCTTCGTCGAGGGCCTGCCGGCCGGCTACGAGACCATGGTCGGCGAGCGCGGGCTCAAGCTCTCGGGCGGCGAGAAGCAGCGCGTCGCCATCGCCCGCACGCTGCTCAAGCACCCCTCGATCTTCCTCTTCGACGAGGCGACCTCGGCGCTCGACACGCATACGGAGAAGGAGATCCAGGCCAGCCTGCGCGAGGTCTCGCGGAGCCGCACCACGCTGGTGATCGCGCACCGGCTCTCGACCATCATCGACGCCGACCAGATCCTGGTCCTCGACCAGGGCCGCGTGGTCGAGCGCGGCCGCCACGGCGAACTGCTGGCGAAGGGCGGCCTCTATGCGTCGATGTGGCGGCGCCAGCAGGAGGCGGCCGAAGAGGGCGTCAGTTGAACTTCTTGGTCGCCTGCTGGAGCGCGGTCAGCACCTGGGCCTCGATCGCACCGCCCTGGCCGGTGATGTGCTGGGCCAGGATGACGTAGAGCGCGTCGATGTGGAGCGTGATGATGTCGAGATGCGTCTTGGTGACGTTCTTCAGGCTCCGCACATAGTCGTTCAGCGACTTCGCTACCTGGGTGAGCAGCGGAAAGTCGAAGGTGCCGCCCATGCCCTTGATGTCGAGGGAGT
>CAMDFP010000413.1 GCA_945897335.1 Asaia bogorensis | reverse complement strand
AGCAACCGGGCCGAACGAATGCTGGTCGATGGACTTCCTCTCCGATCAACTGTTCGACGGACGCAGGATCCGTGTGCTGACCATCGTCAACAATTTTACCAGGCTGTCGCCGGCGATCGACGTCCGTATGAGCTACCGAGGTGCCGACGTCGTCGACACCCTGGAGCGCCTCGCCTCTTCCTATGGACGGCCGAAGCGCATCCGCGTCGATCAGGGACCAGAGTTCGTCTCCAAGGACCTCGATCTGTGGGCCTGGTTGGACGGCGTTACGCTCGACTTCTCCAGGCCCGGCAAGCCGACTGACAACGCGTTCGCAGAGTCGTTCAATGGCAAGTTCCGGGCTGAATGCCTGAGCGCCTCTTGGTTCCTCAGCTTGGATGATGCACGATCCAAATGTGAAGCATGGCGGCGTGACTACAATGAAGTCCGACCGCACAGCTCGATCGGCAACCAAACCCCGATCGAGCGCGCTGTTGCAGCAGGTCAGGCATGCTTGGCTTGATGCAGAAACACCCGGCTTTTTCTCACTCCGGGTGGCCCAGCGTTGGGGACAGGCTCACTTGGTCAAAATCCATACTTCAGGGAGGACCACTTTTCAGGGGGCCGGCCAAGTGTACAAAATGTAGCCTGGGGGAATCGCCGCCGCGATTGCCGATTTGTCTGACATCTTCACTGATCTGGTGCCACGCTAACGCGAGCTGGCCGAGCACCAGCAGCAGAGCCAGAAGGAGGCCGGGGCGCCGGATATTCTATTGATATGATGTACGATTATGAGGTCAGGGTGCGAAGGTTTCCTACGCCAACAACTGGACCGCGGAAGAGACGGCTATCCCGCTCGGCGGGCGCCTTGACGCCGTCGCGCGTTCCGCGCCAGTGTGCGCCATCGCCAGTTCCCGAGAGGGATTGAAAGGGAACGAGGAAGGGCTTCGGCTCGATCCTCGGCTGCCCCCGCAACTGTGAGCGGCGAGCGACCGTCAGACTTAGGGCCACTGGGCAACCGGGAAGGCCGACGGAAGCTGAGACCCGCGAGCCAGGAGACCTGCCGGCGAGAGCGTCATCTTTTCTGCCGGGCGGGGCGCCTTGGTGGAACGGATCTCCGTATGCGGTGACGCGCATTTGAGCGTGTTGCAGCGTGCGGAATCCGAAGATGCGCGACGGTCGTACCATAGCCTCCGTCTCACTCGAGGGAGCCTCGTCCGGGGTCGCTTCGGCTATCCGGTCGAGGACGTATCCGCGCTGCAGCCCGCCGTCCGATGGCTTTTTCCCGATCGACGGAGCTGATCCCATGACGAAGACGATAGGCGTCCGCATACTCGCCCTTGCCTCCCTCCTCCTTTCCTCCACCGCGTTCGCGCAGGCGCGCCCTCCGCTGACAATAACGATTACGCCGACACGGGTAGAATCGGCGGCAGAGGACACGGGCGCGTCGGTGACCGTGATTTCCGCCCAGCAAATCGAGCAACGCCAGTATGAGACCATCGCCGATGCCCTACAGGACGTCCCCGGGCTCAACATCGTGCAGTCGGGAGGTGCCGGCAAGCAGACAGCGGTCTTCATGCGGGGCACCAACTCCAACCACGTCCTCGTGCTCATCGACGGCGTGCGGGCGTCGGACCCGAGCACGGTCAGCGGAACCTTCAACTTCGCTCACCTTCCGGTCGACGGTGTCGAGCGGGTCGAGGTCGTCCGCGGCCCCTTGAGCACGCTCTACGGCTCGGATGCCATCGGCGGCGTGATCAACATCATCACGCGCAAAGGCAAGGGGCCGACGCAGTCGTCGGTCTTGGCGGAGGCCGGGTCCTTCCGCACCTTCCACGAGAGCGCAACCGTCAGCGGGTCGCAGAGCCGCTTCAACTACAACGTCACGGTGACGGCATTGAACACCGACGGCGCCTCCGTCACGCCGGGCCGGCTTCGCCGCGGCCGCGACAACGAGGCCGACCCCTACGCCAATCAGAGCGTTTCCTCGCGCCTCGGCGCCGATCTCACAGAGAGCTTCAGCCTGTCGCTGTTCACCCGCTACATAGGGACGACCAACGCGTACGACGGGTCGGCGGAAGATCCCGATACGCGGGAGAAGACGCATCAATGGTACAACCGGCTCCAGGGCGATCTATCGCTGTTCGAAGGTGCCTGGAAGCAGACCTTCGGCGCGTCCTACGTCGACGTGTCCCGTCGCGACACCAATGATCCCGACAGCTATTCGACGGCCAGATCCCTCGGCGTCAACCACGGCGAGCGCATCAAGTACGACTGGCAGAACGATCTTCGTTTCTTCCCCGGACACACGCTGACGGTGGGCGCGGAGACGGAGGAGGAACGCTTCAGCTCCCGCAACCTCCGGGCCTCCAGCTTAACGGCCACGCCGACTACAAGCGCCGACCGTGCGGACGCCCGCACCACCGGCATCTTCGCCAACGATACGTACGCCCTGACCGACCGGCTGACGCTTTCCGCCGGCGGCCGCATCGAGGATCACAGCCGCTTCGATACCTTCGGGACCTACCGCGCCGGGGCCGCCTACGTGTTCCCGAGCACCGAGACCCGCTTCAAGGTCGGCTACGGCACCGGCTTCAAGGCCCCGACCTTGAGCCAGCTCTTCGCGCAGACAGCGACGTTCTCCGGCAACCCCAACCTGCAGCCGGAAGAGAGCAAGGGATGGGAAGCCGGTCTCGAGCAAGGTCTGGCGAGCGGGCGCGTCACCGTCGGCAGCACCTTCTTCCACAACGACATCACCAACCTCATCGTCTCGAACGCGACCTTCACCAGCTACGCAAACATCGGCCGGGCCCGCACCTGGGGATTCGAGTCGTTCATCCAGGTCGCGGCGACGCCGTCACTCTCCGTCCGGCTCGACCACACCTACACGGAGGCCGAGGATCGTTCGAACAGTTCCGAGCTTCTCCGGCGCCCGAAGCACAAGATTGGTGTCGGTGCCGACTACAATCCGACCACCGAATGGACCATCGGCACAAACGCCGTTTACAACGGCTCACGTGCGGATATCGACGCGGTGACCTTCAGGCGCATCTATCCGAATGGCGCTACGACCGCCAATCTCACCACCTCCTACAAGGTGAGCGAGACATGGACCGTCTTCGGGCGGGCTAGTAACCTGTTCAATCGAAAATTCGAGGACCCCGATGGGTTCCAGCAGCCGGGGCTGGGCGTCTTCGGCGGCGTCCGCGCCAGGTTCTGATCCTTTGCGACAGGCCGCGGCGCTACTTCTCTTCCTGCTGATCTCGGCGAGCGCCGCGGCCTCGGCCCCCTTGCGTGTCGTTTCCATAAATCTCTGCACCGACCAGCTCGTCCTCATGCTGCTGGACCGCGAGCGCGTCGCCTCCGTCACCTGGCTCTCACTCGACCCGGCGATGTCGGTCGTGGCCGACATCGCCCGCACCTTGCCGGTCAACCACGGGCTTTCCGAGGAGATCCTGCCATTCCGCCCGGACATGGTGATCGCCAGCATCCACACCACGCGCATCTCTCTCTCGATGCTGCGGCGCGTCGGCGTGCCGGTGGTCGAGCTGGACGTGCCGAAGACCATCGACGACGTG
>CAMDFP010000412.1 GCA_945897335.1 Asaia bogorensis | reverse complement strand
TGATCAACGTGCCGGAAGGACTCTACGAGGAGTTCTGCGCGCGCTTCCCCTATGTCGAGACCGACGACCAGCTGCGTGCCATCGGCGACACCGTCGACGACCTGGCATCCGGCAAGCCGATGGACCGCCTGATCTGCGGCGATGTCGGCTTCGGCAAGACCGAGGTGGCGTTGCGTGCGGCCTTCCTCGGCCTCATGTCCGGAATGCAGGTCGCGGTCGTGGTGCCGACGACGCTGCTCTGCCGCCAGCATGTGCAGACCTTCACCCAGCGCTTTTCCGGGCTGCCCATCCGCATCGGACAGCTCTCGCGGATGGTGACGGCGAAGGAATCGTCCGAGACCAAGAAGCGGCTGGCCGACGGCACCATCGAGCTCGTGATCGGCACCCACGCGCTCCTGGCCAAATCGGTGCAGTTCGCCAATCTCGGCCTCGTCATCGTGGACGAGGAGCAGCATTTCGGCGTCGGCCAGAAGGAGCGGCTGAAGGAGCTGCGCGCCGACGTCCATGTGCTCACGCTCACCGCGACGCCGATCCCGCGCACCTTGCAGATGGCGCTGTCGGGCGTGCGCGAGATGAGCGTGATCACCACGCCGCCGGTCGACCGCCTCGCCGTCCGCACCTTCGTGCTGCCCTATGACCCGGTGGTGATCCGCGAAGCCATCCTTCGCGAGCACTACCGCGGCGGCCAGACTTTCTATGTCTGTCCGCGTCTGGAAGACCTGCCGGTGGTGGCCGAGCGCCTCTCCAAGCTGGTGCCGGAGATCAAGATCGGCCAGGCCCATGGCCGGCTGTCGCCGACCGCGCTCGAATCGGTGATGACGCGCTTCGTCGACCGCGAGTTCGACCTGCTGCTCTCGACCAACATCGTCGAGTCCGGCCTCGACATCCCGTCCGCCAACACGCTGATCATCCACCGCGCCGACATGTTCGGCCTGGCCCAGCTCTACCAGCTCCGCGGCCGCGTCGGCCGCGCCAAGATCCGCGCTTACGCCTACATGACCTTGCCGCCGAACAAGGTGCTGACGCCGACGGCGCAGCGCCGGCTCGAGGTGATGCAGACCCTCGACACCTTGGGCGCCGGTTTCGCGCTCGCCTCCCACGACATGGACATCCGCGGCGCCGGCAACCTGCTCGGCGAGGAACAGTCAGGCCATATCCGCGAGGTCGGCATCGAGCTCTACCAGCAGCTTCTCGAAGAAGCGGTGGCCGGCGCCCGCGGCGGCGGCGGCGAGGCGCAGGAGCAGTGGACGCCGCAGATCGCCATCGGCACCGCGGTGCTGATCCCCGAGACCTACGTCGCCGACCTCTCGGTCCGCCTCGGCCTCTACCGCCGGCTTTCGCTTCTGATCGACCAGCAGGAGATCGACGCCTTCGCCGCCGAGCTGGTCGACCGCTTCGGCAAGCTGCCGGACGAGGTCTCGAACCTGCTGGAGATCATCGCGATCAAGCGGCTCTGCCGCACCGCCGGCGTCGAGAAGGTGGAGGCGGGGCCGAAGGGCGCCGTCGTCACGCTCCGCCACAACACTTTCGCGCGCCCTGAGAAGCTGGTCGACTTCATCGGCCGCCAGGCCGGCACGGCCAAGGTCCGGCCCGACCAGAAGATCGTCTTCCAGCGGGGATGGGAGAACGAGAAGGACCGCATCCAGGGCATGCGCCGCCTGATGACCGATCTGGCGAAGATGGCGGGTTAGTCAGCGGATCGGGATCGCGGTCTCGAAGATCGCCTTCTCGAAATCGTCGATCAGCACGTCGAGGCGCAGCGTCCAGGTGCCGGGAACGGCCAGCTCCGGCCCTTCCAGCAGATAGCTGCCGTTGTCGGCGGTCATCACGCGGCGGATCGGCTCGATGCCGGCGTCGGGCTGGGAGAGCTCGATCGCGACTTCCTTGGGATCGTCGGCCAGATCGAGGCGGACGATGATCAGGTTGCGCCCCGCGACAGCGGGCGTGATCTCGATCTCGGCAACGCGTTTTCCTGCTTCCATCCGCGCGGCGATGCCGTGGGGATGGCCTGGACCATGGGCGTGGGCTTGCGTGCTCGCGGGCGGCGGCGTCTGCGAGAGGAGCGCGGTGAGTGCCAGCACGGCGAGACCGAGAGCCAGCTCGGTGCGGATCACCAGCGTCAGCCGGCCTGCCGATTTCGGCAGCAGCGGCGTCAGGTGCCACTTGTTGAACGCTGCGAGACCGAGCATGAGCAGTACCAGCGCCGCCTTTGCCGACACCAGGAGTCCGTAGCGGGTCTCCGTCAGCGCCTCCCAGGCGTCGAGCTGAATCCGCGCGAGGATGATGCCGAGGAGGACGAGAAGCGGGACCGTGAGGACGGCGAGGCGCGAGAAGCGGGCGACGAGCTGCTTGGTCTCCTTCTTCCTTTCCAGCGCGTCAAGCAGCGGAGCCAGAGATCCGAGCCAGAGGGCGGCCAGCGTCGCGTGCAGCGTCAGCAGCGGTGCCATCAGCCAGCGCGGGCTCGTCGTGCCGGTATGGCCGGTCAACGCGACGCTGCCGAGAGCGACAAGTGCCCCGATCACCAGGAGCGGACGCAGGTCCAGTCGGAGCGAGGCCAGGATCAGCGACAGCCCGGAGATGGCGGCGGCGGCGCTGAGGCCACGGCTGGTGGAGGCGCCGAGTCGCCAGGTGCCGCCGAGCAGCAGATCGGCGAAGGGCCCGCCCTTCAGCAGGCCGCCCTGTACGCCGAGGACCAGCACCGACAGCGCGATGCCGGACCAGGCCAGCCGGATCAGCAGCGGATGCAGCGCCGGTGCCGGGCGCACCAGCACGATGAAGAGCGCGCCGCCGGCCGTCAGGGTGAGAGAGATCGAGAGCGCGGCGCGGATCAGCGCGAAGGCGATCGTCCAGCTTCCGTCTCCTTCGGTCGGCGCGGCCGACCATGCGGAGGGAGCCGGCCCGACCGCGAACATCAGCGATCCGGCGACCGGGTGGGAGTCGATCGAGGTGATGCGCCAGGAAACGATGTAGCTCCCGTCGGCGAGGCCGGTCGGCAGCGGGATCTGCAGCCGGCCGTCGGCGGCCGAGGCCTCGTGGGTCACTACGCGGCCGCCGGCGTCCAGGACCTGCACCGCGACCGGCGTCACCGGCTCGTTGAACGTCACGACGACCATCTCCGGCGCCCGGGCCAGGACCGCACGGTCCGCCGGCTGGGTCGATTGCAGCACGGCATGGGCCGCGACCGGCGCCGCCCAGAGGACGACGCCGAGCCACAGCAGGACCGCGAGCGCGAGACGCCTCACGGCTTCGGCAGCAGCTTCATTCCAGGTGCCGGGGTCTTGTAGTCATCACCGGACTTGCCGGCCGCCGGGATCTCGATCCAGCGTTCGACCCCGGTTTCGCACTCCTGAACGACCGGGAACCACAGCATCTCACCCGGCTTGTTCGGCAGCGTGCCGCGGAAGACGAACTCGTCGTAGTGGGCGTCCAGGAGCTTGCCGCCCGCCCAGACGACCTCGCGCACGCCCTCGGTGATCTGCCCGCCATGGCCGTCGGAGATCGGCTGGGCGAGCTTGCCGTTGACGGTGGACAGCTGCCAGCCCGCCTTCGGCATCGGCTTCACGCC
>CAMDFP010000411.1 GCA_945897335.1 Asaia bogorensis | reverse complement strand
GTCGCGATGCGCCTTGTTGGTGACGACGAGGTCCGCCGGCAACCGGTGCGAGAAAGTGCCGACCTCGCGCGCCGTGCCGCAGGCCGACGGCTGGCCGGTCAGCGAGAACGGGCTGTTGCCGGGCTCGGCGATCTTCCCGGTCAGGAGATGGATGTTGTAGACGAGGTTGTTGGCCCAGACGCCGCGGGTGTGCTGGTTGAACCCCATCGTCCAGAAGCTGGTCACCTTCACCTTCGGATCGGCATAGAGCTCGGCCAGCGCCTCGATGCGGTTGCGCGGCACGCCCGACATCTCGGCGGCGCGCTCGAGGGTGTAAGTGGAGACGAAGCGGGCGTAGTCCTCGAAGCTCATGTCGACGGAGTCGCCCGCCTTGGCGGCGCCGGTCGCGGCCTTCTGCAGCGGGTTTTCCGGCCGGAGGCCATAGCCGATGTCGGCCTGCCCAAGCTTGAACGCCACGTGCTTGCCGACGAAATCCTGGTTCACCCGGCCTGTGCGGATGATGTGGTTGGCGATGGCGTTCAGCAGCACCAGATCGGTCTGCGGCTTGAACACCATGCCGATGTCGGCGAGGTCGAAGGAGCGATGCTCGAAGGTCGACAGCACGGCAACGCGCACGTGAGGAGCGCTGAGCCTGCGGTCGGCGACCCGCGACCACAGGATCGGGTGCATCTCCGCCATGTTCGAGCCCCAGAGCACGAAGGCGTCCGCGGCCTCGATGTCGTCGTAGCAGCCCATCGGCTCATCGATGCCGAAGGTGCGCATGAATCCGGCGACGGCGGACGCCATGCAGTGGCGCGCATTCGGGTCGATGTTGTTGGTACGGAAGCCGGCCTTGAACAGCTTGGCGGCGGCATAGCCCTCCCAGATCGTCCATTGCCCCGAGCCGAACATGCCGACGCCGCTGGGGCCCTGGCGCTTGAGCGCGGCCTTGAACTTCTCGGCCATGACGTCGAAGGCCTCGTCCCAGCTGACCGGGGTGAACTCGCCGTTCTTGTCGAACTTGCCGTCGCGCTTGCGCAGCAGCGGTCGGGTCAGCCGATCATGGCCGTACATGATCTTGGAGAGGAAATAGCCCTTCACGCAGTTGAGGCCACGATTGACCTCGGACTTGATGTCGCCATGGGTGGCGACGACGCGGCCATCCTTGGTCCCGACCATGACGCTGCAGCCGGTGCCGCAGAAGCGGCAGGCGGCCTTGTCCCAGCCGAGCTGGGTATCGCTCTTGTCGGTGACGAGATTGGCGGCGGCAGCCGGCATCGCCATGCCACCGGCGGCGGCGGCCATCGCCGCGGCCTTTGCCTTCAGGAAGTCGCGCCGGCTCACGGTCTCGGTCATGCGACAGTACCTTCCTTGGTGTCGAGGGCGTGAAAGACCAGGGTGGCGGTGATCACGTCCGGCAAAAGGGAGATTCGGGTCAGCACCGCGCCCACGGGATCGCCGCCGCCGCCTTCGACGACGACGACCAGCTTGCCGCGCGGGTCGCGCTGATAGACCTCGGCGCCGGGAATGGCGGCGATCGCCGCCTCGGCGTCGTCCAGGCGCTCAGGCCGGGTCTGGACCAGGATGCTGGCGATCTCGTGCTCGCCGCTTGGGGATGGCAGGGCCGCACCGGCGAGCCAACGCCCGCGGATGAACTGCCGGCGGTTACGTTCCATGGCTCAGCTTCCCGGAGGCCCGGGCGGGCCGGCGATGATCTGGAAGATCCAGACCGCGAACCCGTAGCCGCCGACGACAGCGACCGCGAGCGCGGGCATCACCACGCCCGTCAGAACTAGGAAAACAAGCACTTCAAGTCTTCGCCGGGCAGATGTGGCCCCGGACGAAAGGTCTCGCATGGCCCAAGCCCCCGCTTCAGCCGTGAAAGGCTGTCACCTTTTCACACGCTTCGTCGGGGTACGCGTTGATCCATGTCAATGCATTCGCCCGCGCGAATGCGAAGGGGCATCACTAGCAACGGCAGGTGCTGTCACGAAAAGGGAGCTATCCCAGAGACTTGACGATCTCTTCCGTCATCTTCTTGGCGTCGCCGAACAGCATCATGGTGTTCGGGCGGAAGAACAGCTCATTGTCGACGCCGGCATAGCCCGACGCCATCGAGCGCTTGATGAACAGAACCGTCTTCGCCTTCTCGACGTCGAGAATCGGCATGCCGTAGATCGGGCTCTTCGGATCGGTCTTCGCTGCCGGGTTGGTCACGTCGTTGGCGCCGATGACGTAAACCACGTCGGTCGACGCGAAGTCGCGGTTGATGTCCTCGAGTTCGACCACGTCCTCGTAGGGCACGTTGGCCTCGGCCAGCAGCACGTTCATGTGGCCGGGCATGCGGCCGGCGACCGGGTGGATGGCGTAGCGGACGCTGACGCCTTCCTTCTTAAGGATGTCGCCCATTTCACGCAGCGCATGCTGCGCCTGCGCCACCGCCATGCCGTAGCCCGGCACGACGATGACCGAGCTGGCGTTCTTCATGATGAAAGCGGCGTCCTCGGCCGAGCCGGTGCGCACTGTCTTGTCGCCGCCGGGGCCGCCACCTACAGGCCCCGCGACCTCGCCGCCGAAGCCGCCGAGGATGACGTTGAAGATCGAGCGGTTCATCCCCTTGCACATGATGTAGCTGAGGATGGCGCCAGACGATCCAACCAGCGCGCCGGTGACGATCAGCAGGCTGTTCTCCAGCGTGAAGCCGATGCCGGCCGCGGCCCAGCCCGAATAGCTGTTCAGCATGGAGACGACGACCGGCATGTCGGCGCCGCCGATCGGCAGGATCAGGAGGAAGCCGATCAGCAGCGACAGGATGACGATCAGCCAGAAGGTCCCGACCGCCTGGTGCATGCAGAACCAGACGATCAAACCGACCAGCGCGATGCCCAGCGCCGCGTTCAGCGGGTGCTGCATCGGGAAGACCAGCGGCTTGCCGGTGATCAGGCCCTGGAGCTTACCGAAGGCGATGATCGAGCCGGTGAAGGTGATCGCGCCGATGGCGACGCCAAGGCTCATCTCGATCAGGCTGGCGACCTTGATCTGGCCCGGTGCGCCGATGTTGTAGGCCTCCGGCGAGTAGAACGCGGCCGCCGCCACCAGCACCGCTGCCAGGCCCACCAGGCTGTGGAAGGCCGCGACCAGCTGCGGCAGCGCCGTCATCTGGATCTTAAGCGCGATCACCGCACCGATGGCGCCGCCGATGACGATGCCGAGCAGGATCAGCCAGTAGGAGATGACGCCCGGGAGCGCCAGCGTCGTGACCACGGCGATCGCCATGCCGACGATGCCGTAGAGATTGCCGCCGCGCGAGGTCTCCGGCGAGGAGAGGCCGCGGAGCGCCATGATGAAGCAGACGGAGGCCGCAAGGTAGAGCAGCGCCGCGAGCGTGGTCGACATGAGCGCGGGCTCCCTAATGCTTCTTCTTGAACATCTGCAGCATGCGCTGCGTGACGATGAAGCCGCCGAAGATGTTGACCGAGGCCAGGATCACCGCGAGGAAGCCCATGACCTTGGAGAGGTCCATGCCCGCCGGGCCGGCGGCGATCAGCGCGCCGACGACGATGACCGAGGAGACGGCGTTGGTGACGCTCATCAGCGGCGAATGCAGC
>CAMDFP010000410.1 GCA_945897335.1 Asaia bogorensis | reverse complement strand
GTTGGCCGACATGCATCGCCGTGACGGCGCGGTTTCCGACGACGCGGAAGCCGGCGTCGCGGTCGACGAGGCGATGCTCAAGGATCTGGTCGAGGGCGTCACCGGCCGTCGCGAGGACATCGATGCACGCATCGCCGCTCACCTGGTCGAGGGCTGGTCGTTCGACCGGTTGGAGCTGGTGCTGCGCGCCATCCTGCGCGCCGGCACCTACGAGCTCGTCGCCCGGCCCGACGTGCCGCTCCGCGTCGCCATCAACGAATGGGTCGATCTGGCGCACGCCTTCTATGCCGGCAAGGAGCCGGGCTTCGTCAACGGCGTGCTCGACCGCATAGGCCGCGACGCGCGTCCGGACGAGGCGCGCTGACGCAGAATGGCGGCCGCCCTCGACGAGTTCGGCCGCATTGCCCGCTTCTTCGCGCCGCTGGCCGCAGGATTTCCCGGCGCGCTCGGCCTCACCGACGATGCGGCGCTGGTGCATCCGGGGGAGGGGCGGGAGCTCGTCGTCACCACCGACGCCCTGGTAGCCGACGTTCACTTTCGCAAGGACGATCCACCGGACCTGATCGCCCGGAAGGCGCTTCGGGTCAATCTCTCCGACCTCGCCTCGATGGGTGCCGTTCCGCTCTGCTACACGCTCGCGACGATCCTGCCGGAGGCGTGCGGCGAGGCGTGGCTCACCGCCTTCGTCCGCGGGCTCGCCGCCGACCAGGCCGAGTTCGGCATCGCGCTGGCGGGTGGCGACTCCGTCCGGACGCCCGGCCCGGCGACGCTGTCCGTCACCGCGATGGGGGCGGTGGAGACAGGCCGCGCGCTTCGCCGCTCGGGCGCCAGGCCCGGCGACCGGGTCTATGTCAGCGGCACTATCGGAGACGGCGCGCTCGGCCTGGCCGTGCTGGCCGGGCGTCTCGGCGGCGATGCCGACGGCACGCTCGCTGGCCGCTATCTGCTGCCGCAGCCGCGCCTCGCCCTCGGCCGCGCGCTCATCGGGCGGGCCTCGGCTGCGCTCGACGTCTCCGACGGGCTCGTCGCCGATCTCGGCCATATCGCCGAGACCTCGGGCGTCAGGATCGTCATCGAATCCGACCGCGTGCCGCTCTCGCCCGCAGCCCGGGCCGCCGTCGTCGCCGATCACCGGCTGATGGAGACGATCCTGACCGGCGGCGACGACTACGAGCTGGCCTTCACCTCCCCGGAGTTGCTTCCCGACGCGATCGCCGGCGTGCCCGTCGCCTGCATCGGCCGGGTCGAGCCCGGCGCCGGCGTCGCCGTGCTTGATCGGGAAGGCCGTCCGGTTACCCTCTCGTCCAGCGGCTACCGGCATTTTCAGGCGACATGAAGCTTCTCCTCGTCCTCCTGGTCCTGACGACTCTTCTCGGCGGCGGCGGATTCTTCGCCTGGACCAACTATCGTGAGCCGATCGAGGCGAAGGTCACCGAGATGATGACGCCGAAGGAGCCGCCCGGCGTGCCGCTGCCGCTGGATCCGATCACGCTGCCGCTGTTCAAGGGTGGCGTGCCCGACCGCTTCCTCACCCTCGAGATGACGCTGATCTGCGCCGGCAACGACGGCATGCTGAGGGTGAAGGGGCAGATCCCGCGCCTGATCGACGCCTACATCCAATACCTGCATTCGCTGGCGAATCTGCGCATCAAGCCGGGCTTCGAGGATCTCGACTTCGTCAAGGACCGCCTCCTCAACGTCTCCGCGCACGTGGTCGGGCAGGGCGAGGTCCGCGACATCCTGTTCCGCAACGCCTTCGAGAAGCCGATGCAATGAGCGCCCCTCCGTCCGAGCGCCGGACGGTGGCGATGCTGGTCCTCTGCCAGTCGCTGTTCTTCAGTGGCGTGGTCGTCGTCATGACGCTCTCGGCGCTGGTCGGCGACATGCTGGCGGAGAACAAGTCGCTGACCACCCTGCCGCTCGCCGTCCAGATGACGGCGACCATGCTGTCGACCGTGCCGGCCTCGCTCGCCATGGGACGATTCGGCCGGAAGGCGGGATTCGTCGGGGGGCTTCTGATCGGCGCGAGCGGAGCCGTCCTCGCCGCCGCTTCGGTCATCCTGGGCTCGTTCCTCCTGTTCACCATCGGCAGTGCGCTGATGGGCACGGCCATCGCGGTCGGCCATTTCTTCCGCTTCGCCGCCGCCGACGTGGCCAGCCCCGGCTTCCGGCCGCGCGCCATTTCCTATGTCATGGCGGGCGGCGTGCTCGCGGCGTTGCTCGGACCGGAGTTGGCCAAGGCGACCCAGGCTATGTTCCCGGCCTTCGTCTTCGCCGGCTGCTTCGTCGCCATCGGCGGGCTCTGGATCACCACCATTCCGCCGGTGATCGGCCTCGACCTGCCGCGTCCCAAACCAGCAGATCTCGCCGGGCCGCGCCGGCCGCTCGCCACCATCGCCCGCCAGCCGGTCTTCATCGTCGCCGTGCTTTCCGGGATGGTCGGCTATGCCGTGATGACCCTGGTGATGACCTCGACGCCGCTTGCCATGGTCGGCTGCGGCTTCGCCTTCACCGACGCGGCCTTCGTCATCCAATGGCATTCGGTCGGCATGTTCGCACCGTCCTTCTTCACCGGCTCGCTGATCTCCCGCTTCGGCATCGTCGGCGTGCTGTTCGCCGGCGCCGCACTCATGGCTGCGGCCGTCGGGATAAATCTTTCCGGTATCGAAATGATACATTTCTTCTCCGGCCTGGTGCTGGTCGGGATCGGCTGGAACTTCCTCTACGTCGGCGGGTCGACCCTGGTGACGGAGACCTACGCGCCGTCTGAGAAGGCGGCGGCCCAGGGTCTCAACGACTTTCTGGTCTTCTCCAGCTCCGCCGGCGCGGCCTTCTTCTCGGGTGCCCTCCAGCACCGGTTCGGCTGGGAAGCGGTCAATCTCGGCGTCGTCCCGGTCATCGCGATCGGCGCTGCTGCTGCCCTGTGGCTGCTGGCGATCCGCCGGCGTGCCGTGGCGGCCCAGGCCGCCTGACCATCCGCCCGGCCGGGCCGCCTGTTCCGACAGGCCCCAAGCCGCCGTTGCACGCTCAAAAATGTCTGTTATGTTCCGGCCGCCTAAACGCCGCCCGGGGGGCGGCCTTCCCGTTTCAAGGAATGCCAGTCATGAGCGGATTAAATCTGTTCGTCATCGCCTGCGGCGTGCTCGCCCTGGTCTATGGCGTGGTCACCTCGCGCGCGATCCTGGCCGCTCCGGCCGGCTCGGCGCGCATGCAGGAGATCGCCCAGGCGATCCAGGAGGGGGCGGCTGCCTACCTCAACCGCCAATACGCGACCATCGGCGCGGTCGGCGTCGTCATCCTCGCCATTCTGTGGTTCGCGCTCGGCTGGAAGGTCGGCGTCGGCTTCCTGATCGGCTCGGTCTTGTCGGGCGCTGCCGGCTACATCGGCATGAACGTCTCGGTCCGCGCCAATGTCCGCACCGCCGAAGGCGCCCGCCAGGGTCTCGGCCACGCGCTGTCGATCGCCTTCCGGGCGGGCGCGGTGACCGGTCTCCTGGTCGTCGGCCTCGCCCTGCTCGGCGTGGCCATCTACTACATGGCCCTGGTCGCGATGGGCACCGAGGCCCGCGCCCTGGTCGATGCGCTGGTGGCTCTCGGCTTCGGCGCCTCGCTGATCTCG
>CAMDFP010000409.1 GCA_945897335.1 Asaia bogorensis | reverse complement strand
AGGCGGCGGCGAGTCGGAGCGGAAGCGCCTGGTCGAGCTGGCGGAGACGCTGCAGTTCGACGACCCCATCAACATCCAGTTCACCTCGGGTACCACCGGCTTTCCGAAGGGGGCAACGCTCACCCATCACAACATCCTCAATAACGGCTACTTCGTCGGCGCCGCGATCCGGCTTGGCCCCGAGGACCGGCTCTGCATCCCGGTACCGCTCTATCATTGCTTCGGCATGGTGATGGGCAACCTTGGCTGCATCACCCATGGCTCGACCATGGTCTACCCTGCCGAGGTGTTCGATCCGCTCTCGGTGATGAAGACCGTGGCGGAGGAGCGCTGCACCGCGCTCTACGGCGTGCCGACCATGTTCATCGCCCAGCTCGATCATCCCGACTTCGCCAAGTACGACCTCTCCAGCCTCCGCACCGGCATCATGGCGGGGTCGCCCTGTCCGATCGAGGTGATGAAGCGGGTGATCGAGCGCATGAACATGCGCGAGGTCACCATCGCCTACGGCATGACCGAGACCTCGCCGGTCTCGACCCAGAGCGCCGTCGACGACTCCGTCGAGCGCCGGGTCTCGACCGTCGGGCGGACGCAGCCGCATCTCGAGGTCAAGATCGTCGGCATCGACGGGCGGATCGTGCCCAGGGGCGCCTCGGGCGAACTCTGCACCCGGGGCTACTCGGTGATGAGCGGCTACTGGAACGACGAGGAGAAGTCGCGCGAAGCCATCGACGCCGCCGGCTGGATGCACACGGGCGACTTGGCGACCATGGACGCAGACGGCTACGTCAACATTGTCGGCCGCCTCAAGGACATGATCATCCGCGGCGGCGAGAACGTCTATCCGCGCGAGATCGAGGAATTCCTCTACCGCCACCCGAAGGTGCAGGACGTCCAGGTGATCGGCGTTCCCGACGAGAAGTACGGCGAGGAGATCTGCGCCTGGGTGCGTCTTCGCGACGGCGTGAGCGCCGAAGAGGAGGAGATCCGCGCCTTCTGCCGCGGCGAGATCGCCCACTACAAGGTTCCGCGCTACGTACGCTTCGTCGACGCCTTCCCGATGACCATCACCGGCAAGATCCAGAAGTTCCTCATGCGCGAGCAGATGGTGAAGGAACTCGGCGTCAAGGCACAGAAGACCGCCTAGGCTTCGGCCAGACGCACGCCGAGCGCCTTGATGAGAGAGGCGCCGTCGCCGCGCCAGGCGGGGCCGTGCATGCAGGCCAAGGTCTTCGGTACGGTGGCCGCCAGCTTGTCGATCATCGCCTGCGTATTCGGCGCGTAGGTGTAGAAGTCGAGGCGTTTGCGCAGCGCCTCGCTCGGGCCGAGGATGTCGCCCTCGGTCAGCGGCGCGTGATCGGCCCCGCCTTGAGTGAAGAGATCGCTGCAGAACAGCGTGCGGGTGGTCTCCTCCAGCAGCAGGCCGGCTTCCCAGCCATGCGGAAAGTGAGGAGTGGAGATCCAGCCGACGGAGCGGCTCCCGAGCGGGTCGGTCTCACCGTCCTCCAGCGCACGCGCCGGCCCGGGAGGGATTGGCGTGGGAGGAAGGTTGCAGGGACCGATGCGTCAGAGCGTCCCGGCGAAGCGGGGGCGGCGTCGGCCGCCGCCCCCGAAGATCGTGCCTGTTACGGGATGACCTGCCAGGAACCGTCCGGCTGCTGGCAGGCCGTGCCATAGGCCTGCTCCATGCGGCCGCCGATCTCGACCGTCTGCTGGAACTCGCGGCAGTAGTGGCCGGTGTCGCTCCAGCCGTCGCGGGTGGCGACGACGGTGCCGCGGGCATAAGGATCGCCCCAGACGATGGGGGCGCCGATCGGCGCGGTGGTAGCGGCGATCTGAGCGTCCTCCAGGGCGCGCTGCTGGTATTCGTTCAGCATGCTGAGGACGCCGAAGGTGATGGCGGTGAGCCCGAGCCAGCGATAGGCGTCACGGTCGTTGTAGTAGCGGCCATAGCCGGAATACCAGCCGCCATAGGGGCGGAGAACGATGACGTTGCGGTAGACCCGGCGCCGCTCAGGGCGGACTTCGTAGCGATGCGGCCCGACATAGACATGGCGGCGGTAGGCGGGCGGCGAGGAAGGCCCTCGCCAGCCATGTTCCGCCCAGCGGCCGTCATGCCGGTCGTTGTCGCGCCAGTCTCGCCTTTCGTTGTCCCGGCGGTCATTGTCACGCCGACCGAACTCACGGGCGGTGTTGCTCTGCCCGGTATTGCCCTGCCCAAAGTTGCCCTGTCCAGTATTGCCCTGGCCAGTATTGCCTTGACCGGTGCTGTTGCGCCCGGAGTTCTCGCGCCAATTACCCTCGCGGCGGCGACGCTCCTCTCCCTGCGGCTGAACTTCGCGATTGGTCTCGGTCCGGCGCTGCTGGGGAATCGGCGGCGTCTGCGGATTGATGTTCGGGCTCGGCTCGACGCGGCGGCGCTCCTGCTCGACGCGACGCTGCGGTTGCTGCTGCGTCTGCGGGTTGGCGTTCGGGACGGGCTCCCGGCTCCGCTGCTGGCTGGCCGCCGGAGGGGGAGGAGCGGGGTTGCCGTCCCGGCCCAGGGGCCGGGTCTGCGGGTTGGTCCGTCGGTCCTGATTGGGGTCGGCCGCCGCGTCGGCGCCTTCGGCCCAGGCCCCTCCGCTCAAAAGGGTGAGGCAGACGACGCTGGCTGCTGCCAACGGGCCACGGTGTTTCAGTGACAGGATCACGCCTACCTCCCTTGGGGATCGTCCCCGGACATCATTCGGCTTTGAACGCTCGGGCCGGCTCAGGCCCCGGAACGCTCAATAAACGCATGCCGGTATTCAGATCCTGCGGGGAATCCTGACCGCAGCCAGCGGCATTTGCGAGACTTAACTGCGGCAGGAAAAAGGCGGGGCCGCCGGCGCGACGGCGGCCCCGCCTGAACCTCAGCTCCGGACGTATATGTACTCCGGCAGCACCTTGAGGGCGTCCTTGGTGGCACCGGGGAGCATGATCTTGTTGGCCGCAATCTTCAGGCTGTCGTAGGGGACCACGATCAGGCGGTCACCGATTCCGAGAAAGCCGCCGACCGAGAGCACGGCGTAGGGGGTCTTGCCGTCGACGCCGATCAGCAGTTCGTCGATCTTGCCGACGGTCTCGTTGGCCTCGTTCACCACCGTCCCGCCGATGATCTTGCTGGCCCGATAGCCGCTGGCAAGCTTGGTCACGTCCACCTTGATGAGGGCCACGGTCTGCGGCGCGCCCTGGGCCATGGCCGGCCCCGACAACAGGCTGCCGGCGACCAGCGCCGACGCGACGATGAGAGACTTCCTCATGACTGACTCCTTGGAGATGCTCGAGAACTAGACCCCCGATGAACAGTTGTTTGCCTCGGCAGTTCCGCGGACGTTCTCATTCCGTCTTTTCGCCACGGCCGAAGCTGATAGCGTGGCCGGACTCAACTGGGGGATCGCTCGATGAATCGATTGGAAGGCAAGGTTGCTCTTATCTCCGGCGCCGCGCGCGGAATCGGCGCTGAAGCGGCGAGACGCATGGTCGCGGCGGGCGCCCGGGTGGTGGTCGGCGACATCCTGGACGGGCAGGGACAGGCGGTGGCGCGCGAGATCGGGGAGGCAGCCCAGTATGTTCATCTGGACGTGACCAGCGAAGCCGATTGGAACGCAGCGGTATCCGTTGCCGTTTCCCGGTTCGGCGGTCTCGACGTCCTGGTGAACAACGCCGGGATGTTTCTCGGC
>CAMDFP010000408.1 GCA_945897335.1 Asaia bogorensis | reverse complement strand
CTGGTCGTACGCCATGAACGTGGCGCCGCCGCTCTCCGCCAGGATCTTCGTGATCGCTGCCGTCAGGGACGTCTTCCCATGGTCAACGTGACCGATCGTCCCGATGTTGCAGTGCGGCTTGTTCCGCTCGAATTTCGCCTTGCCCATGGTCTCCAATGTCCCGTGCTGATCTCTGCTATTCGCCGACCGACGCCGTCTTTAACTGGAGCGGGTGAAGGGAATCGAACCCTCGTAGCCAGCTTGGAAGGCTGGTGCTCTACCATTGAGCTACACCCGCATCGACCCGCCCACTCCTGAACGCATTAAGCCTTTGAAAACTCTAGCTGCCGCTTGGTCTTGACCGGTCCTCGTTGCCCCACTCCCGGGGACGTCCCGCCCGAGGCGGGAGGTGGTGGAGGGGGTAGGATTTGAACCTACGTAGACTTACGTCGGCAGATTTACAGTCTGCTGCCATTGACCGCTCGGCCACCCCTCCGGACCCTCGCCAGGACCAAACTCGCCGCAGCGGGCGGGCAATATGACAGGAGCCCGTTCGCCGTCAACGCCAAAAAAGACGCACACAGCCCTCTGCCCCGGGGTCTGGCGGGGAGAAGGTTGCCGTCTCGGTTTCCGGGGCATATTAGAAGCCGGCATGACCCGGCGCAAGCCCACCCATCGTCGCGAGTCCGGCCACGACGCCGGCCGCGAGTCCCCGCAGAAGTCCCGCGACGCCTGGCTCTACGGTCCCCACGCCGTCCTGGCCGCGCTCGCCAACCCCCGGCGACGCTGCCGACGACTGATAATGACCGAGGCGGCGGCCGAGGCCAACCGGCAGAGCCTGGCCGGCCTGGACGCCCCACCGGCGGAGACCCGGTCGCGCGAGGAAATAGACCGCCTGCTGCCGCCGGGCGCTGTCCACCAGGGCATCGCCGTCCTGACCGACCCTCTGGGCGAGCCGGACCTGGGCGAGATCCTGGACGGGCTCCCGGACGGGAAGGGTCTGGTCGTCATTCTCGACCAGGTCACCGACCCGCATAATGTCGGGGCGGTGCTTCGATCTGCCGCCGCCTTCGGCGTCGATGCGGTGCTGCTGCCGGAGCGCCACGCGCCGGGTGCGACCGGGGTGCTCGCCAAGGCCGCCTCGGGCGCTCTCGACCTGGTGCCCTTGGTCCATGTCGTCAATCTTGCGCGCGAGCTCGATCGCCTGAAGGCCGCCGGCTTCTGGTGCGTCGGTCTCGATTCCGAGGCCGACCAGACGGTCGCCGCCGCGGATCTCACCGGCAGGGTCGTCCTCGTCCTCGGTGCCGAAGGGGATGGACTTCGCCGGCTGACCCGCGAGCGCTGCGACCTTCTGGTGCGACTGCCGACCCAGAGCCGGCTCGCCAGCCTGAACGTCTCGAACGCGGCGGCTGTCGCTCTGTACGAGGTAGCGCGGCGACGTTAACTGCGCGTTCATTTTGATGTGCGAGTCATCGCCGCGCCCTTCGATGTGATCTCCGACACACCGGCGTCGCTCTACCTTCGATAGGGTCGGAACAGCGACCAACAACAATTCCGATGTCGAGGGTTGCCTCCGGCGCCGTCGTAGCTAACATCGGCCCCGAGAAAAAGCCCATGTCCGACATTCCGCTGACAGAAGATCCGGTGGTCAAGTCCACCCGCTGCCATGTGCTGGAGGCATTGGCGGGCGAGCCTGCACGCGACATCATCTGGCGCACCTGCCGGTCGTTCTTCGAAGGCAGCCGGATCGTTCCGATCGAGGTTCTCTATTCGAGCCGACATCAGGAAAAGCTGATGAGCGCCGGCTCCGCCTTCCTCGGCGCCAACCAGAAAGTCGCGATCGCCCAGGTCGCCGGCACCAAGCAGTCGGTATCCGATCGACTGAAGGAGCTGAACAAGCTCACCCAAGACTGGCAGATCATGATCCGCGCCCTTGAGGCGAAGTCGGATGCCGTGGCGGCGCCCGGCCAGCTCGAGGCGCTGCTGAAGAGCCTTCCCGGCAACCCGGCGGAGCGCCAGGGCCTCGCCTTCGTCGCCATCACCCGCATGCTGATGCCGATGAAGGACTACGCGCAGAAGTTCGAAGCGGTGATGGCGCTCGACGACGAGCTGAATCCAGACGTCGTCGAGATCCTGGACATGCTGGTCGGCGAGTTACTCCGGACCTCAGGCGTGTCCGACCAGCTTCTGCAGGGACTGGGGACTCTGGAAGAGCGCTTGCATCGGCTCGCCGACCTGGCGACCGGCACCGGTGCGCCGCCCGCGGGCCTGCCGCCGACCGCGCAGCGACTGGCGAGCTGGCTCGTCGCGCGTCCCATGCCAAACGCACAGGCGGCCCTTCACGGGATCCTGTTCCGCGAGATCGCCGGAACCCAGGCCCTGACCAAGGGAGGGCCGAAGGCGGAACTCCAGGCGGTCCTCAAGCTCCGCAAGCGGCTGATGACGAACGGCCAGATCCTCGGCGGCAGCGTCGTCGAGGGCGGCTTCGACCGCCGCTGCGCCAGGCTCCTCAATCCCGAGGTCATCGACAAGATCGTCGGTCCGACCTCTTCGATCGCGCAAGAGCTGGAGGCGGTGCTGCCGTTCCTGGAAGAGCCGATCGGTCCGAGGGCACGCGAGTTCGTCGTCCAGATGGTCGACCAGATGATGAAGGCCTGCCAGTCGCCGCAACGCCTGGTCGGCGACAACGTGGCGCCGCCGCAGCAGCTGAAGATCCTGGCACGATTCCACAAGCGCATTCGGAAGGCGGAGCTGATCGGTGCGGTCAAGACCCGCATCCTGCGCACGGTCGAGACCTTCCATGCCGATACTCTGAAGACCGCCGATCCGATCGCCCGCATCGAGCAGCAGGGCGGCGGCAACAACGAGAAGGCGCTGGCGCTGATCGACCTTCTCCGATCAGGCTCGCTTCTTCCGGGCGACTACCTCGATCGTGCCCGCAAGGCAGCAGAGTCACGTCTCAAGTCGCCGGACTTCATGCCGACCTATCTGGGCCAGGCCGCGGATCCGGCACAGCGGGCTCAGAAAATCGCCGCGCTCAAGACGATGCTGATCGAGGCCGGCCTCGGCGGCTGATCGTTCGGCGGACGAATGTAACCGCCCTGCTTATTCGACTAAACCTGTTCACTTGAAGTTAGCCGGCATCGGGGATTTTCCGCCCCCTGAAGAGCGAGGTCGACAGTTTCCCGGTCGCCGTCCGCGCGGCCTAGAGACATCCGACGAAACGCGTTAAAACGGCGCCGGCCTCGAGAGAGGCCGGCGCCGGCTTAGCTCAGCGGTAGAGCAGCGGTTTTGTAAACCGAAGGTCGGGGGTTCAATCCCCTCAGCCGGCACCATATTAAATCAGACACTTAATTCACATCGGCATCCGTATCTGTCAACAGATCCTTGCCCTGTGCACCAGTCATGCACCAGCGGAACACTGTTTGGCTACAGGCGGGTGTGGTGATGGGGACCGACCCCCAGGTAGGCGACCTAACCGTTGCCCGTTGCCGCGTAGTTCTGGTAACGACCGGTCATTGTCCGGAGCTTTCCAATTCGGCCAGCCAGGACAGTGCGTAAATGTCTTTCGCGGGTGTCTAGCGGATGCCCAGGAATATCGCCGCTTTCTGGAGCGACTGTGCGGAACTGCAATAGCTCCGCCGCCGGCAGAGCCTCTCCAATTTGACGCATCGCGAGCGCGTACCAATCCGCGTACTCCGCCGCGCGCCTGTTCATTTCAGCCACG
>CAMDFP010000407.1 GCA_945897335.1 Asaia bogorensis | reverse complement strand
AATGTCGAGGACATCGACGTGGTCGAGCGCATGCAGGTCGGCCGCTCCTCTCCCGCCATGGACGGCGGCCGCTTCGCGCCCGGACAGGACGACTGCGTGCACGCGTTCGAGCTGGCCTGGGTGGACGCCATGACGGACGGCGGCGATCGATCGGTGCGGGCTGCCGACTAGGCGGTACAGGCTCTCGCTCGGTGGCCCGCCGCTCGCGTTCGCGAGGAGGCGACCCGCCGCGCCGCCCCGCCCGGGGCGTCCCAAGGCACATACGCTCATGCGGCCATTCGGGCTTCGAATGGTCGCGGCGACATCGGCAGCCGCTTCAGGCATGCTGTTTCGGGGAGGGCTGAGATGACAGGCACCGACGCACCAGCGAGCGGCCGCGCGGCGGGCCGCGGCAGAGGCGGGCGCCAGGCGCGACAGGCGCAGCGCTCGGGTGCGACCGGCGCGCCGCGCGTCATCCCCGGCATCAAGCGCGCCATCCCGACCTATGACATTCTGGGGGAGGAGGGACTCGTCCGGATCGAGGCGGCGATCGACACGCTGCTGCAGGAGATCGGGCTGGAGTTCCGCGGCGACCCGCCCAGCCTGAAGCTCTGGCGCGACGCCGGTGCCGATGTCCAGGGCGAGCTCGTGCGCTTTCCGAAGGGCCTGGTGCGCGAGATCATCCTGCGCTCGACGCCGCGGAGCTTCGTCCATCACGCCCGCAACCCGGCGCGCTCGGTCACCGTCGGCGGCAACGACGTCGTCTTCTCGCCGGCCTATGGCTCGCCCTTCGTGCACGACATCGACCAGGGCCGGCGCTACGGCTCACTCGAGGATTTCCGCAACTTCGTCAAGCTCGCCTACGCCTCGCCCTGGATGCACCACTCCGGCGGCACGGTCTGCGAGCCGGTGGACATCCCGGTGAACAAGCGCCATCTCGACATGGTCTATTCCCATATCCGCTACTCCGACAAAGCCTTCATGGGATCGGTTACGGCGGAGGAGCGGGCCGAGGAGTCGATCGACATGGCGCGCCTCGCGTTCGGCGCCGACTTCGTCGATCGCAACTGCGTCATCATGGGCAACATCAACGTCAACTCGCCGCTGGTCTATGACGCGGCCATGAGCAAGGCGTTGCGCGCCTATGCGCGCGCCAACCAATGCACGGTCGTGGTGCCCTTCATCCTCGGCGGTGCGATGGGACCGGTGACGACGGCGGGCGCCATCGCCCAGTCGATGGCCGAGGCCATGGTCGGCGTCGCGCTGTGCCAGCTGGAACGGCCGGGATCGCCGGCGATCCTCGGAAACTTCCTCAGTTCAACCGCGCTCCGCTCCGGCTCGCCGACCTTCGGCACGCCGGAGCCGGCGCTGGGGTCGCTCGTCATCGGCCAGCTCACGCGCCGCCTCGGCGTGCCGCTGCGCTGCTCGGGCGCCTTCACCACATCGAAGATCCCCGACGGCCAGGCGATGATGGAAAGCGCCGTCTCCATGCAGGCCGCGGTCCAGTGCGGCGCGCACTTCATCCTGCATTCGGCCGGCTGGCTCGAGGGAGGGCTCGCCATGGGCTACGAGAAGTTCATTCTCGACGCCGATTTCTGCAGCGCGCTGCACACCTATCTCGCTGGCATCCCGATTGACGACAACGCGCTGGCGCTGGACGCCTTCCGCGAGGTCGGTCCCGGTAAGCACTTCTTCGGCTGCGCGCATACGATGAAGAACTACGAGACCGCCTTCTGGGATTCGGCGACGGCCGACAACAACCCCTTCGAGCAGTGGCGCGACGCGGGATCCAAGGACGCGATGCGGCGCGCCAACGAGACATGGCGCGCCATGCTTCGGGACTACGAGGCGCCGCCGCTCGATCCCGGCATCGACGAGGCCTTGCAGGCCTTCATGGCGCAGAAGAATGAGTCCAGGCCGGACATGTGGTACTGAGAGGGTAGAAGGCCTCGGTTCCTCGCCTGGTGGTCCGCCGCTCCCGGTACGATCGCCGGGAGGCGATCGACCTGCCGCGCCGTCCCGCTCGGAAGTTCTTCGCGAAGCGAAGTCACATCCGCATCTTCGATCCCGAAGGATCATACGGCGACGGCGCGATGACCTTCGCCGTCCTCTCCACGCCGACCACATGCGCCGTGAGATCGGTACCGGCGGCCGCGTGCTCCTTGTCCAGGAGCGCCATGGCGAGGCTCTTGCCCACTGTGTGCCCATACGCGCCGGACGTGATGTAGCCGACACGCCTGCCGTCCCGCCACACCGGCTCCCAGCCGGAGCCGTCGGCGTCTCCGGATGCCACCTCCAGCGTCACCAGCCGCCGCTTGGCGGTTCCCTGGTCGCGTTCCTTCAGCGCCGCCTCGCGGCCGATGAATCCCTTCTTGTCGAAGTTGATCCAGCGGTCCATCCCGGTCTCGCCGGGCGTATAGGCCTGGGTGAACTCGCGGTTCCAGAGGCCGAAGGACTTCTCGATGCGAAGGCTGAGCATGGCGTTGAAGCCGATATCGACCATGCCGAAATCGGCTCCGGCTTTCTTCAGCGTGCGATACAGCGTCAGGTGCTCAGAGGCTGGTACGTTGATCTCGTAGCCCAGCTCGCCGTTGACCGAGAGGCGGCCGACCTTGGCGCGGCTGAGGCCGACGTCGAGCTCGCGGCAGCCGAGGAAGCGGAACGCCTGGTTGGAGACGTCGGCGTTGCTGACCACCGCTTCCAGGAGGTCGCGCGACTTCGGACCGGACAGCGAGAGCCCCACCCAGTCGTCGGAGATGTCTCGGACCTCGACGCCGTCCTCAAGGTGATCCTGAAACCACCGCATATGCCACTGGCGGAGATAGTAGGAGCCCATGATCCACCAGGTGCCGTCACCCCAGTTGAACACGGACAGATCGCCGCGAAGCTTGCCCGAGGGCGCCAGCATCGGCGCCAAGGCGCAGCGGCCGGGGCCGGGCAGCTTCGAGGCCATGACGCGGTCGAGCCACGCCTGTGCCTTCGGTCCCGTCACCAGGTAACGCGAGAACCCCGTGGTGTCGAGGAGGCCGACGCCGCTCCGCGTCTTTCGGCATTCCTCGCCGACGATGTCATGCGCGTTCGAGCGCTTGAGCGTCGGCGTCTCCTCGAAGTCCTTCGATGGCGCCACGTAGAGCGGGATCTCGAGGCCCCACATCGCGCCCCAGCGCATGCCGTTCTCGGTCATCGCCTCGTAGGCGGGGGCGGTGCGGAGCGGCCGGCCGGCCCAGAGCTGCTCGTTCGGATAGGTCATGACGAAGCGTCGCGAATAGAATTGCCCGGTGGTCTGCCGGAGATATTCGCGGTTGGATGCCCAGCCGCCGTAGCGCGCGATGTCCATGCCCCAGATGTCGGTCGAGGCCTCGCCATGGATCATCATCTCGGCCAGGCTCAAGCCGACGCCGCCGCCCTGGAGGAACCCGGCCATGACGCCGCAGGCGGTCCAGTAGTTGGGAACGCCCGGCGCCTGGCCCACCAGCGGGTTGCCGTCGGGCGTGAAGGTGAAGGAGCCGTTGACCCATTTCTTGATGCCGGCTTTCTGCAGGCAGGGGAAGCGCTTGAAGCCGAATTCCAGCTCCGGCGCGATCCGGTCGATGTCCTCCTGGTTCAGCTCGATGCCGAAGTCCCAGGGGGCGCCCTCCATGTTCCAGTGCTTGAAGTTCTTCTCATAGAGGCCGACCAGCAGGCCCTTGCCCTCCTGGCGGGTATAGGTGAAGCCCTCGAGGTCGACGATCAGCGGCAGCTCTTCCT
>CAMDFP010000406.1 GCA_945897335.1 Asaia bogorensis | reverse complement strand
GAAGTGGGGGAGGGGGTTCGAAGAGTCCTATCCTCGACTCTTTCGCGGCAGCTGGAATCCGCGGCGATTGAGCCGGATGCGGGAGAGGCCGACGCCGGCGGTGATGTAGAGGCGGTCGGCCTGGTCGTCGCGGCCGAACTCGACATTGGTCGGCAGCACCGGCATCGGGATGGTGGCGGCCAAGGTGCCGTCCGGCGCATAGACCCAGACGCCACCCAGACCGGCTCATGGGAAAAAATGGCGGGGGTCGGTCACCCAGAGACGGCCGGCGAGGTCGATCCAGACGTCGTTGGGCGCGTTGAACGTCCCGCCGCCGTAACCGGTTGCCACGATGAAGGCACGGCCAGTCGCCATGTCGGTGCGGGTCACCCGCCGGCCGCCATGGTCGGCGCCCTCGACCGCCACCAGGTCGCCGGCGGCATAGAAGGCGAGCCCGTTAGCCATGCCGCTCGGCGAGCGGAAGATCCGGCAGGCGTCCGAGGCCGGGTCGTAGCGCCAGATGTGGCCGGCCTGGGCGCCGCAGGCGTCGGTGCAGTCGAAGGTGCGGGTGATGTCGCTGAAATAGATGGCGCCGTCATGGCCTGCCGCGACGCCCTCGGTCAGCACGACGCCGTCGTTCCACAGTCATTCCAGCCGCTCTCCGGTCGGGACGATGTCGGTCCTCATCACGCTCCCTGCCCGGCCGTCGCGTGACAAGCGGCGACGGCCTGACTAACGTTCCGGCCAATCTACACAGCGGAGACTAGATCATGGCGCATGAACTGCAGTTCTACATCGACGGTGCCTGGGTCGCCCCGGCGAGCAGCAAGACCCTCGACGTGATCGACCCCTCGACCGAAGAGGCCTTCGCCAAGATCGCGCTCGGCACCGAGGCCGATGTCGACAAGGCGGTCGCCGCCGCCCGCGCCGCCTTCAACACCTTCTCGCTGACTTCGCGCGAGGAGCGTCTCGCGCTGATGCGGCGCGTGCTGGAGGCCTACAAGGCGCGCCAGGCCGACATAGCCGACATCCTGTCGCGGGAGATGGGGGCGCCGACCAAGCTCGCTCATGCAGCCCAGGCGGCGATTGGCGCCACGCACCTCGCCAAGATGATCCAGACGCTGGAGTCCTACAAATTCGAAGAGCAGCGCGGTTCCACGCTCATCTCCAAGGAGCCGATCGGCGTCGTCGGCATGATCACGCCGTGGAACTGGCCGCTGAACCAGATCATGTGCAAGGTCGCGCCGGCACTCGCCGCCGGCTGCACCATGATCCTGAAGCCGAGCGAGATCGCGCCCTTGAACGCGCTGATCTTCGCCGAGGTGATGGATGCGGCCGCCGTGCCGAAGGGCGTGTTCAACCTGGTGAACGGCGACGGCCCGACCGTCGGCCAGGCGATGGCGCGCCACCCCGGCATCGACATGATCTCCTTCACCGGCTCTACCCGCGCCGGCATCCAGGTCGCCAAGACCGCGGCCGACACGGTGAAGCGCGTGCATCAGGAGCTCGGCGGCAAGTCGGCGAACATCCTGCTGGCTGATGCGGATTTCAATCGCGCGGTGAAGCTCGGCGTCGAGAGCGTGATGCGGAACAGCGGCCAGTCGTGCAACGCGCCTACCCGCATGTTCGTGCCGTTCGACAAGCAGGCCGAGGTGCTGGCCATCGCCAAGGCGACGGTCGAGCCCTTGAAGGTGGGCGCCCCCTCCTCCGCCGACACATTCCTCGGCCCCGTGGTCAGCGAGACCCAGTACAACAAGGTCCAGCGCCTGATCGAGTCCGGCGTCAGCCAAGGCGCCGAGCTGGTCACCGGCGGGCCGGGGCGGCCGGAAGGCCTCAACCGCGGCTACTACGTGCGCCCGACGATCTTCGCCGGCGTCACCGACGACATGGAGATCGCGCGGGAAGAGATCTTCGGGCCGGTGCTCTCGATCCTGACATACAAGACCGAGGATGAGGTCGTCGAGCGCGCCAACAATACGCCGTACGGGCTCGCCTCTTACGTCCAGTCCGGCTCGATCGACAAGGCGCGCAAGATCGCGGCGAAAATGCGGAGCGGCAACGTCTACATCAACCACCCGCCCTCCGATCCCGGCGCTCCCTTCGGCGGCTACAAGCAATCCGGCAACGGCCGCGAATACGCCGATTTCGGACTGGACGAGTTCCTGGAGATCAAGGGCACGGTCGGCTACGCGCCGGCGGGCTGATCCCTCGGACGGGGGCGGGCAGCAGCCCGCTCCCCGCCTCCGGCCCTACGATATATCTGGAAAGATATAACGCCAGGCGCGTATGCTCGACGATATATCCAGATGGATACATCGCCGGGAGGCTGCGGATGAAGTGGAAACGACGGGTGCTCGTCGCCGGTCTTGCCGCCGCTTCCCTGGCGTTCGCCGCACCGGCCTCAGCCCAGTCCGGCAACCTCTTGGTCTTCGCCGCCGCCAGCCTGAAGGAGGCGCTGGACAGCGTCGCCGCGCAGTGGCGAAAGGAGACCGGAAAGGCGGCGGTGATCTCCTACGCCGCCAGCTCGGCGCTTGCACGCCAGATCGAGCAGGGTGCACCGGCGCAGATCTTCATGTCGGCCGACCTCGACTGGATGGACTATCTGGCAGGTAAGACCATGATCAGGGCGGAGACCCGTTCGAACATGCTGGGCAACCGCATCGTCCTCATCGCGCCCAAGACTTCGACTGCCACCGTCAACATCGAACCCGGCTTTCCGCTCGCGTCGCTGCTCGGCAGCGGCCGCCTCGCCATGGGCGATGTCCGCGCCGTCCCCGCCGGCAAGTACGGCAAGGCTGCGCTGGAGACGCTCGGCGTCTGGGACGCCGTCGCCAACCGGGTCGTCCAGGCTGAGAACGTCCGCGTCGCCCTGATCCTGGTGGCCCGCGGCGAGGCCCCGCTCGGCATCGTCTACCGGACCGATGCCGCCGCCGATCCCAGCGTGAGGGTCATCGGCACCTTCCCGGAGGAGAGCCACCCGCCGATCCTCTACCCGGTCGCACTCACCGCCGGCGCCGCCCACCCCGATGCGGCCGCCTTCCTCGCCTACATCAGGTCGGCGGCCGCGCGGCCGCTCTTCGCCGCCTCCGGCTTCTCCATCCTCGACTGATGGACTGGCTCGCCCTCACGCCCGAAGAATGGGCGGCCATCGGCCTCAGCCTCAGAGTCGCCACCGTCGCCATGATGACGACCCTGCCGCTGGGGCTCGCGCTCGCCTTCCTGCTGGCGCGCTACGAGTTTTGGGGCAAGGCGATCCTGAACGGCATCATCTATCTTCCGCTCGTGCTGCCGCCGGTGGTCACGGGATTCCTGCTGCTCGTCCTGTTCGGACGCAAGGGGCCGATCGGCGGCTTCCTCGCCGAGCACTTCGGCATCGTCTTCTCCTTCCGCTGGACCGGTGCGGCACTCGCCGGCGCCGTCATGGGATTTCCGCTGATGGTGCGCGCCATCCGGCTCTCTATCGAGGCGGTCGACCGGCGTCTGGAAGACGCCGCCGGCACGCTGGGCGCCAGCCCTCTCTGGGTCTTCGTCACGGTGACGCTGCCGCTGATCCTGCCCGGCGTCATCGCCGGCATGATCCTCGCTTTCGCCAAGGCGATGGGCGAGTTCGGCGCCACCATCACCTTCGTCTCCAACATCCCGGGCGAGACCCAGACCGTACCGTCGGCGATCTACGCACTGACCCAGACGCCCGATGGCGACGCCGGCGCCTATCGTCTGACGCTGATCTCGGTCGCGGTGTCGATGACGG
>CAMDFP010000405.1 GCA_945897335.1 Asaia bogorensis | reverse complement strand
AGCGTGGTCTGCTCCCAGAGCTGCACCTTGGTGCGGATGCCGGCGCGAGTGAGCTGCGAGGCCACTGCCTCGGCCACGTCCTTGAAGGCGTTGGCGACGTCCAGCGTCGCGTCGATGCCGTTCGGGTGCCCCGCCTCGGCCAGCAGCTTCTTCGCCCGGTCGACGTCGAGGGCGAGCGACGGCAGATCGGCGTTGAAGCCGTAGGATTCCGGACTGAGCAGCCCGTTCAGCGGCGTCGCCAGGCCGGAGAGCACGCGGTCGATGATCAGTTTCCGCTCGACGGCGAGATTGGCCGCCAGCCGCACGCGGGCGTCGTTGAACGGCGACTTGGTGTTGTTCATCGGGATGAAGAAGCTGCGGGTGCCGTTGGTCGCCAGCACCTTGGTGCGCGGACTGGCCTCGATCTGCTTGATCGAATGCACCGGCAGCTCGTCGATCAGGTCGACCTCGCCGGCGAGCAAGGCGGCGACCCGCGACGCGCTCTCCGGGATGATCTTGAAGACGACGCGGTCGACGCCGGCCTTGCCGACCGGAGCCAGGTCGGGCGAGCCGCCGTAGTAACCGTCGAAGCGCTCGAGGATGATCGAGTCGCCGCGGCGCCAGTCGACCAGCTTGAAGGGGCCGGTGCCGTCGGCCTGGGTCGCCATCGCCGGCGTGCCGACCTTCTCGACGAAGGCCTTGCTCACCACCTGCTGGAACGGCAGGTAGGCGGCGAGGATCGGCCAGGGCTCGGCAAGATGGAAGCGCACCGTGGTCGGGTTGACGACGCTGGTGTCCTTCAGCGGCCCGAGCAGGCTCTTGCGCGGGCTGGTCTGGCCGCCCATGGCGCCGTCCTTGACCAGGCGGTCGAAGGTGAACTTCACATCATCGGCCGTCATCTCGGATCCCGAGTGGAACTTGACGCCCTTCCTCAACACGAACTCGTAGGTGGTGGCGTCGATCTGCTTCCAGGACTCGGCCAGCTCCGGCACGATCTTCATGTCGTCGGTACGGGCCAGCAGCGCGTCGTAGAGATTGAGGATCAGGCCCTCGGTCACGCGGCTCCGGTGATTGGCCGGGTCGAGGGTGGTGATGTCGGCGGAATAGCCGACGCGAAGCTCGGCGGCGACGGCGGCGGAGCCGACCAGGCCGACGGCAGCCGCCAGCAGAATGCGGGACACGGCATGTGTCATGTGAGTCTCCTCCCTTGGCAGATCTAGGCGAGCCGGCGGTTCCTGGGCGCGCTTCGGGCCGGCCGGTCGAGGCGCGTGGTCGTCGGCGCCTCGCCTTCGGTCGCAGGCTGGCGCCGGCGGAACTCGACGGTCTGGCGGTAGCGGTCTGAACGGCAATAGACGCGGGCGAACTGCAGCACCCGGCCGTCACGGCTGGCATAGGTGCGCTCCAGGAGCAGAAGCGGCGTCCCTTCCGGCAGGTCGAGCAACCGGGCGATCTCGACATTCGCCGCGGCGGCGGAGGCCACCTGAAGTGCATGCGCGACCGGCACGCCGCAAAGGCGTTCGATCATGCGGATGACCGCACCCTGGATCGCGCCGGTGAGGCTCCGCTGCGGCAAACGCTCGGCGACGTCGGTCGGCAGGAAGATCTCGGAATAGGTGTAGGGCGCGCCATCGCCTTCGCGGACGGCGACCAGACGGAAGATCGGCTCGTCACCGGAAAGCCCGAAGGCCTTCGCCGCCTCGGGCGCCTGCCCGGCGGTGACGAAGCCCTTGGCCCGGACCCTGACGGTGTGGGCGAAGCTGTGGTCGATCAGGTCGTCGAGCGAGTTCAGCGCCCACTGTCCGGAGGTTTCCGGCGTGGCGACGACGAAGCTGCCCTTGCCGCGAAAACGCCTGACCACGTCGTCGGCGACCAGCACCTGGACCGCGGCGCGGGCAGTGTAGCGGCAGACGCCGAACTCCAGCATCAGCGCCTCGTCGGTCGGCATCCGCTCGCCGACCGGATAGTCGCCGCGGCTGATCCGCTCGCGCAGCGTGTCGAGGATCTGCCGATAGGCCGCCTGCCGCCCGCCCGGCCCGCCCTCCACTCGCTCGTTCTTGCGCATGCGGCGACGCTATTCAATTGTCCGGACAATTGTCAACCGCAGCGCACCGTGGACGGACCTTTGCCCGGCGGCCGCCGACGTTGCGCCCCGGGCGCCCCGCCGCTATAAGCTCACCTCCCCAGCCGGCGCTCCCTGGAGAAGCCGGTGACTACCCCACGGTCGGAGCGTAGCGCAGCCTGGTAGCGCATCAGTCTGGGGGACTGGGGGTCGTGGGTTCAAATCCCGCCGCTCCGACCAATTCGCTGCACGACACGACGCCCCCCTACGATGGACGCTCCATCCGCCGGGGACGGAGCGGAGGCAGGGGAGCATCGGCCCGCCCTTCCCCACCTGCGCCCGCCTTAGCGACTGCGTCGTTCGATCGCCCCGGTCTTCGGGTCTATCCAGAACAATGTGAAGGCCATCGCCGGGATCTCTCCCAAGAACGATGTGCTCTGTTCGAGGCGGGTGCGGGCAGCGGCGGCGGCGTCCGCCTGGTTCAGGCTTGTGTAGAGCTGTACCAGGTAGACGAGCGGTGTCTCGTCCCTGGGCATCTTCTGAGCCGCACCCACGAGATTGCGTTCCGCGCGGTCCATATCGCCGACCGCCCAGGCAGCGACGCCTTCGGCAACGTCGATGTAGGCGTCGAGATTCCACAGCGTGGATTTCGAGCCTGCCAGATGATCTCTCGCCGTCCGGGCGTGCCTCAGGGCCGTGGCCGGGTCCCGGCTGTTGATGGCCATGAAGGCGTAGTTGGTCTCGCCGATCGCCTTGGCGCCAGCCGAAATGCTCGGGTCCGCATAGGCGCGCCTGAACGAAGCGCCGGCCTCGCGCGTGTTGCCCGCCATCAGATGATGCAGGGCGTCGAGCGTGTTGAGGCCGGCCCATTCGGACTCGCGCCCCCTCTGCACCGGCTGTTGCAAGGCGCTCCGGGTGTCGATGCGGGAACGGGCGAGCTGGGCCTGGTCCCCCTTGATCCCTGCGAGAAACCGGCCGAGGGCGACCCGGTAGGGAGCAACGCGCTCGAACGTTGCCGTCGCACCGTCGCGGAGCACGGCGACAACGTCGTTGTCCTCCCGGCGGATGTCGAGCTGTATCGGAATACTGTCGCGATCCGACACCGTCAGGACCAGACGGTAATTCTCGGTCTCCTTGAGGAGCGCGCCGGTGACGCGAACCGTATCCTGGCCGAAGAGGTCCTGGATGGCCGTCGTCAGGCCGCCCAGCTGCAGGGCCTCGCTGAGCACGCCCACCACCGACTTCTTCGAGCTGATCCGCATCGACGGACGTGAGATCGTCGAGGGTGCATTGACGATCCGCTTCACCTCGGCCGCGAAGATCTCCTCGGCCGTCTGGCGGGTGAAGCCCACTTCGGCCACACGCGGCGGGACCGAGATGGCGACCGAGAGAGTGTCCGCATTCAGGATGGCCTCGCTCGTCATGAGGCCCGCAAGGGCCATGGCAATGAAGCCGAACGTGACGAAATCCATCGATCAGTCTCCCGCCGGCATTCGAGCCGCGCAGGTTAAACGCTATTTCACCCCACTCCCCGACACCAGCGGATGACGACACTGGATGAGGGCGACGTGATGCCGCGGGCATCTCGCGGCCGGACCCTGAGGCTGCGGCGATACCAGGCTCCAAGTCACGCCCCGACACAGCCCGCCGGCGCGTCCACGCCGGCATGCTCATGTTCGCACCCCGCGGATCGGCA
>CAMDFP010000404.1 GCA_945897335.1 Asaia bogorensis | reverse complement strand
GGATGAGCTTGAGGCGCATGCCGTCGTTCGGTAGGTCGACGCTCTCCTTCAGCGGGTAATAGGTGTTCTCGACCCCGAACATGTCGAACTCCAGCACCACGCCGGTCTCAGCCAGACGCAGCAGCGGCTCGACGTCGAGGACGGTGCGGTCGATATGGCTGATGATCGTGCGCGAGAGGTCGGCGCCCCAGCCCTTGACGGTGTTGGCAATCTCCAGCGGCAGGTCCTCGCGGCGGCCGGGGTGGATGTTCAGTGCGGCCCCGGTCTCGTTCTGGGCGATCACGGCGCCCCGCATGACCGTCTTCTCGAGATCGGTCCACGGGTTCTGCGAGCCGATCTCGCCGATGATACCGGCCCGCACATTGGTGCCCCAGGCGCCGTCGAACACCTGGCCGATGATCTCGCGGGCGAAGTCGTCGACGCTGCGGGTCTTGTTCGACGGATCCTGATATTCCTCGACGTAGTAGCCGCAGCCCATGACGATGTTGACGCCGGTGCCGATCTGGATGTCGGCCAGCCCCTTGGGATCGGGGCGGATGCCGCCGCAGGTGAGCTCGACCACGGTGTCGCCGCCGAGCTTCCGAAGCGCGCTCATCTCGACGACGGCGATGTCCTTCATGTCGAGGACATATTGCATGCGGTTCGTCTTTCGCCCGTAGTTGATCGCCCAGACGTTCTCGAGCGTGATCGGCTCCTCCGGCTCGTTGACCTTCCGCGCCTCGGGTGTCCGGAGGTCGGAGAGCAGGTGCTCGTGCATCAGGGTCTGGCCCAGCCGCTCCGGATCGATCAGCCCGCACACCGTCTGCACCCTGCCCTTCAACTGCGCGCGATTCATCTTGGATCCTCTCCTACTTTGACCGTGTCTCGTTGCGAACCATCAGCCAGGCGGCGGCGAAGATGACCGAGGCGCCGATCCAGGTCCAGCGATCTGGCGCCTCGCCGAGGATAAGCACCGAAACGGCAGCCGCGATCGGCAGCTTGAGGAAGTCGAAGGCCATGACCAGGGAGGTCTCGCCCGAGCCATAGCCGAGCGTCGCCGTGATCTGCCCGAGGCCTGCGCAGAAGCCGATCCCGATCAGGATTCCCCAGCCCCAGGCGGACGGCCAGGCGAGGTCGGGAATGGCGATCAGGACGGCCAAAGGTACCGCCGAAGCCAAGGTGTAGAAGACGATCGTATCCGAGGCGTGGTCGCGGCTGGCGCTGCGGATGATGAGGGCAAAGCCGGCGTAGATCACCGCATTGCTCAGCAGCATCAGCATTTCCGGCGAGATCTGCTGGAAGCCGGGACGGATGATGACGATGGCGCCGAGAAGTCCGGCGGCGAGCGCCATGAAGCGGACCGGCCGCGGCGGCTCGCGCAGGAAGAAGACGGCGAGGACCGGCGTGATGATGGTCGTCAGGAAGCTGATGGCCGTCGCGTCGGCGATCGGCACGACCTTCAGCGCCAGGAACCAGCCGACATTGGAGAGAACCTGGATGGCGCCGAGCCACATGAGGAAGAACGGGCGTGGCGCCCGCACCACCTGCAGGCCATTGCGGAACAGGAACGGAGCAAGGCAGAGGAAGGCGAGCCCGTTGCGGGCGACGATCATCGTGGTCGCCGGCAGCTCTGCCGAACCGATACGGATCAACACCGACATAATCGAGAAGAAGAGGCCGCAGAGCATCATCCAGACGGCCGTGCGGGCGACCGGCGGCAGCGCTGTCCACAGCGCGGCGATCGGCTGGGGCACCAATGGATGCTCCGGCGCGCGCCCTCAGATCAGCGAGGCGAAGAACTCGGACCGTGCCTTGGCACCGGCGGCGATGAGCGCGAGGTCGGAGCCGCCGAGAATGAAGCGGGCGCCCATCTCGACATACTTCTTGGCATAGACCGTGTCGTAGATGCCGCCCATGCCTGGTACCTTGCCGTGGCGCTTGCACGCCGCGATCACCGCCTCATAGGCGCCGACCACGCGCGGATCGCCGAAATTGCCGGGAATGCCCATGTCGAGACTCAAGTCGTTGCTGCCGATGAGAAGGCAGTCGATGCCCGGCACCGCAGCGATGGCATCTGCATTGGCGACGGCCGTTGCCGTCTCGATCATCACAACGAGGAAGGTCAGGTCGTTGGACTGGCGTGTCACCTCGGCGACCGGCATCGACCTGAAGCCGAGGCTCGGCGGGACACCGCCGTAGGAACGCTTGCCGGCCGGGGCGAAGCGGCAGGCCTCGGCCGCGGCCTTTGCCTCCTCGGCGGTATCGACATGGGGGAAGATGAGGCCGTGGACCCCGGCATCGAGCAAGCGGGCCGCAGTCGCCAGGTCCTGGTGGGTCACCCGCGCGATCGGCGTCAGGCCGGCCGAGGCAGCCGCAACCGAAAGCTGGCCGACATGGTGCACCGCCATCGGCCCGTGCTCCATGTCCAGGAACAGCCAGTCGAACCCGGCCTCCCGCGCCACCAGGGTCATCTCGACCGAGGGCGCGATGCGCAGGGTCAGGCCAACCGCCAGCTTGCCTTCGGCCAGCTTGGTCTTTACGCGGTTCTGTACGGTCATGGGGAGGCTCCTTCCTCGCAAGACTGCATCATGGCGGCGCGCGGGATCTTCGAACGGAAAGAACGGGCAATAACGGAACGGCGGCGGCGCGTCACTCGACCATGCGCATCATGCGCCCGAAACGGATTGAAGACGGCCATTTCCAGACCTCCCACAGTCTGGACGTCCCGTCGCCGGAGAAGAATATGAGGTCGGCGCGACCGATGAGGTTGACCAGGGGGACGAAGCCGACATCCGGCACGCGGCTGTCGCCGGAAATGTCGCGGTTGTCCCCCATCACGAAGTAATGTCCGGGCGGAACCTGCACCTCCGGGGTGTTGTCGAGCGGGCCGACGTCCGAAATCTCCAGTATCCGGTGCTTTCGCCCGTTGGGCAGGGTTTCGACGTACTGGGCCTGGCGCCGGACGGAAGCCCCCGTACCCTCGAGCCGGTCTTCGATCCGCTCACGACCCACGGCCTCGCCGTTGATATGCAGGACGCCACCGGTCATCCGCACCCGGTCGCCCGGCAGGCCGACGACGCGCTTGATGTAGTCGGTGATACTGTCGGCAGGCGCCTTGAAGACGACGACGTCGCCCATCCGCGGCTCCGCGGCCATGACCCGGCCGGTGATCATCGGGACGCCGAAGGGCAGCGAGTAGCGGCTGTAGCCGTAGGCGAACTTGTTGACGTAGAGGTAGTCACCGACGAGCAGGGTCGGATCCATCGACGCCGACGGGATCGAGAAGGACTGGAAGGCAAAGGTCCGGATCGCGACCATGACTGCGACGACCAAGGCGCCCCAGATTGCCATGCTACGGACGGTCTTCATATCGCGTGTCGAACTCGCGGCGTCGTTGCCGGCCCGGAATGGCGAGCCGACAGAGACGTCACACGGGCTGTGCCTATCTGTCGAGCGCCTTCCTTACCTCGCGCGCAAGATCGGCCTTGCGATAGGGTTTGCTGAGAAGATGCACTCCCGCATCCAGGCGCCCTTGATGAACGATCGCGTTGCTGGTGTAGCCGGAGGCGAAGAGCACCTGAAACCCAGGCCGCCGGCGCCGTGCCTCGGCGGCAAGCTGGCTGCCGTTCATGCCCTTGGGCAGGACGACATCGGAGAACAGGGGATCCACCCGTTCGAGGCGGGGAAGCATCGCCAGCGCCTCGACGCCGTCGCCGGCCTCGTGGACGGCATAGCCGAGGCTTCGAAGCGTCGCGGTG
>CAMDFP010000403.1 GCA_945897335.1 Asaia bogorensis | reverse complement strand
TCGTCACGATGGAGGACGAGAGCGGCGTCGCCAATCTCGTGCTCTACCCTGACATCTACGAAGCGAACCGCCTCACCGTGCTGGGATCACGGCTGCTCGCCTGCGAAGGCACCATCGACCGGAAGGAGATCGTCGTCCATGTGAAGGCGAGGCGGCTCTTCGATCTCAGCGACTGGCTGCAGGATCTCGTCGCCGACGACGGGGCGCCGCCGCCGTCCGAGCCATTCGCCCGCACGCTCGCCCATGCTCGCGAGACCAAACGATCCGCGCGCGTGCGCACGCAGATCGAAGTGAAGAGCCGCGACTTCCGCTGAAAGCCGACTTGGCGGGCCGGCCGGCATGGCCCACAGTGGCCATCCCAGCTTGAGAGGAACCTAAGTGTTCCGCATCCGCCGCATTCCGGACGACTTGGCTCCGCGGAACGCCGAGGCGATCGCCGAGGTCCAGGCGATCCTCCGTCAGCAATTCCCCAAGTCTCTGAGCGATGCCGACGGCCTTCCCGATCAGCTGCGCAATTCGTTCCGCAAGCGCTTCCGTACCCTGGTCTATGTCGCCGAGCGCGCCGACGACCGTGTCCAGGGCTTCGCCCTGGTGCACTACACGCCGGACCTCGCCTTCGTCTTCCTCGATTATCTCGCCGCGGGCAGCAAGCTGACCGGAAGCGGGATCGGCGGCGCGCTCTACGATCGGGTCCGCGACACCGCCAAGGAGCTCGGCGCCGTCGGCATATTCATGGAATGCCTGCCCGACGATCCGGCGCTCTGCCGGAACGCGGCCCTGCTGCCTGGAAACGCCGCCCGCCTGCGTTTCTACGAGTCCTTCGGGGGCCGGCCGATCATCGGCACTGCCTATGAGACGCCGATCTTCGAGGGTGCGGACTGTCCGCCCTATCTGGTGTTCGACGGCCTCGGTCGCGACGCGCCGCTGTCGCGCGCCGACGCCCGCGCCATCGTGCGGGCGATCCTCGATCTCAAATACGCCCGGGTCTCGCCACCCGGCTACATCGATGCGGTCGTGGAGTCGATCCGGGATGATCCGGTCCGGCTCCGCCCATTCCGCCATCATCGCGCCGAGCCACGCCGTGCCTTGAACGCCGATCGGCGCGAGTCCATTCCACTCGTCGTCAACGATCGGCACGACATCCACCATGTCCGCGACCGTGGATATGTCGAGGCGCCGGTCCGCATCGCTTCGATCCTCAACCAGCTGGATGGGACAACACTGTTCCAGCGCATTCCGGTGGAGCATTTCGCCGAACGGCACATCCGCGCCGTTCACGACCGGACGCTGGTCGAGTTCATCAGGCGGGCCTGTGCCAAGGTCCCGGCCAACCGCTCGATCTACCCCTATGTCTTCCCGGTGCGCCGGCCTGACCGGCTGCCCAAGGACCTGCCCTTGAGGGCTGGGTATTTCTGCATCGACACCTTCACGCCGCTGAACGCCAATGCCTGGCTGGCGGCACGTCGCGGCGTCGACTGCACACTCACCGCCGCCTCGGAAGTCGTCGAGGGGGCACAGCTCGCCTATGCGCTGGTGCGGCCGCCGGGGCATCATGCCGAGCGTCGCGTCTTCGGCGGCTTCTGCTATCTCAACAATGCCGCCATCGCCGCTCATTACCTCAGCCGCTACGGCCGGGTCGCCGTGCTCGACATCGACTATCACCACGGCAACGGCACCCAGGACATCTTCTGGAACCGCGACGACGTGCTCACCGTCTCGATCCATGGCGATCCGGCGATCGCCTATCCCTATTTCTCGGGGTTCCGCGACGAGATCGGCGAAGGCGCCGGTCGCGGCTTCAACCTCAACATCCCGCTTGCCGAGAAAGCCCAGCCGGCCGACCAGCGGAAGGCGCTCGAACGCGCGCTTCGCCGCATCCGCCGGCATGCGCCAGACTTCCTCGTCCTAGCCGTCGGCTTCGACACGGCCGCCGGCGATCCGACCGGCTCATGGCGCAACCGCCCGCAGGACTTCCGCCTCCTCGGCGAGATGATCGGCGCCGCCGGCCCTGCCATCCTTGCCGTCCAGGAGGGCGGCTACCGCACGCGCACGCTGGGCACCAACGCGGCCTGTTTCTTCCAGGGCCTGTGGGCTGCCATCGGGCAGAGGAAAGGTGCACCGGCGGAGCTCACACGCAGGAAAGGGCGCAAATGAAAACGGCCCGCCCGGGTGCTCCGGGCGGGCCGTCTCGATCGCTCGAAGTGAAGGTCAGACGCCGGGCTGCGGCTCCGGGGCGATGCCGCCCGGTGCGTCCGTGCCCGGCCCGGTGGTCGGCACCGAGGCGCGGCGGCCGCCGGTCTTGGACGGATCGTCCTCGACCTTGTCGCGGTTGACCGGCTCTCCCTGGGCAATGGCACGGACCTCGTCCCCCGAGAGCGTCTCGAACTCGAGCAGGCCTTTGGCCAGGCGATGAAGCTGGTCGATGTGCTTGGTCAGGATGTCGCGCGCGTGGTTGTACGAGCGGTCGACGATCTGGCGGATCTCCTCGTCGATCAGCTTGGCGGTCGCATCCGACACGTCCTTCCGCTGGGTGACCGAGTGGCCGAGGAACACCTCCTGCTCGGGCGCGCCATAGGCCAGGAAGCCGAGTTTCTCGCTCATGCCCCATTCGGTGACCATGCGCCGCGCCATCTCGGACACCATCTTGATGTCGGACGAGGCGCCAGTGGTGATCTTCTCCTCGCCGAAGATCATCTCCTCTGCCAGGCGACCGCCGGCGGCGACCGACAGGTCGGCCATCAGCTTGTCCTTGGAATAGGAGATGCGATCGGTCTCGGGCAGGCGCATCACCATGCCGAGCGCACGGCCGCGCGGGATGATCGTCGCCTTGTGGATCGGATCGGACGCCGGCGAGTGCAGCGCCACCACGGCGTGGCCGGACTCGTGATAGGCGGTGAGCTTCTTCTCTTCCTCGGTCATGACCATGGAGCGCCGCTCGGCGCCCATCATGACCTTGTCCTTGGCGGCCTCGAATTCGCTCATGGCGACGACGCGCTTGCCGCGGCGGGCGGCCAGCAGCGCCGCTTCGTTGACCAGGTTGGCAAGGTCGGCGCCGGAGAACCCGGGCGTGCCGCGGGCGATGACCCGGGGCTCGACGTCGGGGGCCAGCGGCACCTTCCGCATATGGACCTTGAGGATCTGCTCGCGGCCGGAGATGTCGGGGTTCGGCACCACGATCTGGCGGTCGAAGCGGCCGGGACGCAACAGCGCCGGGTCGAGCACGTCGGGGCGGTTGGTGGCGGCGATGAGGATCACGCCCTCGTTCGCCTCGAAGCCGTCCATCTCGACCAGCAGTTGGTTGAGGGTCTGCTCGCGCTCGTCGTTGCCGCCGCCGAGGCCGGCACCGCGATGGCGGCCGACCGCGTCGATCTCGTCGATGAAGATGATGCAAGGCGCGTTCTTCTTACCCTGCTCGAACATGTCGCGCACCCGGCTGGCGCCGACGCCGACGAACATCTCGACGAAGTCGGAGCCCGAGATGGTGAAGAACGGCACGTTGGCTTCGCCGGCGATGGCGCGGGCCAGCAGAGTCTTGCCGGTGCCGGGCGGGCCGACCAGGAGACAGCCCTTCGGGATCTTGCCGCCGAGGCGCTGGAACTTCTGCGGGTCCTTCAGGAACTCGACGATCTCTTCCAGCTCGAGCTTGGCCTCCTCGATGCCGGCGACGTCGTCGAAGGTGACGCGACCGACCTTCTCGGTGAGCAGGCGTGCGCGCGACTTGCCGAAGCCCATGGCCTTGCCGCCGCCCGACTGCATCTGGCGCATGAA
>CAMDFP010000402.1 GCA_945897335.1 Asaia bogorensis | reverse complement strand
CGGCACCTCGGACGCGGTCCACACCCTGGCCCTCCCCCAGGGCAGCGACGACCTCGCGATACGCCGGCTGGTCGACCCGACGCTGGGATCCGGCGCCTTCGATCCCGCCATTGCCGTGCTGGCCGAGCCGCCGAAAAGCCTGGCGACCGCCGCGGTCCAGCTCGCCAAGCTCGCGCGCCTGCTTCCCGCCGCCCTGGTCGCCTGGGCACCGCCGGGCGAACTCGAGGAAATCCGCCGCTGGGCCCGCAGCCAGTCGCTGCTGCTGGTCGAGCGCGACGACGTCTCGGCATATTCCGGCCTCGCCGCCGGGCGCCTGACCCGGGTCAGCGAGGCGCGCGTGCCGCTGGCCGACGCCGAGGACGCGCGGGTGGTGGCGTTCCGCCCGCTGGACGGCGGCGGCGAGCATCTGGCGATCGTCGTCGGATCGCCCGACCCGGCCACGGCGGTGCTGGTCCGCCTGCATTCGCAATGCTTTACCGGCGATCTGATCGGCAGCCTGCGCTGCGATTGCGGCGACCAGCTACGAGGCGCCATCCGCCAGATCGCCGCGGCAGGGTCGGGCATCGTCCTCTACCTCGCCCAGGAAGGCCGTGACATCGGCCTGGTCAACAAGCTCCGGGCCTATGAGCTGCAGGACCGGGGCTTCGACACCTTCGATGCCAACGAGGCGCTGGGCTTCGATGCCGACGAGCGGGTGTTCCTGCCGGCGGCCGAGATGCTGCGCCAGCTCGGCATCGGCCGGGTCCGGCTGCTCACCAACAACCCGCACAAGGTCGACGCGCTGGCCGAGGCCGGGGTCGAGGTGGCCGACCGGGTCGCCCACGCCTTCCCCTCCAACGGCCACAACGCCGCCTATCTGCAGGCCAAGCGCGACCGCGCCGGGCACCTGCTCTAGGACACTTATCTCCGCTCTCAAGCGGCCTCGAGCGGCACGAATTGCCGAGGCCGGTCAGGCGCTTCTGGAAATAGATGAGGGAATCCAAGGGCCGCCCCCTGGCACCGTCCTTGCTTCTAGGTCCGTGACTTTATTTAGCGGACCCATGACCGACATCGATCGTTCCTCCATGAACCTCGCCCCGGCGTCGTACGCTCCCGCAGCGGCGCCGGGTTCTTCTTCTGCGAGCAAGGCCAGGACCTGGCAGGACGGCGATACCACCAGCTTCCGCGACATCCTCGCGATCGTGAACCCGCTGCAGCACATCCCCGTGGTCGGCACCGTCTACCGGGCGCTGACCGGCGACAGCATCGCGACCATGCCCAGCATCATCGGCGGCACCCTGTTCGGCGGCCCGGTCGGACTCGTCCTCAGCCTCGCCAGCAACGCCTTCAAGTCCGAGACCGGCATGGACCCGGGCGAGACCGTGGTCGCCAGCCTGTTCGGGCCGGGCTCGCAGCCGGCCGCCGACACCCCGCAGATGGCCCAGGCCAGCGCCGCCCCCCAGCCCGTCGTCCCGCCGCCGGCGCCGAGGTCATTGCCGAAGCTCGTCATCGACATTCCGGCCCCGAAGCCGGAGACGCAGACCGCCGCCGCGTCCATCGACCCGCTTCCCGGTCCGCCGGCCGGCATGCCGCTTTCCTTCCATGGCGAGAAGAATCTGCTCGCCTCCCGCTTCCGCTCGACCGACCTGCCGCAGCCGGTCGGCGAGGGCGGCGGGGTGCCGAGCCGCTCGGGCGCGGACCTGATCCCGACCGCCGGCGGCACCGCCATCAAGCGCGACGAGGTGCCGACGGCGATGTTCAGCGCACTCGACAAGTACAGCGCGATGATGCGCGCCCGGAACGCCGCCTCGGCCCAGCCGACCCAGGTGAGCTTGCTGCGCTGAGCCCCGGCGTGGAGTAGACTCACTTCCACTGTGGACGAGAACCTCCTGACCGCGACGCCGAGCGGACGCCATCCCTGGTCTGCCATTGCGCAGTTTCGCGGCCGCAGCTTCCGTGCCTCGATCGGCCGGACCGGCCTGACCTCCGACAAGCATGAAGGCGACGGCGCCAGCCCCATCGGCGTCTGGCCGATGCGCCGGGTCCTCTTCCGGCCCGACCGCCTGACGCCGAAGACGACGCTGCCGATGCAGCCGATCCGCCCGGAGGACGGCTGGTGCGACGACCCCGCCCATCGCGACTACAACCGCCTGGTCCGCCTTCCCTTCGACGCGAATCATGAGGAGATGTGGCGGAAGGACGGTCTCTACGACCTGGTGGTGCAGCTCGGATACAACGACGATCCGCCGATCGCCGGCAAGGGCAGCGCCATCTTCCTGCACGTGATCGATCCCGACCGCGGCCCGACCGCCGGCTGCCTCGCGATCGCGCGCGACGAGCTGCTGGGTGTGCTGGCCGAGATCGGCCGGGGTGCGGCGGTCGAGTTCCGGCCCGGATGATCCGAACCTGGTGCTGACCCGAACCTAGTCCGGGCGCTGTCGCCCGTGCCGAACGCGCAAGATCACGACGCGATCGCCAAGGACCTGGTAGCGAATGACGTAGGGCCAAATCGATACCACCTCCCGGCGGCCGGTTCCCGCCGGTCGGCCCCGTTCCGGAAGCTCAGTCAGGCTATCCGCGGCAGCAACCAGCGCAATTGCAATCCGCCGCGCCGCTGCCGGGTTGAATTGTCTTATGTAGTCTCGAATGGCGCGCAGATCATCGCGCGCGGCGACTGTCCAGACTACTTGCACTCGGGCGGAGGCAGCTCATCCTGAGTGCCCCAGGACAGAAGCCAGCGCTTCATCGCGTCATGAGAGATGAGTCTGCCGGCGGCCGCATCCTCTTCGGCGACGGCCAGGGCGCGAGCTTCTGTTTCCTCGTCGGAAGCGTCGAGGATCGATGCCGTTTTGGGTACGGAGCTCGTCATCCCCTCAATATAGCTCATAAGCGGCAATTTTTCAGCGCCCTGGCCGAGGTGATGAGGCCCCTACCCGTGGCGGCGGCCGAACAGCATGGTCACGTTGACGCGCCGGTTCGCGTAGCCCGGCTTGAAGTCGAGCGGCGCGGTCGCGTGGAAGAGATCGGAGTTGAAGATGACGGCGCGGTTCTGGCGATAGGGCACGTTGACCGGCGTCACGCCCGAGCCGTCGAGGAAGCGGCGGATCTTCTTCCTGTCCCTGTTGTAGTCGTCGAAGTCCCAGGCCGCCGGCGCCTCGACCGGATAGACCACGAGGCCGCCTGACTCCGGATCCAGATTGGCCTCGTCGGGCGTCACCCAGAAATTGACGTTGATCGCGGCGTTGTCGCCATGGATGCCGATGCCTTCCAGGCGCGGCTCGTATTTGTAAGCCCACATCTGCTGGAGCCGTTGATCCTTGAAGACCGCCGGCAGAGCGCGGGTGAGTTCCTCGGCGATCTGGAAGAGCAGCGGGCAGCAGAAGCCGTCGCCGGCATAGGTCCCGAGATAGGCGTGGCGCGTCGCCCCTTCCTGAAAGTTGTGCGCGACGTCGTTCCAGATGGTCGAGTCGAGGCAGAAGCGGCGAACCTCCTCGAGTGCCCGCGGCGTCAGCAGGCCGTCGACCCAGCAGATCCCCGGCGGAACCGCATAGCGCCGCTCGATCTCGCGTCGGTCCCAGGCCTGGCCCAGAACCGGTCCGTCATGAGCCGGCGTCTCGCGCCAATGGACGACGCGGGCGTAGCTGTCGGCGATCGCGCCCAGCTCCGCCGCCGGCAGCGCCACGGTGGCGGCCTCGCCATGGATGCGCTCGATCTCGTGCTTGAGATCGCCATAGGCCGCGGCAAGCGTCGCGAAGTCGGGCGGCAGCAGTCCTTCGGCCATGAGGAAGCCGAACTGCTCG
>CAMDFP010000401.1 GCA_945897335.1 Asaia bogorensis | reverse complement strand
GGATCATCGTAACGATCTCCGCCGTCTATCTCACCCAGGGCTTCTATCTGGCGGTCATGGGCTGAGGCTATCCGGCCTCGCAGCCCAGGGCTTCGATCTCCATCAGCCACTGCCGACGCTTCTCGTCGGAGACCGCTTCGATCCGTCCGAACAGCTTCGTTCGCACCGGAGCGAAGCCGACGAATCCCAGGATGTTCCGTTTCAGCATCTTCACGGCGTGTGCGCCGTAAAACCAGCGATAGACGAAGCTCGGCATCCCCATCGTCACGACGACGCGCGCCGACTTGCCCTTCAACAGCGGCCGAAACCCCATCGGGCCATCGCTCTTCTCGGTGGCGAAGCCGGGTGTGAGCAGGCGCTCCAGGAACCCCTTCAGGATCGCCGGCAGGGTTCCAAGCCAGAGCGGAAAGATCAAGACCAGGTGGTCGGCCGCCTTGATCGCTTCGGCTGCGGCTTTGAGATCGGGCTCCAGCGGCTGCTCGCGGCTGAAGCCGTCGTGAAGGATGGGGTCGAAACTCATGTGAGACAGCACGAACAGGCGTGCTTCGTGGCCACCCGACTCCGCGCCTTTCAGATAGGCGGCGCCGAGCGCCTCACAATAGCTGTTCCGGCGGGCATGCCCGACGACGATCGCGATCCTGGCCATTCTGCCTCCCGGCCCCACGCCTTCGGGCGCGACAATTCGAGAAAGTTAAGGGAGGATCGCGACCCTTGCCTTGATACAGCGCAAATCCGGGTCAGGCCCAGCCCGGCGGCTGGATGAAGCCGCCGATCAGGCGTTCGAGCCAGAGCGAGACGGCAATCGTTGTGCGGTCCTGACCGAAGGCGCCGATGATCTGGATCCCTGCCGGCAGCCCGTCCCGCGCCAAGCCCGCCGGAGCGGCCGTCGCCGGCAGATAAGACATGATCGGCAGGCCGGCCCAGAAGATCTGGCTGAAATAGGCGACCGGCTTGCCGTTGACCAGCAGGACGCGCTTGTCGCGATCGGGCTCGCCGATATGCGGGAACGCCGTGGTCGGCGCCACCGGGCAGATCATCACGTCCCAGGACTGGAAGAACGCGGCCCAGGCGCGCCGCAGCTTGGCGCGGGTCTCGTTCCACCCGATCCAGTCGCGATGATGAAGCGTAGCGCCACGGATCACCGTCGCGTAGTAGCCGGTGTCCCGCTCGGTCAGGGTCGGGAGCTTCTGGAGATAGCCCTCGAACACCTCCTTCGGCTGGCGCGCCGCCGTGGTCGCGCGCAACAGGCGAAGATATGTGGTGTGCGCCAGTTCGACGTCGAAGTCCGGCCGCGCCTTGTCGTCGACGATGGCGCCGGCCTTGGCCATCGCATCGACGGCCGCCTGCAGCCGGTCGCCCACGGCGGCATCGATCGGCGAGCGCGGATCGTCGGCCCAGACGGCGACGCGAAGGCCCGTGAACCCGTCGGCCCGCGGCGGCGGCAGATCGAGTTTCCAGGCCGCCGCCTCGGCGCCGTCGGCACCGGCGATCAGACCCAGCTCCAGATCGAGATCCTCCGCCGACCGCCCCATCGGGCCGACCACCGAGAGATCCCCGGCGCCGACGATGCCGGGAGGCATCTGGCCGCGCGTCGGCACGATGCCGTAGCTGGGCTTGTGCGCGTAGGTGCCGGTGTAGTGCGCCGGGTTGCGCAGCGACCCGCCGATATCGCTGCCGGCTTCCAAACCCGTCAGGCCCGCCGCCAGCGCCGCCGAAGACCCTCCGGAGGAGCCGCCGGGGATGCGCTCGACGTTCCAGGGGTTGTTGGTCTGGCCGTAGATCTCGTTGGTGGTCTGGAAGTCGCCGAGCAGCAGCGGCACGTTGGTCTTGCCGAAGACGATGGCGCCGGCACGCTTCAGGCGCTCGACCACCGCGGCGTCGGCCGCGGCCACGTTCCCCTTCCACGCCGGATTGCCCCAGGTCGTCACCCAGCCGGCGACGTCGAAGGATTCCTTCACCGTCATCGGCAGGCCGTGCAGCGGACCCTTCACCTCGCCGCGGGCGAGCTCGCGGTCGGCCTCGCGGGCGGAGGCCAGCGCCTTATCGGCGTCGAGGACGACGATCGCGTTCAGCTTGGGATTGAAGCGCGCGACTCGGTCGAGATAGAGCCGCATCAACGCCTCCGCCGAGATCTCGCGGCGGCGGAGCTTGCGGGCCAGGACGTGGGCGGGTTCGAAGGCGAGGTCGACCATGGCTGCTCCCCCTTCCCGCCCGCCCGCTCTCAGGTGCGGACCAGCGGCTTGTACTTGATGCGATGCGGCTGGTCCGCATCGGCGCCGAGACGCCGCTTCCGGTCGGCCTCATAGGCCTGGTAGTTGCCCTCGAACCACTCGACGTGGCTGTCGCCCTCGAAGGCCAGGATATGCGTGGCGACGCGATCGAGGAACCAGCGATCGTGGCTGATGACCACGGCGCAGCCGGCGAAGCCGATCAGCCCTTCCTCCAGCGCCCTGAGCGTGTCGACGTCGAGATCGTTGGTCGGCTCGTCCAGCAGCAGCAGGTTGCAGGGCTTCTTCAGGATCTTGGCAAGGTGCACACGGTTGCGCTCGCCGCCCGACAAGATGCCGACCTTTTTCTGCTGGTCGGAACCCTTGAAATTGAACAGGCCGCAATAGGCCCGGCTCGGCATCTTGCGGCGGCCGAGGTCGATCTCCTCGGCGCCGCCGGAGATTTCCTGCCACACCGTCTTGCTGCCATCGAGCGAGTCACGCGACTGGTCGACATAGCTCATGAGCACGGTCTCGCCGAGACGAAGCGAGCCCGTATCCGGCTTCTCCTGGTCGGTCAGCATGCGGAACAGCGTAGTCTTGCCCGCGCCGTTCGGTCCGATGACGCCGACGATGCCGCCCGGCGGCAGGCGGAAACTCACATCGTCGAACAGCAGGCGGTCGCCGTAGCCCTTGGACAGATGATCGGCCTCGATCACCACGCTGCCGAGGCGCGGGCCCGGCGGGATGACGATCTGGGCGGTCTCGGGCGCCTTCTGCTGGTTCTCGGCCAGCAGCGCCTCATAGGCCTCGAGACGTGCCTTGGACTTCGCCTGACGGGCGCGGGCACCCTGCTGCACCCATTCCAGCTCGCGATCGAGGGTGCGAACGCGGGCCTGCTCCTGCTTGCCCTCCTGCTCGAGGCGCTTCTTTTTCTGCTCGAGCCAGCCCGAATAGTTTCCCTCGTAGGGGATGCCGCGGCCGCGATCCATTTCGAGGATCCAGCCGGCGACCTCGTCCAGGAAGTAGCGATCGTGGGTGATGGTGACGACGGTGCCGGGGAAGTCGGCGAGGAAGCGCTGCAGCCAGGCCACCGACTCGGCATCCAAGTGGTTGGTCGGCTCGTCCAGCAGCAGCAGGTCGGGGCGCTGCAGCAAAAGGCGGCAGAGCGCCACACGGCGGCGCTCGCCGCCGGAGAGCGTCTTCACCTGGGCGTCGCCGGGCGGGCACCGCAGCGCATCCATGGCAATCTCGATGGTGCGATCCAGCTCCCAGCCGTTGGTGGCGTCGATCTTCTCCTGAAGCTCCGCCTGCTCGGCCAGGAGAGCGTTCATCTCGTCGTCGCCCATCTCCTCGCCGAACTTGCCGGAGACCTCGTTGAAGCGGTCGAGCAGCGCCTTCACCTCGCCCAGGCCCTCGACCACGTTCTCCATCACGGTCTTGGTGTCGTCGAGCTGCGGCTCCTGGGCGAGATACCCCACCTTGGCGCCCTCGGCGACCCAAGCCTCGCCGCCATACTCCTTGTCGAGGCCGGCCATGATCCGGAGCACCGTCGACTTGCCGGCGCCGTTGG
>CAMDFP010000400.1 GCA_945897335.1 Asaia bogorensis | reverse complement strand
CCCGAGATCGTCGAGCACGTCGCCTCGCTGGACGCCTTCGTCGCCGCTTCGGCGCGGATGGTCCGGCCCGGGGGCCTGATGGTGGTCGCGACGCTGAACCGGACGATGAAGGCCTTCGCGCTTGCGATCGTCGGCGCGGAATACGTGCTGGGGTGGCTGCCGCGGGGCACCCATGACTGGAAGAAGTTCGTCAGGCCGTCCGAGCTGGAAGCGGCGATGCGCGCCTCGGGCCTTACCCTTACGGAGACCGCCGGTGTCACCTTCAATCCGATCCTCGACCGCTGGTCTCTAGGATCCGATCTCGACGTGAACTACCTCGCGGTGGCGACGAAAACCCAAGTCTAGTTGTCAGCCAACGGCACCCAGGGGATGCGGCCGACCTCGATGCCTTCGTCGGCCAGTTCCTTGGAAGCCGACTCGCTCGCCTCGCCGTAGATCCCGCGCTTCTCGGTCTCGCCGTAGTGGATCTTGCGCGCTTCTTCGGCGAAGCGCTCGCCGACATAGTCGCAATTGGCCTCGACCTGCTTGCGTATCTGCCGGAGCGCCGCCAGCGCCTCAGCCTCCGACGCGCCTGACCGGCTCTTCGCCACGCGGGGGGCCATGGGCGCCTTTCGGACCTTCTTGTCGCCGCAGGCCGGACAGACGACGCGTCCGGCGCGACGCTGGCTGTCATAAGCCTTGCTGTCGCGGAACCACCCTTCGAAGCCGTGGTCCTGGCCGCAGCGGAGGTCGTAGAGGATCATAATCAGCAGACTCTGGCGCGAAACCGATTTTCCAACCGTAACGGCATTTGACACATAATCACGGACGCCACGATAGGCAAGAAGGGACAAGGACTTGCACGGGCACCCCGGCACCACGCTCGGACCATCGCCCTGGATCGAGCGCCATCTCGACCTGGTGCGCGCCGGCGGCCGGGTGCTGGACCTCGCCGCGGGCGGCGGACGGCACGCGCGGCTGGCGCAGCAACGCGGATATTGCGTGACCGCGCTCGACCGCGACGTCTCGGCGCTGGCCGACATTCACGGCATCGAGGTGATCGAGCACGACATCGAAGCCGGCCATCCCTGGCCGCTCGGCGAGGCCGCCTTCGACGGGGTCGTCGTCACCAACTACCTCTGGCGGCCGCTGATGCCCACGCTTCCCGGCCTCCTCGCGCCCGGCGGCACCCTGATCTACGAGACCTTCGCCAGCGGAAACGAGCGCTTCGGCAAGCCTTCCAATCCCGCATTCTTGTTGAAACCCGGCGAACTCCTGGCGTGCGCCCGCGGCCGGCTGAGGGTGGTCGCCTACGAGGAGCTTGAAATCGCCAAGCCGCGACCCGCCATGGTCCAGAGGATCGCCGCCGTCCGTTAATGTTCTTGTTATGTTCTATATCGCCGTTTAGCCTCCCGTCATGCCTGCGTTCCTCCTCCGCCTCGCTGCGCCCGCGGCGTTGCTCGTCATCGTGACCGTTGCCGGCACTCCGGCGGACCGGCTTCCCGGGCCAGTAGCGGCGACCGTGATCGATGTCGTCGACGGCGACACCGTGGTCGTCCGCGCCCATATCTGGCTCGACCAGTCGGTCGAGACCCGGGTCAGGCTGCTCGGCATCGATGCGCCTGAGAAACGCGGCCGCTGCGCCGCAGAACGGGCGGGCGCCGCCCGCGCCGAGGCCTTCGTCCGCGACCTGGCGCTCGGCCGCGAGGTCCGTCTCCGCGATCTTCACCACGACAAATATGGCGGCCGGGTACTGGCACGGATCGAGACCGCCGAGGGCGCCGACCTCGGCGAGGCGCTGGTGCGTCACCAACTGGCCCGAATTTATGACGGCGCGGCCCGGACCGCCTGGTGCGGCTAGTGCCATTGGCGGCCGCCCGGTCCTTGGGCTAAGGTTCTCGCCGATCGGCAAAATGCCGGTTCGAAGAGAGGTGTCATGGGCTGGCAAATCGCGATTGCGATCGCGTTGGCATTGCCGTTTCTGCCAGGCGACGCCGCGGCACAGGGCAAGGCTGCCGTTCCGCCACCCCAACCGGCCTTCCACATCGTCAACGACACGCCCGCTCGCGTCTATTACCGGGTGAAGATGTGGCAAGGGGATTTCTCCTTCGTCCAGGCCGGCAAGGAACTGCGGGTCGAGATCCCGGAGAAGGTCGGCAACCTGAAGTCGGTGCAGGTCGAGGCCCGGTCCGGCGAGCAATGGGACAATTGCTTCGCCACCGTCCAGGTGGGATCCAAGCTCGTGGTGACCCAGGGCCGCGAACGGATCAATTGCAAGGTCGAGCGCTGACCGCCGCCCGCGTCGCGGCCCGATCGTCGAAGCGATGACGGAACCCTACCGCTTCAGCCCGGGGACGACGCCGCTCCTGGTGAGTTGTCCGCATGTCGGGACTCACATCCCGGCCGGGATCGCCGCCCGCATGACCGCCGACGCCCTCGATCTCGCGGACACCGACTGGCACATCGAGCGGCTTTACGACTTCGCCCGCGGCCTCGGCGCATCGATGCTGGTGGCGACGCATTCGCGCTACGTGATCGACCTCAACCGGCCGCCGGACGGCTCCGTCCTCTACGCCAACGCCAACAACACCGAGCTTTGCCCGACCACCCGCTTCGACCTGAAGCCGGTCTACCGCGACAGCCAGGCGCCGGACGAGGCGGAGGTCAGGGCCCGGGTCGAGCGCTACTGGCGTCCCTACCACGACCGGCTGGCGGTCGAGCTTAAGCGGCTGAAGGAGCGCTTCGGCTATGCACTGCTCTGGGACGCGCATTCGATCGCCTCCGACGTCCCGCGCTTCCATCAGGGGAAGCTCTGGGACCTGAACCTGGGCTCGGCCGACGGGACCAGCGCGGCCAAGGACCTGATCGAGCGGGCCGCCGACATCTGCCGGAGCGCCAACCCCTATACGGCGGCGATCGACGGGCGCTTCAAGGGCGGGCACATCACCCGCACCTATGGCCGCCCGGCCGCCGGCATACATGCGATCCAGCTTGAGCTGTCGCAGGCGACATACATGGACGAGGCGCCGCCCTATCGCTGGCGGGACGACCTTGCCGAGGCCGTCACGCCGACGCTGAAGCGCCTGATCGGCTCGATGCTGGCCTGGAAGCCGGCTCAGTGACGACGAAGCGGTAGGCCGCGAGGCTGAGATTGCCGAGGGCGAAGCCGCGGTGAAGCGCCTCGCCATGGGCGCCGGACCCGGCGGCGCCGAGCGCCACGAACAGCGGCAGGAAATGCTCGGTCGTCGGGTGCGCCTGCTTGAGCCCCGGCGCCTTCAGCGTGGCGGCGACCACGTCTTCGAGCCGGCCAGCCGCCAGCGACGCGGCGAGCCAGTCGTCGAAGCCCTGGGCCCAGGCCTCCGGCGGCGCATCGCCCCGCATCGCGAGCGCCCGCAGATTGTGGACGGCGCCGCCCGAGCCCAGGATCAGCACGCCCTCCTCGGTCAGCGGCTGTAGCGCGCGGCCGAGGACGAAGTGATGCGCCGGATCGAGACCGGCCTGGATCGACAGCGGCACCACCGGTACGTCGGCATTGGGGAACAGGTGGCGGAGCGGCACCCACATGCCGTGGTCGAGCCCCTGGCCCGGCACCATCGCGACCGAGAATCCTACCGTCGAGAGCAGGTCGGTGGTACGCCGGGCCACGTTGGGCGCGCCCAGGGCCGGGTAGGAGAGCTTGTAGAGCTCCTCGGGAAAGCCCCCGTAATCATGCACCGTCCCCGGCCGCTCGGCGCCGCCGACCCGCGGATCCTGGGTCGACCAGTGGGCGGAGGCGACCAGGACCGCCTTCGGGCGCGGCAGCGTGCGGCCGAACTCCTGCAGCCGGCGGGCAAGCTCGGGCTCGCCCGGCAGCCT
>CAMDFP010000399.1 GCA_945897335.1 Asaia bogorensis | reverse complement strand
CCGTGATCTTTTCAATCTACGCCAGCGCCCGCGAGCTCAACTACACCACCCAAATCCGCACGCGCATTGAGGGGCGGCTGCTGCATATCAAGGACGGCCAGCGCCTCGGCAGCTTCGAGGTAGTCTCGCCGCAGGAATGGCGGGCCCGGCCAAACTGCGATCGAGAGTGCGTGCTGGAGACCGTCGGCGATAACGCCCGCATCCTCGCCAAGGATCTAGGGGCAGTCTTGAACGAAAAGCTCACTGCCGCCGTCTCGTCCAGCGGAGTTGCGTCCGGCACGACCGGTATGGCCAGCGGCTACAACATCATCCTCGACGGATTTAGTGCCGAAGAGATGCGGGATGTCGAGGAGTACCTCGTCGTGTTCTCAGGTTATAAGAATCATCGCCCGAGCTACAGCTCCATGCGCCGGCAGGAGCTCTGGTACGAAACCTCCAGCGACAGCGCGCGCATCAACCGCAACCTATCGCGCATGCTGGAGCACATGGACATGCGCGGCCGACTCACTTTCTCCGGAAACACCTTTGCCATCGAGAAGATCACAATGCGCCAGAAGCGCCAGCCGATCGATCGCAGCCAGTTCAACAACTAGGCCGAGAGAGAGATTTAGATGCCGCAAGGAGGCCTTGATCATGGCAATCGAGGTTCGGCAACAGCGGCGCCTTTGCGGTGGTCGAGGCCGTTACGACGGACATGGCTCCGCGCAAGGCGGCTGGGCGCCGCCGGGGGATCGATCGCCAGCGCCATGCCGGATATCTGTAATCTGTGCGCGGCGCGGGACGGCAGTTGGGACATGACCCGACGGATCGAGGTCGATCTGCCTGCTCCGCTGCCGGGTTGCTCGTGCCGGTTTCTTCGCCAGTGCGCCGGGAGCTCGACCGCGACGACTGTTTTCCGACACGCCGATCCTGCTTGATCTAGCGATGATCGCCCGGTCACGCCTGTTCGGTCTTCTCATCGCGGTCGCAATAGCACCTGTCAGCGGAGCGTTCGCCCAAGTCATCCATGACCACACGGCGATCCTCCGGCAACTGGCGCCAGCCGCTCCAACCAGTACGGCTGAGCCCCGCTCGATCGACCTCGACATCCGCTTCGCCGTCAACTCGGCTGATTTGTTGCCGGAAGCATCGCGGCAGCTAGACGAGCTTGCGGCGGCACTCCGGTCTCCCAGGCTCAGTGATGCGCCGATCCTCATCGCTGGCCATACCGATGCCAGCGGCTCCGCCTCCGCCAACCGGCAGCTCTCTGAGCGCCGCGCCATCTCGGTAAAGATTTATCTGGTCGAGCGTCATCGTCTCGATCCACGCCGTTTTCGGGTAGCCGGCCATGGCTCTGACCGGCTGAAGCTGCCCTTCGATCCCCGCAACCCCGTCAACCGCCGGGTCGAGATCGCCGTCGCCGTCACGGAAGGCGGGGTGGGCGTGGCGCGTCCAGTCCGATGAGCTTTCTTGTCCGGACGATCCTTGCGTCGAGCCTACTCCTTTGTGTCGCGCAGGCTTCTGCGCAGACATCGGATGCTCAAATCTATGACGCCATCGCTAGCGAGCTGGTCGAGTCGATCCAAGGAAATACCGGCGTCTCCGGCCTGTTTGGCTTTGGACGACGCAGTCGGATCGCGCTCTGGCCGTTTGGGCGGGACGAAGATTTGCCGGTGGCAAGGGAGGTGGCCGAGGCGGTCAACAGCTCCCTATTGGCCGCGCTGCTGCGGAGGCCTGGCAACCGCTATCAGTTCATCGGTCGGGATGAGCTGCGGGCCGTGATCGCCGACCTTGAGGAGTCTGGAGCGGTTTTGGAACCTGTGCAGGAAGTAGCGAAACGGTCGGTGGCCGACATCCTGATCGTCGGCCGGCTACGGATTGAAGGGCGGGACGTCAAAGTCGTTTACAAGGCCGTGACCTCGAGCCTTCCGAATCCTGGCGTCCTCGTAGCAGCAACGGCTCCGCGGTCGATCCCCGTGACGCATGTCGCCGGAGGAGCGGCGCTCGATGCCGCTATCGTAGCCTGCGCCAGGCGCCTTCTAGAATTGGCACCGGACGTCGAAGAGTTGAGGCTTGCCGGCATTCGTTTTGAGGACAGTGGCATCCACACGCCATTCGGCAAGTATGTGGAGGAGCGTATTGCCAACACTCTCGCGGGTTCGGCGGCAAATGCGCTAAGCGGACGACGGCTTCGGATCACACAGGCAGAGCTCGACGAACGCGGACTGGCAAGACTGCGCGGTATGGAACCGACGGCCAAGGATCTGAAGGTCGAAGGTTTCGAACATGGCCCGGGCACCTACACTCTGACCGGAAAGTATTGGGACTTCGGCGACACGTTCGAGATGGGGCTCCGTTTGACCGGCCTAGGCGGCCGCACGGCCGCTTGTCAGCAAGTCATCAATGCGGCGTCACTGCCATCCGGCATCCAGTTTCGGCCGAAAGATACGTTCCAAGTGCTACAGGAGAACGACCGCCTGGGCCCGATCCAATTTGTGTTGTCCAGCCGCCGGGGCGGCAATCCGGCTTATCGTGTTGGCGAGAAGGCACACTTCACCATGCTGCTCGGCGCCGATGCCTGGGTGTACTGCTTCTATCGGCAGGCTGACGGCTCTTTGGTGCGCATCTTTCCGAACTCGTTCCATGGAGATGCACGGTTGCCCGGCCGCGTTACCCACGAGATTCCAAGCGCCCGCATGCCGTTTGATTTGACGGTGAAGGAGCCGACGGGCGTCGAACTCTTGAAGTGCTTCGCTTTGAACCGCGATGTGCGTGCGGATCTTCCGGCCGAGGTCGCAGACTTTCGGCGTCTGTCGCTGCCGCCGGCGCTGGCTGAGCGACTGCCGGCCTTGTTTCGCCAGCTTCGCAATGCGACGGTGACGGAATCGAGCTTGGTGGTGACGGTGACACGCTGAGGCTGGGAGGAGGGAAGATGCGGGGGCTGCTACGGCTTTTCGTGCTCTGCCTGGTCCTGACGGGTGCCGTACCGGCTTTGGCGCAGACCGATGTTGCCGAGCGCCGTGTGGCGCTGGTGATCGGCAACGCCGCCTATAAGACGGGCCCGCTTGCGAACCCTGTGAATGACGCCAAGGACATGGCGTCGGCGCTGCGTGCGGTCGGGTTCACGGTCATCGATCGCTACGATGCTTCGGCGCGTGACATGAAGCGAGCGATCGGGGATTTCGGCCGCGAGGTAGAGCGCGGCGGCGTCGGCCTCTTCTTCTTCGCCGGCCACGGTGTTCAGATTGACGGTCACAACTATCTTCTGCCGGTCGATGCCGAGATCGATCGCGAGGAGCATGTTGAGTCGGAGGCCATCGATGCGCAGCAGGTTCTGGGCCGCATGGCGGGAGCCCGCAATCGGCTGAACATCGTGATCCTCGATGCCTGTCGCAACAACCCGTATGCGTCGAAGTTCCGTGCGCCGTCGCGCGGGCTTGCGGTGACGCCGGCGCCGAGTGGCACCTATATCGCCTATGCGACGGCGCCTGGTGAGGTTGCGGCGGATGGCTCGGGTCGCAACGGAGTTTTCACCCGTGCGGTGCTCGACACGATGAAGGAGCCTGGTGTCGAGCTCGACGCCCTGTTCAAGACTGTCAGGGGTCGTGTGTCGACGGCGACAGGCGGGCGTCAGGTTCCATGGACCTCGTCCTCAGTCACCGGGGATTTTTACCTACGGCCAGCTGCGCCGGGAACCGTCGCATTGGCTGTCGTTCCACCCTCGACGCCGTCCGCACCTGTGCCGACCGCGCCATCCTTTGATCCGCGTCAGGCGGATGTTGCGTTTTGGCAGTCGATCCAGGTGAGCACGAACGTTGCGGACTTTGAGGATTACCTGAAGCAGTTCCCGAAGGGGCAGTTCCGGTCATTGGCGACGCGCCGCCG
>CAMDFP010000398.1 GCA_945897335.1 Asaia bogorensis | reverse complement strand
GGTTCGCCCCTCGCCTCCCCGTTCATTCCATCAGAAGGTTTTCGACCCATGGCCACTGAGACGCTCCGCGTCGGCGTCACCCGTGATGCGCTGCTCGACGGCACCAAGACCTTCTTCGATCCGGTCGCGCTCAAGCTGCTCGACGGCGCCAAGGAGATCTCCTGGGAGTATCTCGACGAAGGCAAGAAGATGCTGACGGCCGACGACGCCGCCAAATACGACATCATCTGCCCGGTCGCCGCCGGCATCGGCGCCGATGCGCTCGGCCGCCCGGACATCCGGCTCAAGCTGGTCGCCGGCTTCGGCGCCGGCTACGACACCCGCGACGTGAAGGCGCTTTCGGCCGCCGGTGTGTTGCTCACCAACAACCCCGATGCCGTCCGCCGGCCGATGGCGACCACGCAGCTCACTTTCCTTTTGGCGCTGGCACACAAGCTGAACCACAAGGACCGCATCACCCGCGCCGGCAAATGGACCGACCAGCGGCAATATTACGGCGTCGGCCTCACCGGCCGCACCTTGGGCTCGATCGGCTTCGGCAATATCGCCAAGGAGCTGTTCAGGATCGCCAAACCGCTCGACATGAAGTTCATCGCGCACGATCCCTATGCCAATGCCGAGGAGGCAAAGGCTCTGGGCGTCACGCTGGTCGACTACGACACGCTTTTCCGCGAGTCCGACTTCGCCTGCGTCAACGTATTGCTGAACGACTCGACCCGGAAGCTGGTGGGCGAGAAGGCTTTCAGCCTGATGAAGCCGACCGCCTATTTCATCTCGGCGGCCCGCGGGCCTATCGTGGACGAGAAGGCCCTCTACAAGGCCTTGTCGGAGAACCGCATCGCCGGTGCCGGCATCGACGTCTTCGAGCAGGAGCCGACCTCGCCCGACAACCCGATCCTGAAGCTGGAGAACGTCTTCGTCTCCCCGCACTCGCTCTGCCACACCGACGAGTGCAACCGCCTCCTGGCCGAAGGCTCGTTCAAGTCGGCGACCGCTTACGCGCGGAAGGAAACCCCGCCGAAGCTGATCAACCCCGACACCCTTCAGCACCCGCGTCAGAGGGCGTGGTTCGGGAAGTAGCGGTACGCCTTCCCCTTCGACAGGCTCAAGGTGAGGCGACTGTTGGGTTCGGACTGACTTTCCAAGTCGCCTCATCCTGAGCAAAGGCGAAGTCGTCTTCGCCGGCGTCGAAGGGTGAGGCGCGCCTCGTTCCCTCAACCGTATTCAATTCGGCAGCGGCGTCCGGGCCACGGGGATGCGTGGCGCCGCCGCCGGCACGCCCTCGGCCGGCTTGGTCTTGGGCAGCTGGGCGACCGCGAAGTCGAGCGCGTCCAGCAGGGCGGCGTCGACCTCCTCGCCCTTCGGCAACGCGTTGGCCTTGCGGAAGGCCGCGATCGCCACCTTCGTCCGCCGCCCCAGCGCGCCGTCGGCCGCGCCGATCTGGTAGCCGAGTTGTTCCAGGTAGAACTGGACGCGGGCGATGGCCTTTCTATCCACCACGAAAGGCTCGGGCGGAGGGGCCGGCACGGAGCTCGGCGCCGGGGGCACGGCAGCAACCTTAGGCTCGGCCGGTGGAGGCGGTGTCGTCGCGGGTAGCGGCGCCGGCTGAGAGAGAGGGGCCGGGGTCGGTGTCGCCTGGGGGGCCGGCGCCGGCGGCGACAGCGCCACCTGGACGGCCGGCACGCTTTCCCGAGGCGCCGGCGGGAAGAGGCCGGGCCACGCGAGCCAGAGCGCGATGACCGCGCCGACTCCGAGCAACATGTAGACTGGCCGACGCCTGCGACTCGCTGCCATCGCCTATTGCAGCATGAAGCCACCCGTCCCGGCGAGGTTTTCCGCTCAACGCAGCGCGGGGGCCACGGCGCGATCGTTCTCTCTCGACAGGACGCCGAGGACAGCCGCCGCCAGCGCCAGGAGCCCGCAGGCCAGCACGGTGCCAGGAATGCCGAACGCCTCGAACAGCAAGGGCCCGAGCGCCGTCGAGACGACCGCGGCCCCCGTCACCAGCACCAGCCGGAGACGCAGCACGCTCGCGAAATCGTCGGCGTCCAGCCGGCTGCCGAAGAGAGTCAGCATCTGGATGCCGGCCATCGAGTTGCCGATGCCGATCAGGAGGGCGAGCGCGGCCATGAGCAGAACCTGGAGCAGCGACGGCGCCATGGACTGGGCGAGCGCGATCAAGGCGAGGCCAGCGCCGATGGTCGCGTAGCCTACGAACATGAACCGCCACGGATTCCGCGGCCGCACCAGGACGACGACCAGGTTCGAGAGAAGATCGCTGGCTGCCGCCGCCCCCATCACCACGGCGACGGCGGCGATGCCGCCGAGCCCGGTCTCCGCCCGTTCGGTGAAGAACAACGGGATGCCGACGCCGAAGCCGAGCGTGAAGGCGCCCGCGCGCACCATCGTCGTCAGCATCACGCGCCACGCACCGGCGCAGCCATTCGCGGCGTGAACGCCGCGGGCGAGGCGACGCCAGATCGAGGGCCTCTCTCTGGCCACCTCCATGCTTTCAAGGCGCTCGCCCAGCTGGGCGATGGCGCCGGCCGAGGCGAGGAAGCTGAGCGCATTCAGGCTGAGCAGATGGATCACCGGCATGACCGATGCCAGCGCCGCCGCCAGGAAGGGTCCCGCGACCTGGGCCGTGCGCGCCGTGGCATCGAAGAGGCCGTTGGTCTCGCGCAGCCGCGCCGGGTCGGGAAAGAGGCGCGGCAGGCCCGACTGCAGCGCCGGCTGGAACGCGGCACCGACGCCCGCGAGCACGGCAGACGCCAGGATGAGGATCGGCAGCGTGAGCCCCCAGCTGAACGCCATCCCGACGACGAGAAGGGAGAACGCGGCGCGGACCAGATCGGAGCCGATCAGAAGCACCCGTCTCGACACGAGGTCGACGAACGCCCCCGCCCCGATGCTCATCACCAGCACCGCCGCGAACCGCGCCGTGGCGAGATAGGATCCCTCCGCCCCGGCGAGGCCGACCGCGAGCCAGATCGCACCAATGCCGTAAAGTTCCGAACCGATCGACGACAGCGTCAGCCCGCCCCACAGAACCCGGACGTCGCGATCATGAAGGAGGTTGAGATAGGGATGCGCCATAGGGAGCGCATCCTAGCAGAGGCTCAGCGCCGCCCCGCCCGCAGCCGGCCGACGATCCCCGTCGGGAAGAAGTAGACGCTGAGCACGAACAGGATGCCGAGCCAGAGCAGCCAGCGGTCGGGGTGGAGGAGCTGCGGCAGCAGGGGCACGCCGGCGGTGGCTTCAGACAGCCTGCCCATCACCACCTGCAGGTAGTTCTGCGCCAGGATGAAGATGCCGGCGCCGAGCACGGCACCGTAGAGCGTGCCCATGCCGCCGATAACGACCATCAGCAGGATGTCGATCATGATGGCGAAGCTGAGCGTGGTGTCGGGGCCGGTGTAGCGGAGCCAGAGCGCCATCAGTACGCCGGCCGCCGTCGCCATTGCCGCCGAGAGCACCGTCGCCACGGTGCGATAGACGACGACGCGATAGCCCAGCGCCTCGGCGCGGAACTCGTTCTCGCGGATCGCCTGCAGCACCCGGCCGAACGGTGAGTTGACGATGCGGAGCGCCAGCAGGAACAACGCCAGCGCCGAGAGGAAGACCAGGTAGTAGGTGACCAGCCGGCCGGTGATCGAGACGCCGAGGACCGGGTCTTCGAGGAGGCGGAACGAGGGGCGGAGGAACATGGGCACGCTGTAGCTGCGGCCGTCCTCGCCGCCGGTGATGTCGCGGAGCTGGGACGCCAGAACGGCGAAGGCGGATGCCACGGCCAGCGTGATCATGGCGAAGAAGATCGCGCGCACCCGGAGGGAGAAGAGGCCGATGATCACGGCCAGCACCAGCGAAACC
>CAMDFP010000397.1 GCA_945897335.1 Asaia bogorensis | reverse complement strand
GACGGTGCCCGAGGTCGATCCCGAGTCCTATTACGTGCCGGCGGGGCGGTGGGCCGGCGCGTCGGCGATCGAGCGCGCGGTGCTGGTCTTCCATCACACCCTCCTCGGTCGGGTGACGATCGGACCGGCTGTCTGCCTCATCTGCTTCCTTCGCGGCGAGCTGCACCTGATGGCGAAGGGCGAGCATCTCGCGCTCTGGATCGGGCATCTCGGGCTGGTCGCACCCGTCGTCGCGTGGCTCGTCTGGTGTGGCGTGCCCGCCTGGGCCTATGGGCTCGCAGTCTATCTCTCGATCTCGCTCACCCAGGTCCGCTCCTTCGCCGAGCACAAGGCCTCGACCGAGGCGCCGGGTCGCACCGCCGTGGTCGAGGCGGCGTGGCCGATGGCGCTTCTCTTCCTCTACAACAACCTGCATGCCCGCCATCACGCGCGCCCCGACCTGCCGTGGTTCGAGCTCAGCGCCTTCCACCGCTCGCAGCCGGCCTGGGACGGCCTTGCCTATCGCGGATATGCCGACATCCTCGGCCGCTTCCTCTTGAAGCCGGTCGATCGCCCGGTGCGCTTCATGGATCTGGGGTGACGCCGCCGCCCGTCATCCTGGCCGGACACGGTCTGGTTCCCGCCGATATCGTCCGCATCGCCCGCGGCGGTGCCAGGATCGAGATCGCCGCCGGCGTCACCGAGCGTCTCGCCGCCGTCGCCAGTGCGAGGGCCGACGACGACCACGCGGACCGCCAGCGCCGGGTCCTCCGTGCGCATGCAGCCGGCATGGGACCGCCGCTTCCAGTCGAGGTCGTTCGCGCGATGATGGCGGCGCGTGCTGCGGGCCTCGCCGCCGGCGGCTCCGGAGCCAGCCCGGCGGTGCTGGAAGCGCTGGTGGCGGCGGTGAATGCCGGGCTGACGCCTCGGGTGCCGGGATTGGGCTCGATCGGTGCCGGCGACCTGGCGCCGCTGGCGCACATGGCGCTCTCGCTGATCGGAGAGGGCGGGGCCGAGGTCGGCGGAGTCATGCTGATCGGTGCCTCGGCGCTCGAGGCGGCGGGCCTTGCCCCGCTGGCGCTCGGCCCCAGGGACGGGATCGCGCTGATCGGCGCCAACGCGCTGACGATCGGGCAGGGGGCGCTGGCGCTCGCCGATGCCGAGAGCGTGCTGGACGCGCTCGATGCTGCCGCGGCGCTCAGCCTCGAAGGATTCCGAGGCAATCTCGCGGTCCTCGACCCGCGAGGTCAACAGGCGCGGCCGGCGCCGGGTCAGGTCGCCGCCGCAGCGCGCCTTCGCGGCCTGCTCGAGGGCAGCAGCCTCTGGCGGCCCGGAGCGGCGCGACGTGTCCAGGATCCGTTCAGCTTCCGCTGCGTCGCCCCGGTTCATGGCGCCGTGCTCTGGGCCCTTGCCGAAGCCGGCAGCGCGGTCGAGATCGAGCTGAATGCGGCCGCCGACAGCCCGCTGATTCTCGGCGAGGAGACGCTGTCGACCGCGAATTTCCATGTGCCCCAGCTCGCCCTCGTCTTCGAGGCGCTGGGACTCGGCCTCGCGCAGGCGGCCCAAATGTCGCTGGAGCGGATCAAGCGCCTGATGTCGCCGCCGATGACCGGATTGCCGCTGTATCTCGCCCCCAAGGCGCCGTCGCGGTCGGGCTTCGGCCCGTTGCAGAAGACCGCGGCGCATCTCGTCGCGGAGATCCGGCGCCTGGCCCAGCCGATGCTGCTCGACGGAGCGGCGGTCTCGGAGGCGGCGGAAGATCATGCGACGATGGCGCCCGGCGTCGTCGCCAAGACCGCGGCGCTTGCCGATCAGGTGCGGCGCCTGGCCGCCGTCGAGCTGATCGTCGCCGCCCAGGCCGTCGACCTTCGCCATCCGCTTCAGCTCGGTGCCGGCACCCGTATCGCCTACGACCTGGTGCGGACGATCTCCCCCTATCTCGACGAGGACGGGCCGACCGGCCCCAACGCCGAGCGGCTGGCGGACGCGCTCCGTTCAGGCGAGTTGCGGATTGCGCACGTTCTCAGCGGCGTGCCCGCGCTGGGTCAGCGGTAGCGCAGCTTCTGGCCGAGGCCGAGGCGCTTGGCCTTGTCCAGCATCGCCGCGCCGAGCGCGATGTCGGAAAGCGACAGGCCGCGATGCCAGAACAGGATGGTCTCGTCGTCGCACTCGCGGCCAGGCTTCTTGCCGACGACGATCTCGCAGAGCTCGGCATGCAGCGTCTTCTCGCTCAAGCGGCCCGAATCGACATGGGCGCGGAGCGCGCCGAACTTGCCGGCATGAGCCTGGCCCCAGTCGTCCATCACCATCTTGTCCATGATGTCGGTAAGCGAAAGCTCGACCGCGCTCATGGTGCCGTAGGGCATGACCAGCGCACCCTTCTTGATCCATTCGGTCTTCAGCATCGGGGCCGGTGCTTCGAGCCGAGACGCCTCGACCACGATGTCGGCGCCTTCGACGCAGCTCTTCCAGTCCTCGGTGACGATGATCTGTTTCCCCAGATCCTTCGCCAGGCGCTCGCCGAAGGCGTCCCGGCTTTCCGGGCGGCGCGAATGGACGCGGATCTCGTCGAAGTCGAAGATCTTGTCCATCAGCCGCACGTTCCAATAGGCGGTGCCGCGGGCGCCGACATGGCCGAGGATCTTGGAAGTCTTGCGGGCGAGGTGTTTGGCCCCGAGCGCGGTGACCGCACCCGTCCGCATGTCGGTGATGTCGGCGGCGTCGATCACCGCGATCGGAGCACCGGTGCGCGGATCGAACAGGTTGAGAAGCGCCAGTTCCGAGGGGAGGTCGTGCTTGTAGTTGTCGTGGAAGTCTCCGACGATCTTGACGCCCGCCATGCCAAGCGGCGCGATGTATCCTCGCAGCACGTTGAAGTGCCCGGGAAAGGTCTTGTCGGGAACCAGGTGGGTGCGTGGTTCGATCACCGCCTGTCCGGAGCCCTGGGCGCGGAGGCCGCCCTCGATCGCGTCCAGGATTTCTTGGTCGGTGAGCGCGAGCGCCTGGACGTCCTGGTAGTTCAGGTAATGGAGATAAATTTCAGGCATCTCACTTCTTCGTCATGTTCCAGAAGACGGCGGAGAGATTGTCGAGGACGCCGTCGACGTTGTTCCGCCACGCCGCCTTCTGCAGGAAGGTGCCGAGCGGGATATAGGGGACGACCTCGTAGAAGCGGGTCTGGAAGGCGTCCGCCAGCTTCTTCCGCTCGGCTGGGTCCGATACGGCGATGAAGCTCTGGCGCATCTCCTCCAGCGCCGTGTCGCAAGGCCAGCCGAACCAGTTCTTGCCGTCGCAGGGCGTGGCGGCGGTGTTGGCCGTCAACGGATCGGAGGCGAGAGGAGCGACACCGGTCGTGTGGAAAACGTGCCACCCGGCGCGGCTGGTCTTCGGGTCGTCCTTCAGGCTGCGGCGGCTGACCAGGGTTCCCCAGTCGACATTCTGCATATCGACGTTGATGCCGACCGTCTGGAGCAGCTGGCCGGTCATCGTTGTCATCGCCGAGATCAGCGGCTGGTCTTTCGGATTCATCAGCACCACGGGCTCGCCGGCGTAGCCGGCTTCCTTCAGCAGCGCTTTCGCCTTATCCAGGTTGGCCGGACTCGGCTTGGCGAAGGCACCGACGCCGGCATTGGTCTCCAGCGGGAAGCCGCAGGAGAAGACCGCCCAGCATTCGCGCTCCAGACTCTTGTTGCCGATCATCGCCGCCAGCGACTGGCTCTGGTCCATGGCGTAGAGCATGGCCTGGCGAAACTTGGCGCTGTTGGTTGGCGCGACCAGGTGGTTCGGGCGCAGCGTCGCCCGAGCGCCCGCCTTGTTGATGATGCGGACCGTGATGTTCGGGTCCTTCTCGACCAATGGCAGCAGGTCGGTCGGCATGTTTTCGATGAAGTCGACCTCGCCCCGGATCAGCGCC
>CAMDFP010000396.1 GCA_945897335.1 Asaia bogorensis | reverse complement strand
AATCGCCTCGACGGCGCGGCCGAACGGCCGCCAGAGGCCGGCGATCACCACCAGCGCGGACGCGACCAGGAAGGCCCCGACCGCGGCGGCGAAGCCACCGGGCAGCACCCCGGTCGCGACCAGCAGCGCCGCCCCGGGGGTCGACCAGGCGAAGGTGATCGGCTGCCGCGTCCAGAGGCTGACCGCGATGCAGAGCAGCCCCTGGCCGAGGCACAGCACGAGCAGCCCCGATGCCGCCTGGGCCGGCGAGGCGCCGACGGTGGCCAGCCCCTGCAGCACCACAGCAAAGGTGCTGGCAAAGCCGACGACCGCGGCCAGCAGGCCGGCGCTGATTGGTTGCAACATGTTAGTCTTACTGAGTCACAAAATCACAAGCAGTAGTATTTGAGTAACTGTACGGCCACGAGATCTGGTAAGTAAAGTGGGAGATGAGGCAGCTGCTCGAGGTTACGATGGACTGGCGAGAAGGCGGTGACAGCGAGGCGCGGTTCGAAGCGTATCTGTCCGCGTTGATCCGGGTTGTCGGGCATGCGGACCGTGCTGGTCCGATGCGCGCCTATTGTCAGGGTCTTCTGCTGCCTGCCGGGCGCAAGAGCGTGGAGCCGATGGCGGCCTTGACGGCGCCGGCGCGGGCGGCGGCGCAGCATCAATCGCTGCTGCATTTCGTCGGCAACGCGCCATGGTCGGACGAGGCGCTGCTGCGCGAGGTTCGCGCGCTGGTGCTGCCGTCGATCGAGCGGAGCGGGCCGATCGAGGCCTGGATCATCGACGACACGGGCTTTCCCAAGAAGGGTCGTCATTCGGTTGGGGTAGCGCGGCAGTATTGCGGCCAGCTCGGCAAGCAGGACAACTGCCAGGTGGCGGTGAGCCTGTCGATCGCCAATCGTGCGGCCAGCCTGCCGGTGGCCTGGCGGCTTTATCTGCCGAAAGACTGGGCCGCCGATCCGGTGCGCCGCCGCAAGGCCGGGGTGCCCGAGACGGTGTCGTTCCGCACCAAGCCCGAGATCGCGCTGGCCCAGCTCCGCGACGCCTGCTCGGCCGGCCTTGCGCCCGGCGTCGTGCTGATGGATGCCGGATACGGCAACGACACCGATCTGCGCAGCGGCGTGACGGCGCTAGGCCTGCGCTATGCGGTCGGCATAAACCCCAATACGTCGGTCTGGACGCCGGACACCGGGCCGCTGCCGCCGAAGGCGCGGTCCGGAAGAGGCGCGCCGTCGCGCTTGGTCCGGCGCGACGCCGAGCACCAGCCGGTCGCCGCCAAGGCGCTGGCGCTCGGCTTGCCGAGGACTGCCTGGCAGACCGTCACCTGGCGCGAGGGCTCGGCCGACTGGCTGTCCTCCCGCTTCGCGCGGATCCGGGTGCGTCCCGCCCATCGCGATTACAGGCTGACCGAGCCACGCGCCGAGGAGTGGCTGATGGTCGAGTGGCCGGAGACCGAAGCGGAGCCGACGAAATACTGGCTCTCCACGCTCGCCGAGGACATCGACATCGCCCGCATGGTCGATCTCACCAAGCTGCGCTGGCGGATCGAGCGGGACTACCAGGATCTCAAGCAGGAGCTCGGCCTCGGTCACTACGAAGGCCGGGGATGGCGAGGCTTCCATCATCACGCAGCTCTCTGTGTCGCCGCCTACGGCTTCCTGGTCGCCGAACGGGCGGCGATTCCCCCCTCAGGACTGCGTGCCTCCTCGCCGTTCCAAGCAGCTGCCCTTCCCCCTGGTTATCGACCCAGAGGCGCCGCCGCTGAGGCCCGAGCGACACGTCCCAAACTCGATCTCGACGATCCGAAGACGCATCGCAACCGCTATCGCCAGGAGCCTCCAACGATGTCCATGCTGCAAAGCCCCGATGCCGGCGTCGAACCGTCATCGCTACTTATGACGCAGTAAGACTAGCAGCCTGTCGGACTTACCGCCAAGCGACGGCGGCAGGGGATTCCTTGGATTTGCGATGGGTGTTAGAATCGAGGCATTGTTTTCGCGGTTGGCGGTGGATTGGGCAGGGATGAGCAACTTCCGGATGATTGATCGCCAGACCGGGTTTCTGCTGCCGCCGTCGGTTGACGAGTGGCTTCCGGAGAGGCACTTGGCCCGCTTTGTGGTCGAGGTGATCGACGGTTTGGATCTGCGGGGGATGACCGGGAGCTATCGTGGTTCGGGGTCGGCTTCGTACCACCCGTCGATGCTTCTCGGGCTTCTGGTTTATGGCTGCGCGACGGGTGTTTTCTCGAGCCGTCAGCTTGAGCGCGCGACGTATGATTCGGTTGCGTTCCGGTTCATTGCGGCGAACGAGCATCCGGACCATGACACGATTGCGACGTTTCGTCGTCGCTTTCTGAAGGAGATCGAGGGTCTGTTTGTCGAAGTTCTGATGCTGGCGCGCGAGATGGGCGTGCTGAAGATGGGCACGGTTGGGCTGGATGGGACCAAGGTTCACGCCAACGCCAGCCGGCACAGCGCGCTTTCCTATGAGCATGCGGGTCGGATCGAGACGCAGCTGAAGGCCGAGGTGGCCGATCTGATGGCCCAGGCCGAGGCGGCGGATAAGGCGGACCTGCCCGACGGCCTGTCGATCCCGAATGAATTGGCGCGGCGCGAGGATCGCTTGCGTGAGCTCGCCGAGGCGCGCGCGAAGATCGAGGCGCGTGCCAAGGAACGCTTCGAGCGCGAGCAGGCCGAGCATCAGGCGAAGCTTGCGGCCCGCGATGCCAAGGCTTGCGCGACCGGCAAGAAGCCCGGCGGCAAGCCGCCCCAACCCCCGGTCGCGGGTCCGCTGCCGACGGATCAGATCAATCTGACCGACGAGGACTCACGCATCATGCCGGTGGCGGGCGGCGGTTTCGAGCAGTGCTACAACGCTCAAGCCGCAGTCGCCACGGGCAGCCTGCTGGTCATCGCCACCGATGTGGTCCAGGCGGCCAACGACAAGCAGCAGATCGAGCCGATGCTGGCCCGGCTCGATGCCTTGCCCGAGGCCCTGGGCAAGGTCCAAACGCTGCTCGCCGACAGCGGCTATTTCAGCGCGGCGAATGTGATGGCCTGCGAAGTGGCACAGGTCGTGCCGCTGATCGCCTTGGGCCGCCAGCGCCATCACCAATCCTTGCGCGAGCGCTTCGCCGATCCGCCGCCGGCCCCGGAAAATCCAACGCCGGTCGAGGCTATGGCTCATCGCTTGCTGACGCCGGAAGGCAAACGATGCTACGCCCTGCGCAAGCAGACCCCGGAACCGGTGTTCGGCATCATCAAATCGGTGCTCGGATTCCGCCAGTTCCGGCTGCGCGGGCTCGACAAGGTCCGGGGCGAGTGGAGCCTCGTAACCATGGCCTGGAACTTGAAGCGGATGTTCGCCCTGAGCTTGGCCCACTGAGGCCAGGCTCAGCTGTAACCCGGCCAACAGGGCCGCCCGATGTGAAAATCCGACCCGCCAAACATCAATGCCGGCTAGGTTCCATCCAGGAATTGACCCGATGAAACGCCCATCACGGACTGTCCGACGTTCATCTGCGGGCATGCGCGCCCCCGAAAACGCCAGTCCGACAGGCTGCTAGACAGGATCGACAGGATTAGCGGCAGCCCTTCGGGCGCGGCCGACCGGAGGAGCCATGGCCGACGAGCTGACCGAAGCCGCCCTCGAGTATCATCGCTTCCCGACGCCCGGCAAGATCGCCGTCGTCGCGACCAAGCCGCTGGCCACCCAGCGCGACCTGGCGCTCGCCTACTCTCCCGGCGTCGCCGCCGCCTGCCGGGCGATCGTCGACGACCCGGCCGAAGCCTCGCGCCTGACCGCGCGCGGCAACCTGGTGGGCGTGATCACCAACGGCACCGCGGTGCTCGGCCTCGGCGCCATCGGCCCGCTGGCGGCCAAGCCCGTGATGGAAGGCAAGGGCGTCCTGTTCAAGAAGTTCGCCGGCATCGA
>CAMDFP010000395.1 GCA_945897335.1 Asaia bogorensis | reverse complement strand
GGTCTCGGGCCGCGAATGCGTGGTGATCGCCAACGACGCCACGGTCAAGGGCGGCACCTACTACCCGGTCACGGTGAAAAAGCATCTCCGCGCCCAGGAGATCGCCCGCGAAAACCGGCTTCCCTGCATCTACCTGGTCGATTCCGGCGGCGCCAACCTGCCGAACCAGGACCACGTCTTCCCCGACCGCGATCATTTCGGCCGAATCTTCTACAATCAGGCGACGCTGTCGGCGGCCGGCATTCCTCAGATCGCCGTGGTCATGGGCAGCTGCACCGCCGGCGGCGCCTATGTGCCGGCTATGTCGGACGAGACCGTCATCGTCAAGGGCCAGGGCACGATCTTCCTTGCCGGCCCGCCGCTGGTGAAGGCTGCGACCGGCGAGGTGGTGACGGCCGAAGACCTGGGCGGCGCCGACGTGCATACCCGCATCTCCGGGGTCGCCGACCATTTCGCCGAGGACGACGCGCACGCCCTTGGGCTTGCCCGCACCATCGTCGGCAACCTGAACCGGACCAAGGCCAATCCGCTGGACGTCTCGACCCCGGAAGACCCGCATTACGACCCGGCCGAGCTCTATGGCGTGGTCCCGCCGGATCTCCGCACCCCTTATGACGTGCGGGAGGTGATCGCCCGCCTGGTCGACGGCTCGCGGCTGGACGAGTTCAAGGCCCGCTATGGCCAGACGCTGGTCTGCGGCTTCGCCCGCATCCTGGGATATCCGGTCGGCATCGTCGCCAACAACGGCATCCTGTTCTCGGAATCCTCGCAGAAAGGCGCCCATTTCATCGAGCTCTGCTGCCAGCGGAAGATCCCGCTGGTGTTCTTGCAGAACATCTCCGGCTTCATGGTCGGCAGGAAGTACGAATCCGGCGGCATCGCCAAGGACGGCGCCAAGCTGGTGACCGCGGTCAGCTGCGCCCAGGTGCCGAAGTTCACCGTGCTGATCGGCGGCAGCTTCGGCGCCGGCAATTACGGCATGTGCGGGCGCGCCTTCCAGCCGCGCCTCCTCTGGATGTGGCCGAACGCACGCATCTCGGTGATGGGCGGCGAGCAGGCCGCCGCGGTCCTGGCCCAGGTCAGGCGCGACAACCTGGAAGCCAAGGGCGGCACCTGGCCGGCCGAGGAGGAGGAGGCGTTCAAGGCGCCGATCCGCAAGCAATACGAGACCCAGGGCCACCCCTACTACGCCAGCGCGCGGCTCTGGGACGACGGCGTCCTCGATCCGCTGGAGACCCGCATGGCGCTCGGCCTCGGCATCTCCGCCTCGTTGAACGCACCGATCCCCGAGACGCGGTTCGGCGTCTTTCGCATGTGAGGCTTGCAGCTTTGAGCGAACCCATCGTCCTCTGCTCGACCGATGCCCGCGGCGTCGCCACCGTCACGCTGAACCGGCCGGAGATCCACAACGCCTTCAACGAGGTGCTGATCGAGGAGCTGCGCTCGGCCTTCGAACGGGTGGCGACCGATCCCAAGGCACGCCTCATGGTGCTGGCCTCTAGAGGCAAGAGTTTCTCCGCCGGCGGCGATCTCAACTGGATGCGAAAGCAGGGGACCTTAAGCGAGAAGGAGAACCAGGAGGACGCCTATCGCCTGGCGGTGATGCTGAAGACCCTCGACATCCTGCCGAAGCCGGTGATCTGCCGGATTCAGGGCGCCGTCTTCGCCGGCGGCGTCGGCCTGGTCTCCTGCTGCGACGTCGCCGTCGCCGCCGAGGGCGCGATCTTCTCGCTGTCGGAGGTGAAGATCGGCCTGGCGCCGGCGACCATCGGTCCCTACGTCACCGCCGCCATCGGTCCCCGCGCCATGCGCCGCTACGCCGTCTCGGGCGAGCGCTTCAAGGCAGACGAGGCGCTTCGCATCGGCCTCGTTCACGAGGTCGTGCCGGCCGAGGCGCTGGATGCGACGGTGGAGACGCTGGTTCAAGAGTTCCTCCAGGGCGGGCCGGAAGCTCAAGCGGCAGCGAAGCAGCTGGTGCGCGACGTGGCATATCGCCCGATCGACGAGGCGCTGATGCGGAACACGGCGGCCCTGATCGCGCGCCGCCGCGCCACCGCCGAGGGCCGCGAGGGCATCCAGGCTTTCCTCGACAAGCGCAAGCCCGCCTGGGCGCGCGGATGACCTCCGATCCCGCCCTCGCCGCCCGCGCGCGCAGCTGGCTGTTCGATCATCATCTGCCGATCTGGCGGACGCATGGCTGGGACAAGAAGCACGGCGGCTTCCACGAGCGCCTGCAGCCGGACCTGACGCCGTACGAGCTGGGATACAAGCGGCTGGTCGTCCAGTGCCGCCAGATCTTCTGCTACGCCCAAGCCTGCCTGATGGGCCAGCGCGGCGACAACGAGCGTGCAGCGCGCGAGGGCTACGCCTTCCTGATGCGCCACTACCGCGACAAGCGGAACGGCGGCTGGTACTTCACCGTGACCCAGGACGGCCAGAAGCTGGACGGGCGAAAGGACTTCTACGGCCACGCCTTCGTCCTCTTCGCACTCGCCTACTACCACCGCGCCACCGGCGACGTGACCGCGCTCAGCGCCGCCGACGACACGCTCGAAGTCCTCAAGATCAAGCTGCATGACGGCCGTCACGGCGGCTACCACGTCGCCGCCGACGAGGCCTGGAACGTGCTGCCGGGGCCTCGCCTGCAGAATCCGCACATGCACATGCTGGAAGGCCTGATCGCGCTGGACGAGGCCGCGCCCTCGGCCCGGTATCGCGAGGAGGCCAACCGCATCGTCGACATGTTCCTCGCCAAGTTCTTCGACGGCCGCACGCTCGGCGAATATTTCCGCGCCGACTGGTCGCCCGATCCCCAGCGCGGCCATATCGTCGAGCCCGGTCATCATTTCGAATGGTCCTGGCTGCTGAACCGCTTCGCCCGGAGCTATCAGCGCGACGAAGCGAAGCTGGTCGCCGACAAGCTGTTCGAATTCGCCCGCGGCCACGGCCTCGATGCGCAGTATGGCGGCGTCTACGACGAGGTCGACCGCTACGGCCGGGTGATCAACGACAAGAAGCGCATGTGGCCGCTGACCGAATGCCTGAAGGCCTATGCCCAGCGCCCGCAGCTCCGGCTCGAGCTCGCCCGACACGTCCGCTTCATGTTCGACCGCTACCTGCACGAGGACGGCCGCTGGAACGAGCATCTCGACCGGCGCCTGCAGGTGGTGAACGCCGCTATGCCCGGCTCGACCGGCTATCACCTGCTGCTCGGCATCGCCGAGGTGCTGCCGACGCTGGAAGCGCCCTAGATGCTGCGGAGCCTGCTGATCGCCAATCGTGGCGAGATCGCCTGCCGGGTGGCGCGGACGGCGAAGCGGCTGGGGCTCCGCACCGTCGCCGTCTATTCCGAGGCCGACCGGGACGCCCGCCATGTCCGCGCCTGCGACGAAGCGTATCCGATCGGCCCGGCGCCGGCCCGCGACAGCTATCTCCGCATCGACCGCATCCTGGACTCAGCCACGCGCGCCGGCGTCGAGGCGATCCATCCGGGCTACGGCTTCCTCTCCGAGAACGCCGCCTTCGCCGAAGCCTGCGAGGCCGCCGGCATCGTCTTCGTGGGACCACCGGCATCGGCGATCCGGGCCATGGGCTCGAAGTCGGCGTCCAAGACCCTTCTGGAAAAGACCCGCGTCCCGCTGGTGCCCGGATATCACGGCGACGACCAGGGCGAGGCGAAGCTGCAGACCGAGGCCAGGAACATCGGCTTTCCGGTCCTGATCAAGGCGTCGGCCGGCGGCGGCGGCAAGGGCATGCGCATCGTCGAGCACGAGGGCGACTTTGCAGCGGCGCTCGCCTCGGCCAAGCGCGAGGCGGCATCGTCCTTCGGCGACGACCGCGTGCTGATCGAGACATACCTGACCCGGCCACGGCATATCGAGATCCAGGTCTTCGCCGATGGCCACGGCAACACCGTCTACC
>CAMDFP010000394.1 GCA_945897335.1 Asaia bogorensis | reverse complement strand
GCACCAGGTGATCGGCGGCCTCAAGGCGGCGATGGGCTACACCGGCAACCGCACCATCGGAGAGATGCAGGGCGGCTGCCGCTTCGTCCGCATCACCGGGTCGGGCTTGCGCGAAAGCCACGTCCACGACATCTCCATCGTCCGCGAGGCGCCGAACTACCGGCGCGATCTCTAGGACGCGATCCGACCAGATGCGAACCCGGCTCCGCTTCGGAACCCTCTCCCGCGCGTCGGCGCGGGGGAGGGCAGGGTGGGGGCCGAGCGTAGCGAGGGTGTTTCGGAGCCTCGGCGATGGCCGCCCCTCGCTTCGCTCGGCCCCCACCCCGACCCTCCCCCGCTTCGCGGGAGAGGGGGTTCGAAAGATGATCCCATGACACCGTCGGCCCGCCTCGCCGCCGCGATCGAGGCGCTCGGCGCGATTTCTGCCGAGGCGGCGCCGCCGGCCGATCGCGTGCTCGACCGCTATTTCCGCGACCGCCGCTACATCGGCTCCAAGGATCGCCAGGCCATCGCCGAGCGGGTCTTCGGCGTGCTGCGCCGCCGCGCGCGGCTCGACTGGCATCTGCGCGAGTCAGGTTATCGCGACGTCGTCGATGCGCGCCGCCGCGTGCTCGCCGATGTGATGGTCGCCGACGGCCGCTCGATGGACGCGATCGAGATGCTGTTCTCCGCCGGCCCGCATGCGACCGGCGCGCTCTCTGACCGCGAGGTGGCGCTGGCCGAGAAGCTGGCCGGGCGGCCGCTGGATGCGCCGGACGCGCCGCCGGAATGCCCGTTCTGGCTGGCCGAGCGGCTGCGCGCGCTGTTCGGCGAGCGCTTCGCCGAGGAGATGTCGGCGCTGAACCGCACCGCGCCCTTCGACCTGCGGGCGAACCTCTTGAAGGCGAAGGACCGCGACGAGGCGCAAGCGGCGCTGAAGGCCGAGGGCATCGAGGCCGAGCCGACGACGCTGTCGCCTCTGGGCCTGCGCCTCGGCGCCAGGAAGCCGATCGAGCATTGGACCGCGTTCCGCAGCGGCATGGTCGAAGTCCAGGACGAGGGCTCGCAGATCGTCGCGGCGCTGGTCGACGCGAAGCCCGGCATGAAGGTGGTCGACTACTGCGCCGGCGCCGGCGGCAAGACGCTGGCGCTGGCCGCGTCGATGAAGAACGAGGGCCGGCTGGTCGCCTGCGACACCTCGGAGGGCCGGCTCGACCGCGCCAAGGTGCGGCTGCGTCGTGCCGGCGTCCACAATGTCGAGACGCATCTGCTGGCGTCCGGCGACAAATGGGTGAAGCGCCAGGCCGGCGGCTTCGATCGCGTGCTGGTCGATGCGCCGTGCAGCGGCTCGGGCACCTGGCGGCGCAACCCCGATGCGCGCTGGCGCTACGGGCCGGACGACATCGAGGCTCTGGTCCTGGAGCAGCGGCAGATCCTGGATCGGGCCGCGCGGCTGGTGAAGGTGGGCGGGCGCCTGATCTACGCCACCTGCGCTCTCTTGAAGGAAGAGAACGAGGACCAGGTCGCCCACTTCCTCTCCACTCATGTCGGCTTCGCCCAGCTTCCGGTCGCGGATGTTTGGGCGGTGACGATCGGCGGCGAGGCGCCCACCGATCAGCCGTCGCTCAGGCTCACGCCGGCGCAGCACGGCACCGACGGTTTCTTCGTCGCCGTGCTGGAGCGCCGGTCGTGAGCGGGGTCACGCTCCGCGACGCCGGTCCCGACGACGCCGGCGGCATCGCCCATGTCCATGTCGAGGGCTGGCGCAGCACCTATCGCGGCCTCTTCCCCGATGGGTTCCTGGACGCGCTCGACGAGGTGAACCGCGCGATCAACTGGCGCCAATGGCTGCCGGCCGAGGGCGGGCAGCACACGCTGGTCGCGATCGAGGACGGCGAGGTGATCGGCTTCGCTTCCGGCGGCCCGGCGCGCGGCAAGCACGGCTTCGAGGGCGAGCTCTATGCGATCTACCTGCTGCCGGATGTGCGCCGGAAGGGGATCGGCGGCCGCCTGATGGCGCGGCTGTTCAACCGCTTCCAGGACGACGGCCGCGCCACGGCGCATCTCTGGGTGCATGACGGCAATGTCGCCGGCGAAGCCTTCTACCGTCAGCTGGGCGGCGTGCCGGGCTTGCGCGAGGAGCACACCGAGCCGGCGCCGCATACCGGCGTTTCCTATGCGTGGGACCGGGCCGGCATCGCGCGGGTCGCGGCGATGGACCGGCCGTGACCGAGGGCGCCGGCATCGAGGTCAAGATCCGTCCCGCCACGGCCGTCGACGCGGCCGATGCGGCGCGGATCCAGCTCGAGGGCTGGCGCACGGCCTATCGCACCATCTTTCCGGCGGCGGTTCTCGACGTCGTCGACGAGGCGGCGCAGGTCGAGAAGTGGCGGAAGCGCCTGGCGGACGGCGAGGGGCGCTTCGCCCATATCGCCATGGTCGGCACCGAGGCGGTCGGCATCATCGCCGGCGGCCCGCCCCGCGACGGCGACATCGGCTGCGATGCCGAGATCTATTCGCTCTACGTGCTGTCGTGGTGGCGCGGCCGCGGCGTCGGCGAGGGGCTGATGGCGGCGGCGTTCATGGGCCTCGCCCGCACCGGGCGCCGGCGCGTGCGCCTGTGGACGCTCGCCGGCAACGACCGCGGCCGCTCCTTCTTCGCCCGATTGGGCGGCCGCGAGATCGAGTTCGCCGAGAACCCGTCGATCGGCGGGCTGATCCGGCCGGCCGTGCTCTATGGCTGGGAGGACGCCGGCGTCGCCGTCGCCGCCTGGCGTGACCGTCGTTCGGCAGTCGAGATCCGCCATGCCGATTTCGACGACGCGGCCGGGATCGCGCGGGTACAGATCGACACCTGGCGCGCCGCCTACAACCGGATCATGCCGCCGCGCCTGCTCGACGACATGAGCGACGTCCGCATCGCCGCATTCTGGGCCCAGGTGATCGCCGAGGCCAAGGGCACCAGCTTCTGCTTCGTCGCGGCCGCCGGCGAGCGGGTAGTCGGCTTCGCCTCCGGCGGCCCGCGCCAGCACTCGACCGACCTCACCCGCGGCGAGGTCTATGCGCTCTATGTGCTGCCGGAGTTCCAGGGCCGCGGCGTCGGCCGCCGGCTGGTGGTCACATCCTTCGAGCGCATGCTGGAGTTCGGTATGAGCGAAGGACGGATCTGGACCTTGCGCGAGAACGCGCCGGCCCGCGCCTTCTATGCCCGCATCGGCGGCACCTTGACCGACGCCGGCCACAACGACATCGGCGGAATCAGATATCCGGAGGTGGCCTATGACTGGCCCGACCTCCGGCGCTGGAAGGAAACTCGATGACCGATCGCGTGCTCATCCTGGACTTCGGTTCGCAATTCACCCAGCTGATCGCGCGCCGCGTGCGCGAGACCGGCGTCTATTGCGAGATCATGCCGTTCAACACGGATGTGAAGAAGCAGCAGGCGTTCGATCCCAAGGCGATCATCCTCTCCGGCGGCCCGGCCTCCTTGACCGAGCAGACCACGCCGCGAGCGCCGCAGTGGGTGTTCGAATCGCATCTGCCGCTGCTCGGCATCTGCTATGGCGAGCAGGCGATCGCGGCCCAGCTCGGCGGCGAGGTCGAGGCCGGGCACAACCGCGAATTCGGCCGCGCCGAGATCGAGGTGAAGGAGAACTCGCCCTTCTTCGACGGCGTCTGGGAGAAGGGGAAGCGCTACCCCATCTGGATGAACCACGGCGACAAGGTCACCGCCATCCCGCCGGGCTTCAAGGCGATCGCGGTCTCGGACGGCTCGCCCTTCGCCGCCATCGCCGATGAGAGCCGGCGGATCTACGGCGTGCAGTTCCATCCCGAGGTGGTGCACACGCCGGACGGATCCCGCCTGCTGCGCAACTTCACCCGCAACATCGCCGGATGCTCCGGCGACTGGTCGATGAAGGCGTTTCGCGCCGAGGCGATCCGCCGCGTGCGGGA
>CAMDFP010000393.1 GCA_945897335.1 Asaia bogorensis | reverse complement strand
CGACCAGGCGAGGTCGGCGGACTCGTCCGCCAGCCGTTCGGCCAGGGCCTTGTCGCCGTCGACGTTGACGATAGTGGTCCAGCCGCCCTCGGCGACATCCAGCCAGGGTTGCATCGGGCAGAGCGCCAGGTGCAGCACGCGTTTGTCCTTGGCTTCCAGCGCACGGGCATGGTCGAACCACGCCTTCATCGGACCCTGGCTGGTGAGAAACTGCTCCTGATGCGTCACCAGCCGGAGCTTCCGCCAGGCCATCACCGGCTTGACCTCCTTCCGGAGGATCCGCACCAGGATCTCGCCGGCGATCTTGCCGGTGTCGTAGACGTCGTGCGGCTGGGTGCGATGGGCGACGATAGCGGTCGAGAGCTCGACCATCTGTCGGGTGATGTTGGCATGGTGGTCGAGGGAGAGCACGATGGGAATGTCGGGGCCGAGGATCGCCCGGCAGATGGCAAGCTGCGCGCCCTCCATGTCGTCGACGCCTTCGGCCGCGGCGGCGCCATGGAGATGCAGGGCCAGCGCATCGATCTTGCCGGCATTGCGCAATCCCGTGCCGATCCTCTCCTCGAAGAACATCCGGGCCTCGGTCGAGACCCGCCCGCCGGCCATCGCCCAGCCGGAGATGATGGGAATCCACTCGACGTTCATGCCCGAGGCGGCCACCGCATCGACGCAGCCGCCGATCTGGCCCTTGCCCTGCATCTTCTCCAGGATCTCCAGGCCCTCGTGGATGCCGAAGGCGCGGAAGTCGTCGAGCGTGGTCGGGACCGCGTTGAAGTCGTTGGTCTCCTGGCCGATGGCGATGGTCGCGATGCGCATCAGGGGATCTCCGCCGTGAAGGCCGCCTCGATGCGCATGCCCGACTGCAGCACGACGCCGTAGCAGCGGCGGACCACCGGGTGGTTGCCGAAATACTCTTTCCAGACGACGTTCACCTCGCCGACCTCGGACAGCACGTCCTGCATGTAGATCCGCGCGGTGCAGATGGCGTTGCGGTCGACGCCGGCTTCCTTGAGCAGCAGGTCGAGCTGGCGGAACGCTTCCCGCATCTCGGCGCCGGCGCCGCCGGGAACCGGCTTGCTCTCGCCGTCGCGGATGCCGACGACCACCGCCTCGAAGATCTTGCCGCTGTGGACCACGGCCGAGCTGATCGGGAACTCTTTGTCTGAATCGATGAACTTCATGGACACCCTCCTTGTTGAGCGAAACGTGGCACCGAGCGCCACCGCTTCACAAGCTGATAGACTTCGGGAAGAAATGAAGCTCGCGATCCGCCTGTTCACGCCGGAATTGTGGCCGGCTCTCGAGGATCTGTTCGGCAAGGCCGGGGCCTGCAGCCGCTGCTGGTGCATGTATGGCCGCATCGGCGCCGCGTATCGCAAGCACCCGCGTGAGGAGAACAGGCGGGACCTCCGGAAGGTGGTGGAGACGGGGCCGCCGCGCGGCCTGCTCGCCTTCGACGCCGCCGTCTCGCTGAGCGCGTCGGGCACCGGCTACGCCTCGACCTTCGCTCGCTTGGGATTCATGGAGGTTGCCCGCCGCGCGGCGGCGCGCCCGATCATGCGCCATGATCTTAAAACCCTCTCCCCCCAAGGAGAGGGTTCTCGATATCCTTACCCCGGCATCACCGGGAGGATGATCCGGGACGGCCGCGTTTTGTCGAGATGCAGCGTGTTCACCGCCTTCACCTTGCGCGTGTGGCGGCCCAAAGGTTCGCCGGTGCCGGGGTTGATGTCGAAGCGGGGGAAGTTGCTGGAGGCAATGTCGACGCGGATGCGGTGGCCGGCCTTGAAGCGGTTCGCGATCGGCGGCAGCTCGACCACCATCTCCACCACCTCGCCCGGCGTCAGCAGCACCTCGCGGTCGTAGCCGCCGCGGAAACGGGCGCGCCGGATGGAATCGCAGAGCAGCATGTGGAAGCCGGCGGGATCGTCCACGGTGGGCGGCGAGACGTCGACCAGCTTCACCGTCACGTCGGTGTCGACGGCGGTCGACGAGATCCAGATCCGGGCCTCGATCGGCCCGGCGATGACCAGGTCTTCCTCCAGCGGCTCGGTCTGGAACACCAGCACGTCGCGTCGCTCCGCCAGGAGCGGGTAGGGAGCCCGGCAACCGACCAGGTTCGGCCGTTCCTTCTGGTGCATCGGCCCGTCCGGCACCAGCGAGCGCATGCGCGCACGTGGGCTGACATAAGAAAGGTCCATGCCCTCGGCCGGCTTCACCCATTCGAGGAATCCGGCGACCGCACCGCCGATGGTCGGCACCGGATGGTCGGGGTCGTGCGTCCACGAAATCGGCTTGCCCTCGGCAGAGGCTTCGGCGAGAGCGCCGCCGTCGGCGAGATGGAAATCGGTCGGCGTGCAACCTTCAGGCGGCCAGGTGTCGCCCATGCGCCAGGCGCCGCCATGATCGAAATGGCCGCGGCGGGTGCGCATGCCCGTGCCTCCGCCCATCTCGAACAGATGCACCGGCGTGTCGTCGTCAACGCCGGTCGCGAGGTCCTTCAGCCAGCGGTCGAACCAGCGAAGGCGCTCGGCATTGTAGACGCGGTAGCCCCAGTCCGCGGCACCGCCGAAATCGACTTCGATCGACGCGGTGCCGCCGGCGCGCATGCCGGCATGGCCCCAGGGGCCGACGATCAGGCGCTGCGGCGACTTGAGCCGCTTTGACAGAGCCGCGTATTGCCCGACCACGTCGGCGACGAAGGGATCGAACCAGCCGGAGGAGACGACGCAGGGGATGTCGGCGAAGCGATCGAAATGCGCCTTGTGCTCCAGCACCTCCATGTTCCACCAGTCGTCCTTGATGCCGTTGTTCTGGTAGCGCATCAGCACCTGCTCCAGGTTCGGCACCACCGTCAGCGGGTTCTGTCCTTCCTTCCATGGCCCCTGCACCAGGAGGGAGCGCATGTTCTCGACCGCCTCCTCGATCCGACGCTTGGCGGCGGGATCGCCCTGGATCTCCGGCACGTCCCAGCCATGCAGGAAGAGCGCGGCGAACATCTGCAGCGCCTGGGCACCGCCCTGGCGCGCCTCCCAGTCGAATGCCGAGGTCGGGCAGACATCGACCCAGAGCGCCTTCAGCGCCGGCGGGCTGTGGAAGGCGGCGACGTTCTGGACGATGCCGGAATGCGAGCTGCCGACCATGCCGACGCGGCCGTCGCACCAGGGCTGGGCCGCGATCCAGGCCAGCGTATCGACGCCGTCCAAGCCTTCCCGGACATTGGCGACGTGGAAATACTGTCCATGGCCCTCCGAGAGGCCGCGACCGCGCAGGTCCTGCACCACGGTGACGTAGCCCCGCGGCGTGAAGAACTTGGCGACCGGGCCGACCTGCATCACCGGGTTCGACTTGTCGTAGGAGGTGCGGGTGAGGATCACCGGGAACCGGCCCGCAGCCGGTGAGCCGTCGGGAAGCGCCGGGCGGTAGATGTCGGTGGCGAGACGGACACCGTCCGCCATCGGCACCATCACATCCTCGGAAACGACGACGCCGTGCGTCGGTGCGCGATCGTAGAGCATGGCTTACATCAGATCCCGTGGTGTGGTGTTCGACCAGGTCTTGCGGAAGATCTCGATCTCGTCGTCGTAAGCGACCGCCTGCTGCTCCAGCACCCAGTCGGTCTTGGTGCCATGAAAGCGCGTCTCGGTCTCGATGCGGATGCGCCAGTCGCCGCGCGTGAGCCGATAGGTCTGGCGATACTCGCCCTTGGCCGAGGTCGGATCGCCTTCGGTGATGGTGAAGCGCTTTTCCAGGGTGTGGCCGATGGCCGTACCGATGGGGCCGATCAGCCATTCGAGGCCGGGCCCGAGGAAACCGCCGGTGCCGATGGTCTCGACCGTGATCTCGCCGGTCATCGCATCCTGGATGACGCGGCGCTCGATCTTCTTCGGATGGAGCACCTTCACGTCGATATCGGGCCCTCGCTCGTTCGGCCCGAATTTCGGCGTCCGGGTCGGCCCGCCGAGCACCGGCAGCGAAAA
>CAMDFP010000392.1 GCA_945897335.1 Asaia bogorensis | reverse complement strand
CGTGCTTTTCGCCATCGGCGCCTTGACCATGCGCGGCGCCGGCTGCGTCATCAACGACCTCTGGGACCGCGACATCGACCGCAAGGTGGCGCGCACCGCGACACGCCCGCTGGCTTCCGGCCGGATCGGCGTGCCGCACGCGCTCGGCTTCCTGGTGCTCCTGCTGCTGATCGGGCTCGGCGTCCTGCTGCAGCTCAACCGCCCGGCGATCGTCACCGGCATCGCGGTGATGGGCGTCGTCGTCCTTTACCCGTTGGCCAAGCGCGTCACCTTCTGGCCGCAGCTGGTGCTGGGCGTCGCCTTCAACTGGGGGGCTTTGGTCGGCTGGGCCGCGGTCCGTGGCGGCCTCGAGACCCCGGCGATCCTGCTCTATGCCGCCGGCATCCTGTGGACGCTCGGCTACGACACGATCTATGCGCACCAGGACAAGGCCGACGATGCCGAAATCGGCGTCAAGTCGACGGCCCTCCTCTTTGGCCGGCAGACCCGCCCCTGGCTCGCCGGGTTCTATGCCGGGACCACAGCGCTGCTGGTCGCTGCAGGCCTCTCGGTCGAGGCCGCCTGGCCTTTCTATGCCGCGCTGACGGCGGCGGCGCTGCATTTCGTCTGGCAGGTCGCAACCATCGACCTCGACGATCCCAAGGACTGCCACGCCAAGTTCAAGAGCAACCGGGATGCCGGCCTCGCCGTCGCGCTCGCCTGCCTGATCGCATGACCGATCCCAGGGCGTTCATTCCTGCGAACACCATCGTAACCTCGGCGTCGTTGGTCCCGGAGATCAAGCTGTACCTGGCGACCGAGGTCGTGCCGTTGTGGCAGGCGACCGAGGCGACGCTGGCCACGATCGGCCTGCCGCCGCCCTACTGGGCCTTCGCCTGGCCGGGCGGGCAGGCGATTGCGCGCCATATACTGGATACGCCCCGCCTCGTCGCCGGGCGGCGGGTGCTGGACCTTGCCGCCGGCTGCGGCATCGCCGCCATCGCCGCTGCGAAAGGCGGCGCGCACATGGTCTCGGCCAGCGAGATCGACCGCTTCGCACTGGCGGCCATCGACCTCAATGCGCGCCTCAACGGCGTTGCCATCACCGCGCTCGATCGCGACGTGCTCGACGAGGCGCCGGGAGACTGGGACACGGTGCTGGCGGGGGATCTCTGCTACGAGCGGCCGATGGCCGACCGGGTCGCCCTCTGGATCAAGGCCCAGGCCCGTGCCGGGGTCACCGTGCTGATGGGCGACCCCGGACGCGCCTATAAGCCGGCGGACGGGCTGGCGGAGGTTGCCCGCTATGTCGTCCCGACCTCACGCGACCTCGAGGACCGCGACACCCGGGAGACGATCGTCTGGCGAGTGCTCGGCTAGGCGTGTATGACGCACCCCCGTTCGCGCCGAATGCTTGCATTTCCGTCGGTTGGCGCAGAGAATTCACAGAGCAGCTTCAGTTCGTTAGGGGGAGTTACCGTGCCAGGCGACTTGCGGGCCGATTCATGACGTGGTTTCAGTGGCTTGCTAACGAGCCCCTGTGGGTGGCGACGGTTCTGCTGGGCGGCGGCGGGCTCATGCTTTCGGTCGTCTCGTCGCTGATCGTCCATGCCTACTTCACTCCTGCGGAGCTGCAGGGAAACAGCCTCGTCGGCGGCTTCAAGTTCGCTTTCCTCTCCTCGGTGTTCGCTGGATATCTGGGGCTGCTGTTGTTCGGCGCCTATCAGAAGTACGAGGATGTACGCGTCTTCGTCGACGAGGAGATCGACGCGCTCCAGTCGATGCAGGATCTCGCCACCGGCTTCCCGCTGTCGACCCGCGAGATCGTGCGCGTGCACATCCGCGACTATGCGAAGAGCGTCGCCGAGGACGAGTGGCCCATTCTTCACATCGGAACCGGCAGCGCCCGGACCGAGGCGGCGCTGGGCGACATCTTTGCCGTCTACATGGCGCTTGAGCCGCTGACCGAGAAGGAGCGCGTCGTCTATCAGCTGTCCCTGGACAACCTCCTCAAGGTCAGGGACATGCGATCTCGACGGATCCTGCTCGGCGCCGGCGCGCTCAATCCATTGCTGCTGATCTCGGCGCTGATCGGAACGGTGGTCTCGATAATTTTCCCTGCATTCTTCGCCAGCGCACATTTCGGTGCGACGATGATCATGTCGATGATGCTGACGATCGTGACCATGACGGTGGTCCTGATCATCGTGAAGTTCACCTATCCGTTCCTTGGCGACTACGCCGTCTCCGCCGAACCATTCCGAATATTGGCACTAGGCCGGTAGGTTTCCCATGCAACCCGGTGCCCCTCGCGAACCGGACCAGGCTAAAGCGCCGAACGGGAGCGACCAGGTCGCGAACGGCGGCACTCAACCTGCGACGCCGGCCTCGTCCTGGAAGCCTCTTCGCGTCCTTCAGGTTCTGATCGGCGCGGCGGTGGCGGTTTTCGGCGTCTTCAGCCTGCTTTCGACCGGCTCGCCGGCGGTCACCGCGGCCCCCCGCGTCTCGACCGTGCCCCCGCGGATGGAAGCCAATAGCCCGAATTTCGAGCTGGTGCTGACGGCGGAAAGCAGAGAGATCGTCCTCTACCTGGCGGGATTCGTCGACAACGCGCCGATCCCGGACGCCAAGCTGACCCTCTCCCTCGACGAGCGGGAGGTTCCGGTCGTCGAGCGCGGCGGCGGGATCTACACGGCCGCCAATGCCGGCCTCGCCGGGCCGGGCCAGACGGCGGTCACCGTTTCGATCGTCGCCGGCGGCCGCCAGGACTTGCTGGGCGGCGTACTCGACATTCCCGGCGGTGCCTTGGCACCCTCGTCTGGATGGAACGGCTGGTCCCTCGGCCTTCCGCTAGGCGCTTGGCTGCTAGCGCTCGGCGCCTTCATCCTCGGCCTTGGCATCGCCAACGGCCGCAATGGACCCGCCGCCGCCGCCGTGGCGGTCGTACTCATCGCCTGGAGCCTGCCGGCGGCGGCCCACCCCGGCCATGGCGACGATGACACGCCGGTCTCGCGCGAAGACCTCGACTCGTCCACCCTGCCGCCGAACAGCCCTCGTCGCCTCCCCGACGGCTCGCTGTTCGTGCCCAAGCAGGCCCAGTTCGTACTCGGCGTTCGTACCGCAATGAGCCGCCAGGGCGAAGCCACCCGCATCGTCCGCCTGGTCGGCCGCGTTTCCGCCGACCCCGCGGCCAGCGGCACCGTGCAGAGCACGATGCCCGGCCGGGTCGAGCTGGCGCCGGGGGGATTGCCGCGCGTCGGCCAGCGCGTGGTGCGCGGCGAGGTGCTGGCGTCGATCGTGCCGGTCATCAACCCGATCGACCGCGGCAACATCCTCCAGCAGCTTGCGCTCATCGACCGCGACCTCACCACGCTGAAACAGCGCGCCGAAGACGCCATCGGCGCCGACGCCGACATCAAGCTGACCAACGCGCTCACAGCCGAGGTGGAGACGCTGCTGAGGCGGCGTGCCGCGATCAACCGGATCATCGTCGACCGCGAAGGTCTGCAGATTCCTCTCCGGGCACCGGCCGATGGCGTCATCTCTGTCGCCAATGCGGTCGCGGGCCAGATCGTCGAGTCGCGCACGACGCTCTACGAGATCGTCGATCCGGAACGGGTCTGGGTGGAGGCGTCAGGCTACGATCCGACCCTGCTGGATTCCATCGCCGGCGCCAATGCCGTCACCGCCGATGGCCGCTCGCTGCCGCTTTCATATCTCGGCCACGGCCCGAAACTGAACCAGCAGGCGATACCGATCCTGTTCCACGTGCGGGAGCCGACGATGCTGCCGATCGGCACGCCGGTCCTCGTCCTCGTGGAAACCCGCGACAAGCACAAGGGCATCATCCTGCCGCCGGCCGCCGTCGTGCGGAACCCCGCAGGCCAGCCGATCGTCTGGCAGCATACCGGGGCCGAGCGGTTCGTCCCGCTTCTGGTCAAGGTCGAGCCGATCGACGGCCGCAGCGTCGCCGTCGTCGCCGGGCTGCTCGAGAACAAGCGAGTGGTGGTGACCGGGGCCGAGCTGCTGAGCCAGG
>CAMDFP010000391.1 GCA_945897335.1 Asaia bogorensis | reverse complement strand
GAGATAGACGACGTCGTCGAAATGGGGGCTCGCCCACAGCAGCTGGGTCAACCGTTCGGTGATTCCCGAACGTCCGGACGAGACGCGGCGTATGTCCGGATTGAGCGTCTTCAGGTGGCTCTCGATGTCGAGCAGCTCGGGGCTGTCGTCGAGATAGCGGGGATTCCAGAGCGCGACGAACCGTCCGCCTGGCCGCAGCACGCGGTGGAACTCGCGCGTGCCACGATCGAAGTCCACCCAGTGGAAGGACGACGCCATCGTCAGGATGTCGCCGCTCGCATCCGCGAGGCCGGTCTCCTCGCCGCTGCCCTTGCGCCAGCCGACGACGAGGTTTTCGCTGTCGCGGATGCCGTGCGCTCGCATGTCGTCGTTCGGCTCGACCGCGACCACCGAGCGGAGGCGGCGTCCGGCCAGCATGCGGGTCCAGATGCCGGTGCCGGCACCGACGTCGATGGCGTCGATCTCTTCCGGCCGCTTGCCGACCATCGCCAGGAGAGCTGTCAGCACGCTCTCCGAATAGGCGGGGCGATACTTGGAATAGTCGGAGGCGAGGCCGGTGAAGTCGCCATGGGTCAGGACAGGCTTGGACATCACTGGCACTCGGTCCGGAGGTGGACGTGGTCCCGGACGGCCGTCATTCGCTTGCCCGGAGCCCGACATGTTCTATCACGCGGATCGCGATCTCGTCGGGGGAGAGGCCGTTCGCCCGGTCGAACACCAGATCCGCGTTGCGCGGTTCCTCGGCCGGGATGTCGACCCCGACGACGTCGCGGATCTCTCCGGCCAGGGCTTTGCGGTAGAGACCCTTGTCGTCCTGGGCCACGAGCTCGGCCATGGTCGCGCGCAGATAGACTTCCGTGTAGCGCGGGATATTGGTGCGGTTCCAGTCGCGGACCGTGTCGAACATCGAGATCGTGGCGCAGACCACATCGGCTCCCTGCCGCGACAGCTCTCGGCAGAGGCGGCCATAGCTGAAAGCCAGACGACGGCGCTCCTCAACCCCGTGGCCGGCACCTCCGCCGAAGACTTCTCGGAGCACGTCGCCATCGAGCAGAAGCGGCCTGAGGCCGGCCGCCGCAAGGCGGCGCACCAGATGTCCAGAGACCGCGGTCTTGCCGGCACCGGAGAGGCCGGTGATCCAGAAGACCCGGCCGCTTTCCTTCGTCCCATCATCGCAGCCGCTCGTCATCGTCCTGACCGTCGCGATGCGGGAGAGGTGGACCTCGGGATCTGGCGGAGCGGGTCAAGCATGTCTACGGCTTGCTTATGCTACCAAATCTGGGGGGCAACCTTGTTCCAATCTCGCCATATGGCACGTGGCGTCAAGGGATCTCTAAATCACGGGGTGGTTCGATTTGCAATTATAAAGGTATAATACGAAAAAATAACAATTAATGAGACGTGACTCGGTCCGTGCAATGTTGCTGGCTAAAGGCGGCACCCTGCACCTATCGTCCGCGCATGTTTCGCCATGTCGGATGGACGATGTATGCCTAGCCGGAAAGCCGTATGGAGCCCCTCGGATATCCGGGAATGGAGCGGCTCGCGGGCAAAGCCTGCGCCAGAGATCTCGAAGCCCGAGCCGCAGACGGTTCCGGCGGATACCGTCGTCTCGGTACGTGTCGGCCGGGATGAGTGGCTGACCAAACTGCAATGGGTCATCGACCTTTTGAGCGCCGACGAGATCGCGGCCGTCCATGCCGCCGTCGCCGAACGGAGGCCGATGCAGTTGAAGCAGAGGCCAAACCGCGCCGCCTTCATCATCTCCGTTCCAGAGGCGACGGTCGCCGCCGACGGTCTCTAGGATCCGTTGGCAACGAGGCGTGATTGTCAGATGATCGGCGCCCGGACCGGGGAGGCGGCCATGCACCTGACCAGCGACCAGATCGCCTTCTATCGGAAGAACGGCTACCTCTCGGGCCCGCGCGTGCTCGACGATGGGCAGATCGAGCGCCTCCGAGACCGCATCGGCGACATCCTCGAGCGCCGCATCCCCTTTCCCGACCAGCTGCTGGGCGAGACGGTCGAGAAGTCGCGGGCCAAGGGGCAGCTTCCGTCCTTCAAGCTGGTGAACATCTTCAGGAACGACACCGTCTTCGCCGAGGTCCTACACCACCCGGACATTGGCGCGCTTGCCGCGGACCTGATGCCGGCGCCGGTCAGGGTCTGGGAAGACCAGATGATCTACAAGCCGCCCTATGACGAGGCGGCGGTGCTCGCCTGGCACCAGGACTACCCCTATTGGAACCAGGTCGGACCGGCCGAGCTCGGCACCTGCTGGATCGCGCTCGACGACGCCACCGTCGAGAATGGCTGCATGCACGTCATCCCGGGAAGCCACAGCTGGAACCTCGACTATGTGCGCGAGGAGGTCGATGCCACCGATCCGGACTGGCTTCTGAAGCATCCGGGGATTCCGAAGGGCGCCGACCTGACCCCGCATCCTTGCGTGGTGAAGGCCGGGCATTGCCACTTCCACCACTGCCTGACCGTGCATGGTTCGTACGGCAACCGCACCGGCAATCCGCGGCGGAGCTACATCCTGCACCTGATGCCCGGCGACACGCGCCGTATCGGCGATGCTTGGAACCCGCGTCAGGGCAATGTGGAGAGCGTGCCGATGGGCGCGATCGTGAGCGGTGCCGAATATCCGGAGCTGGCCCGGTCGGCGTGACGGGACGGCGACGCTACGAGACGAACAGGCGATTGATGTAGCGGCTGCGGGGCGACCACGCGAGACGCCCGGCGACGCTTTCGCGGGCGATCGGCTTCAGATGGTTGTCGACATAGGTGCTGGCGCGGCCATAGCCATAGCGAACCATGAATATCAGGCGATCGCCCTTACGCGGCAGTTCGCCCTTATGCAGGCCATAGGTGTCGATCAGCATCGCGGTTCCCGCCGGCCCGCACAGACGCTCGACGCTCTGGAGAAGACCGTTTCGTACAGCGGGTCGTTCAGATAGCCGATGCGGCAGTTCAGCCCTTTCAGATCCTCCTCTCGGCCATCGACGATCACACGACGCGGTGGCCCGCTGGCCATGAGGCGTTCCATCGCCTCGCCCCGATGGGTCATGCGAATGAAGACATGCGGCCCGCTGTCGAGATCGACGTCGCTGAGATAGACGAAGAGGGTGCAGAATCCGACATCGTCACCGTCGCGATGCAGGCTGTTGTTTTGCGGCCCGATCGTCGGATGCCCGCCGAACGACCACCAGAGATACGCTCCGTAGATCGTGGGCACGCATCCGAGATGAGCTTCGGCCGCGGCGAGCACGTCAGGATGATTGGCTACTTCCAGAAGATGGGGAAGCGCCAGCGTCGTCGGCAGGTCGTAGCAGCCGAAATGGAACCGCCGTGCTTCGCTGCGAATGTCTCGCGGGATCCCGTCGCTCTGCGTCAGGACATGCATGTTGTAGACGGGCAATCCCTCGAGCGTGGCGCGCACCTCGGCCACCTGCGAGGACGAAAGGAGGTTCCCCAAATGCGCGAGGCCGTCGTCTCTGAGATCGGGACGTGAACCGGGTACCGCCCTGCGTTCGATCCCATGGGCATCGCAGAATTCGTTGACGGTCGCCGCGAAACGCAGTGCCGACGCTTCGCGATCGCCGAAGTCGGGCTCTGGGTAGTCGTTGCAGGCAAGCCGCAGGCCTTCGCCGTCCGGGATATGGAGGACAGGCTCGATGTCCTGGGCATACTCCGGAGCGAGCGTGGTCAGGCCATGATGGGCAGCAGTCGACGTCGGCTGGATTGCGAGAGCATCGCGATAGGCGGCAACCGCCTCGTCCTGCGCCCCGAGCCCCGCGAGCATCAGGCCGAGCGAGCAATAGTACACCGCATGCGGCCGGAGCCGGATCGCAGTCCTGACCATGGCGATCGCCTCGCTGCCGTGCCCGGACTGGTAGAGGATGATGGCGAGGCCGTGAAGCGCGTTCGGCTCGTTCGCGTCGCTGGCGAGAATCTGGCGGTAGAGCTGCTCCGCCTCCGCGACCCGGCTAGCCTGATGATGCTCGATCGCGAGTTCTAAGG
>CAMDFP010000390.1 GCA_945897335.1 Asaia bogorensis | reverse complement strand
TCGGCACGAAGCTGGCGCTGCCGGCGCTGAAGGATCGCGCCAGGACAAGCGCCACCGGCGGCGTCATCATCAACCTTTCGTCGACAGCCGGCCTGGTCGGCTCGCCGCTGGCGCCGCTCTATTCCCTGACCAAGGGCGGCGTCACCCTGTTCTCGAAGTCGACCGCGCTGGAGTTCGCCCGAAAGAAATATCGCATCCGCGTCAATGCCATTCACCCGGGCGTGATCGAGACCGACATGGGCGAGGAGACCTTCCGCACCCGCGCCCGCTTCGCCGGCAGCAACGACATGGACGCTGCTCGCCAAGCCGGCCTCGCGACCCATCCGCTCGGCCGCTTCGGGACAGCCGGCGACATCGCCAACGGCATCGTGTTTCTGGCGTCCGACGAGTCCGCCTTCATGACCGGCTCGTCTCTGGTGATGGACGGCGGGGTTACCGCACAATGAGGTGCGGGTTGCTCGCTCAATGAGACATCGCAATGAACGCGTTCGATAGGCTCGTTCCTCTATCTGGTCTGCGCCGGCCCGGGCGCCTGGAGCGTCGACAAGAAGGCTTAGATCACCAGTCGACGATGGTCCCGTCCGCGAGCTTCGCCTCCGTGGACGGGATCGGTTCCTGCTTGAAGGGGTGCTTGGCCGCCACCCGCTCGTCGATCTCGATGCCGAGGCCCGGTGCTTCCGGAATCTGCCAGCAGCCTTCGACCATGCGGATCGGTCCCTGAACGACTTCGGAGTACCAGGGAACGGCGCCGACCATCTCTTCCTGGATGACGAAGTTCGGCGTGGCGATGTCGAAATGCAGCGCCGACACGCCTGCGATCGGACCCAGCGGGTTGTGCGGCGCCACGCCCATCATCGCGGTTTCGGCCATGGCGGCGATCTTCCGTCCTTCCCAGATGCCGCCGCAATGGCAGAGGTCGGGCTGAATGACGCTGACCGCGCGCTGGCGGCAGAGATCCTCGAAGTCCTTGCGGTCGACCAGGCGCTCGCCGGTGGCGATGGGAACGCGCGTGCGCTCGGCGACCTGGCGCATGGCATCCGCGTCGCCCGGCTGCACCGGCTCCTCGGCGAACATCGGATTATAGGGCGCCAGCGCCTCGATGCATTGGACGGCGAGCGCGACCGAAGCCGGCTTGCCGTGGAAGTCGACCATGATCTCGATGTCGTCGCCGGCGGCTTCGCGGAGCGTGCGCATCCAGCCGTCGACGCCGGCAATCGCCTTCGCCTCGGCGGTGTAGCCCATGTAGAGCGGGAACAGCACCTTGAAGGCGCGATAGCCCTTGGCCAGCACCTGGCCGACATAGTCCTGGAGTTGGTTGCGCTCCTTCTGGTCGTAGACGGCCTTCATGTTGCCGAGCCCGAGATGGGTGTAGACCGGCACCTTGTCGCGGGTCTTGCCGCCGATGAGCCGCCAGACCGGCAATCCTACCGACTTGCCGAAGATGTCCCACATCGCCTGCTCGATCCCGGCGATGGCCGAGCGACCGATGACACCCAGCTTCCAGAAGCCATGCTTGGTCATGGCGCGGACGCCGTTCTCGATGTCGCGGGGATCGCGGCCGACCATCAGCGGTGCCAGGTCCTCGACGCAGCCGACGACGGCGCGGGTCTTCCACTCCAGCGTCGCCTCGCCCCAGCCGAAGAGCCCGTCCTGGTCGGTCTCGACCTTCACGAACACCCAGTTCCGCATCTCCGCATTCACCACCAGGGTGCGGATGGCCGTGATCTTCATCGAGAGCTCCTCTTCGCCGCGTCATAGATCCGATCGCATAACTCAACCGCCTTCGCGCACTCCGCCACGGTCACCGGCGGAGGCCGCCCGGCCGCGAGCGAGGACAGCGTCGCCTCCAGCAGTGGCCGGTAGCTCGGATCCTGGGTCTCGTGCGTCTCGAGGCGCCCGTCGGCATGACGGATTGAAAGGAGGCCCTTGGTCTCCTGCAGATAGGCGCCGGTGGCGGCGATCCGCCACTCGAAGTCGCCGCCGCCGCTGGCATAGGAGTATCCGGACTCGACCGTGCCGATCGGGCCGCCCGGCGCGCGCAGCAGGGCGGCGGAGAACTCCTCGACCGCGAGCCCGTAGCTGTGGCTGACGGCGGCCGAGACTACCTCGACATCCGGTCCGGCGAGGAGCCGGAAGGCGTCGGCCCCATGAACGCCGAGATTGCGCAGCGAGCCGCCGCCGGATTTCCCAGGATCCAGCATCCACGACACGCCCCAGGCGGGATAGCGCTGCGGCGGGCCGTTGATGATGCGAAAATGCGCGTGCGTGACCGTGCCCAGCAGGCCCGTCGATCGCAATTCGTCGACGTGGCGCCAGATGCCGAGAAAGCGGTTCGGAAGTGCCGGGATCGCCCAGAGCCCGGCCTCACCGATCGCGCGGGCGACGGCAAGGGCCTCGTTGCCATTCAGGCCCATCGGCTTCTCGATCAGGATCGGCGGCTTGTGCTGGAGCACCGGCGTCAGCGCCGCCATCACCTGGTCGTGGCGGGGGGTGACGATGGCGAGGTCCGGCTTGACCCGGCTGAGCAGGCCGCCCGCATCGGCCTCGAACGGAATGCCGAGCTTGGCCGCCGCCGCCGCGCCCTCGCCGGGCGACAGATCGGAGGCACCGATGACGGGAATCCCGAGCTCCTTCAGGATCCCCGCATAGATCGACGAATGCCAGTGGGCGACGCCGACGATGACGACGCGAGGCGGCATGTCTCGATTCCTCTTTTGACGGCCGGCACTTGCTATCCGGTCGGGGCGAACCCTACCATCGCCCGCGCTCGCGCAAGAAAAAAGCAGGGGGGACGCGCAAGGGATGGGCCGACTTCGCACGATCGCTCAGCCGCTCGGTCTCGCCTTTGCCGTGCTTTTGCTATGGGAAGCGGCGGTCCGGTTCGGAGGCGTCCCCGATTACCTGCTGCCGGCGCCGACCGCGATCCTGGCGGATCTGGCGAAACGCTGGCCCAGAATCCTCTCCAATGCCTGGGTGACCGGGCTCGAGATCGTCGGCGGCTTCGCGGTCGCCGTCGTCGTCAGCCTGCCGCTCGCCGTCGGCATCGCCTTCTCGGCCTGGATGGCGCGGAGCATTTATCCCTTGATTGTCACGCTGCAGGTGGTGCCGAAGATCGCCATCGCGCCGATCTTCGTCATCTGGTTCGGCATCGGCTGGGTCTCCAAGCTGACTCTGGTCTTCCTTCTCTGCTTCTTCCCGATGCTGGTGAACGCGGTCGCCGGATTCCGCGGCATCAATCCCGAGATCATGGATTTTGCGCGCTCGACCGGCGCCAATCTCTGGCGCCTGTTCTGGCGCATCCGCCTGCCCTCGGCGCTGCCATCGATCTTCACCGGGCTTCGCATCGGCGCGGTGAACGCAGTGACGGGCGCCGTCGTCGCCGAGTTCGTGGCTTCCGACCGCGGCCTCGGATACCTGCTGCTGGAATACAACGGCAACCTGCTGGCGAGCGCCGTCTTCGCCACCGTTTTCGTGCTGAGCGCCATCGGGCTTGCCATCTACTACACGGTCGAAGCCGTGGAGCGGCTGGCGCTGCCTTGGCACGTCGCCCAGCGCCAGAGCGAGAAGGCGGGAGAGCAGACATGAGCTCGGTCCCCATCCGCCTCGCCGGCGCCAGCAAGACTTTCAGGCGCGAGGGCCAGACCACCGAGGCGCTCTCCCCGATCGACATCGACATCGCGTCGGGCGAGTTCTTCGCCGTGGTCGGTCCGTCGGGCTGCGGCAAGAGCACGCTTCTCAAGATGATCGCGGGCCTGGTGCCGGCCTCGACCGGCACGGTCACGGTCGCCGGCAACACGGTCGAGGAGCCGGTGACCGACCTCGGCATCGTCTTCCAGTCTCCGGTGCTGCTGGACTGGCGGACGGTGCTGGGCAATGTCCTGGTCCAGCTCGAGCTGCGCGGGCTCGACGCCGCCGCCTACGAGCCGGCGGCGCGCCGCCTCCTGGAAGCGGTCGGGCTCAAGGGCTTCGAGGACCGTTATCCCTTCGAGCTCTCAGGCGGCATGCGCCAGCGGGCCGCGATCGTGCGCGCCCTGATCCATGACCCGCCGCTGCT
>CAMDFP010000389.1 GCA_945897335.1 Asaia bogorensis | reverse complement strand
GGGAAGGTTAGGATGGGGGGCCTGACTCGGTGGCCGAATCCGATCTCTACGCGCCCGTAAAGGCGTTCCTCGAAGCCAAGGGCCATGTGGTCAAGGGCGAGGTGCGCGGTTGCGACGTGGTCGCGGTCAAGGACGGCGAGACGCTGATCGTCGAGCTGAAGCAGCGCTTCTCGCTCGAGCTCATCCTGCAGGGCGTCGAGCGCTTGGCGCTGAGCGATCTCGTCTACCTCGCGGTGCCGCAGCCGACGGCGCGGAGCCGCGGCCCCAATCCCTGGGACAAGCGCGTGGTCAAGCTCTGCCGCCGGGTGGGCTTGGGATTGATGACCGTCTCGCCGAAGGGGCGGGTCGACGTCATCGCCGATCCCGAGCCCTATCGGCCGCAGAAGAACAAGCGGAAGGCGACGGCGCTGCTCGCCGAGCACACGCGGCGCGCCGGCGATCCCAATCTCGGCGGCATCACCCGCCTCAAGATCGTCACCGCCTATCGGCAGGAGGCGCTGCGCGTGGCGGCGGTGCTGGTCGAGCGCGGGCCGCAGCGGCCGCGCGACCTGAAGGTCGCCTGCGATGCGCCGCGTGCCGGAAGCATCCTCTCCAGCAACTACTATGGCTGGTTCGAGCGCCAGGAGAAGGGCATCTACGTGATCACCGAGGCCGGACGCCAGGGCCTCAAGCAGTTTCAGGGCGTCAGGTAGTAGAGCCCGGTCAGCGTCATGTCGACGTCGACGCCATTGGCGGAAAGCGGCAGGGTGAGGATCTCGTAAGGTTCCCAGCGCTCGAGCAGCCGCCTCGCCGTGGTGCCGCCCCGCGGTACCCGCGTCTCGGCCACGCCGCCATGCCAGGAATAGAGGCGCTCGCGATAGACCGGCTCCGGAACCTCGTCGAAGAAGCGGCCGGTCATGTCGCGGCCGACACGCTCGGTCAGGCGCGAGCCGATCAGCCGGTAGCGATAGCGCAGCGGCTCCCGCAAGACGTCGATCAGCAGCAGGTTGCCGAGCAGGTCCGGCAGCGCCAGCGGGTCGAACTCGGCTCTGGACGGCATCAGCCGCGTGCCGCGCACCGTCTCCCAGTGGCGATAGAGGCGGACCAGGTTGGGATGCCGGATCTCGGCCGGCAGGCGCGTGTAGAGGACGCGGTCGGGCGCCGACTCTCGCTGTGGGATCGAACCGGGGGACGAAGGGTCCATGACCGATGCTAGCACGCGGCCTTAAGCGACGGCGGCGCTGGTCGAAAGTGTCACACCCGCCGCGGCCATCGCCGTCTTCGCCTGTGCAAGCGATCCGGCGAGGTCGATCGCCCGGCAGCCGTCTTCCAGCACGACGATGTCGAAGCCCAGCGCCGCACCGTCGACCGCCGAGTAGTGCACGCAGAAATCGGTGGCGAGGCCGGCGAGGAACAGCCGCTTGAAGCCGCGGGTCCGGAGATAGCCTGAGAGCCCGGTCGCGGTCTTGCGGTCGTTCTCGAAGAAGGCGGAATAGGAATCGATCGCCGGGTCGTAGCCCTTCCTCAAGATCAGCTCGGCCCGCGCGATCACGAGATCGCGGTGGAAGCCGGCCCCGGCCGTCTGCTGCACGCAATGGTCGGGCCACAGCACCTGGGTCCCGTAATGGAGCTCGGCCGTCTCGAACGGCTTCTTGCCGGCATGCGCGGAGGCGAAGGAGCCATGGCCCGGCGGATGCCAGTCCTGGGTCAGCAGCACGTGGCGGAAGCGCCCGGCCAGACGATTGACCACCGGCACCACCTCGTTGCCTCCCGGCACCGCCAGCGCGCCGCCGGGGCAGAAATCGTTCTGCACGTCGACGACGAGGAGGGCGTCGGTCGCGTCGTCGATCTGAAAAGCGGGCATCAAGAAATCCGTGGCTGTACGGGACGGATCTTACTGCGGGCGGGCGCGGCCGAGAACCGCGACGGCGGCGGCGAGCGCCAGGAAGGCGCCGGCGCCGGCGAGAACCGGACGCCATGCCGGGGGCGCGCCATCGGCAAGCAGGGTGACCGCGCCGATCAAAACCAGGACGGAGGCAACCGAGAGGCCGGCAGTCACGAGTCCGCGGTTGACGGCATCGCGGGCGATCGCGGGCGGCACCTCGACGCCCTGGAAGCTGCGGGCGAAGTCGGCGCGACGGAGCGCCATGAGGAGGGCGATGCCGAACGCCAGCGGCTCGACGATGCCGGCCGGCGCCGCCGCCGACCACAGCGCCAGCGCATAGGCGGCGCAGGCGAGCGCGGCGCTGCCGGCAGCGGCGAGGAGCAGAGGCTGGCGCACGCCGAAGACCAAAAGCGCGCCGGCGACGAGGGAGAGCACCGTGACGAGCGCCGAGGGCTGCGACCAGGGCGGGATCGCCGCCAGCAGCAGAATGGCGACATAGGTGCCGGCGCCAATCATCGCTGCATCGCCCGCTGCCGGCCGGCGCGCGCCAGCGGTGCCAGCACCGAGTCCAGCGGCTGGCCCGGCAGCATCTCGATCGCCGGCAGCCCGCTGTCGCGCAGCGCCTCGATCGTCGCGCGCCGCCCCAGCGTCCACAGGCGCTGCGCCAGGTCGTCGACCGGCGAGCGCTCGACGAAGGGATTCATCAGCTCCAGCGGCGACAGCGCCAGCAGCAGCACGTCGAAGCCGCGCCCGGCGAGATTGGTGACGATCTTGACGAAGCGCGGATCGATCAGCGGGCTAAGCGCGATGATCAGCGCGCCTGGCGGCAGCACGCGGGGCGGCAGCACCTGCAGATCCTGGAAGCTGTAGTTCGCGGCCATGCTGGTCGGCAGCAGCGCCTCCAGCAGCGTCTCGATCTGCCGCCGTCCGGCGCCGGGGCGGATCCACTGGATATTGCCGCCATAGGTGACGAGGCCGACGCGGTCGCGATGCAGCAGGTATGTGGACGCCAGGGAGGCCGCCGCCTTCACGCAATGATCCAGGCTGGAGTTCGGCTGCCGGCCGATGTCGGCAGTGATGTCGAGCAGCAGGACGACGTCGGCGTTCCGCTCCTCGTGGAACTGGGTGACGTAGAGCCGGCCGAGCCGAAGCGAGGTGCGCCAGTTGATCTGGCGCAGCAGGTCGCCTGACGAATAGGGCCGGATGTTGCCGGGCTCCAGCCCCTGGCCGAGCTTGGCCGAGACGTGGTTGCCGAAGGAGGAGCGCGTGCGCAGCGGCCGCGGCAGATGGCGAAGCGGCGCCGTCGGCGGATAGACGCTGATCCGCCGCGGATCGTCGTGGCGACTCTCGGATACCCGAAGCCCGGAGGCGTGCCAGGCGCGGATATGGAAGCGGCCGAGATCGGTGCGGCCGCGGGCGAGGCAGCGGATCTCGAAGTTCCAGGTCGCCGTCTCGCCTTCGCTCATCCGGAAGACCGTGCGGTTGCTGCCGGACGCCAGCTCGGTCAGGGCCGGCAGGCGATAGAGGATCTCGAGGCAGGGAAGCCGCGTCAGCGCCGTCAGCGTGACCGTGACAGTGATCGGATCGCCCTCGGCCACGCGCTCGGCCGAGAGCGTATGCGCGAGGGTGAAGCGAGCCGGCGGCGCCGCGCTGCGCGCCTGCAGCAGCGCCACCAGCAAAGGTACCGCGACGATCACCAGCTCGAGGCGGTCGACGGCGACGGCGAGCACCAACGCCGCCGCGGCGACCGTCGCCAGCGCGAAGGCGAGCGGGGTGAAGCGGCCGGTCATCGCTTCGGAACCCTCTCCCGCGCAGCGGGGGAGGGAAGGGTGGGGGCGAGCGAAGCGAGGGATGGCGCAACGGCTGACGCATTGCCCCTCGCTGCGCTCGGCCCCCACCCCAGCCCTCCCCCGCCTGCGGCGAGAGAGGGGGTACGAAGTGAAGTCGGAAGGGGCCGCATCATCCCTGCGCCGCCGGGGTCGGCACGCGCTTCAATACGTCGGCGACGATGCGTTCGGGCGTGATCTTGGAAACCCAGAGCTCGGGGCGCAGCACGATGCGGTGGGCGAGTGCCGGCACCGCCATCGCCTTGACGTCGTCTGGGGTGACGAAGTCGGACTGGCGCAGCATCGCCTGGGCGCGGGCGAGCTTCAGCCGGGCCAGCGTGCCGCGGGGCGAGGCGCCGAGCACGACGCGGTCGTCCTCGCGGGTCGCGCGGACGAG
>CAMDFP010000388.1 GCA_945897335.1 Asaia bogorensis | reverse complement strand
CGACCTCAACGCTGCGCGTCTACCAGTTCCGCCACGACCGCATTGCGTGGAATACAGGACCGGGATGGGCATCCGGTCCTTGCCAAGAACGCCCGCCGGGAATAGCAAATCGCGACCCATGGATCAAGCGGCGACAGCCACCGAAACGGCCCCGGAGTGGCGGGAGGAGGACCGGCAGGTCTCCTATCCCGAGGCACTGGCCGCCATGGAGGCCAGGGTCGAGGCCATCCGGGCGGGAACGGCGCCCGAACTGGTCTGGCTCCTGGAGCACCCACCTCTCTATACCGCGGGGACCTCGGCCGAGCCTGAGGAGCTGCTGGACCGGCGTTTTCCCGTCTTTGAAGCCGGGCGCGGCGGCCGCTACACCTATCACGGGCCCGGCCAGCGGGTGGCCTATGTGATGCTGGACTTGAAGCGCCGCAACCCCGACGTGCGCGCCTATGTGCATGCCCTGGAGGACTGGGCGATCGGCGCCCTGGCCCGCCTCGGTGTCGAGGCGGAGACGCGGGACGACCGGATCGGGCTCTGGGTGCGGCGAACCGACCGCAACACACCCTGGGTCGAGGACAAGATCGGCGCCATCGGCGTGCGCGTCCGCCGCTGGGTCACCTTCCACGGGATCGCGCTCAATGTGGAGCCGGACCTCTCCCATTTCGGCGGCATCGTCCCCTGCGGCATCTCGGCACATGGGGTGACGTCGCTGGTCGATCTCGGCGTGCCGGCGACGATGGCGGACCTGGACCAGGCGCTCAAGGGCGCCTTCGACGACGTGTTCGGGCCGAACGGAAGCTTCAGCCGGTAGGCCGCTGGACGAAGCCCGGGGACGGCATCTCGGCCGGGGGCTCGGCGGTCACCCGCTCGACCCGCGCGGATGGCGGACCTCGGCGACATGCCTCGACCATTTCATCGACGGCATCCTTCGGCCCGGCGAAGACCGCCTCGACCGAACCGTCGGGACGATTCCGGACCCAGCCGTCGAGGCCGCGCCGGCTCGACTCCTCCACCGTCCAGCCCCGGTACCAGACGCCCTGGACACGGCCGGTGACGCGGACATGGACGACAACCCGCTCGCTCACGCGAATTCCAGGATCTTCTGGTCCACGGCGAGCGAGTCGCCGGCATTTGCGTGGACCACCGTGACCTTCGCGTCCTGGGTCGCCTTCAGCACGTTCTCCATCTTCATCGCCTCGACCACCGCCAGGGTCTCGCCGGCCTTGACCTCCTGGCCCGGCTTGACCGCGACCGAGACCAGCAGGCCCGGCATCGGCGAGAGCAGGAAGCGCGAAAGATCCGGCGCCGCCTTCTTCGGCATCAGCGCCAGGTAGCCCGCGGCGGCGGGCGGCACCACCAGCACCTCCGCCGTGCGTCCGCCCCTGGCGATGCGCCAGGTGATGCCGTGACGGAGGATACGGGCGGCGCAGGACTCGCCGTTCGCCGTGCCGTCGAACAGGCTCGTGCCCGGGGCGAACTCGCCGCGCAGCGCCACGACATGACCGCCGACGGTCACGTCGTAGCCGTGCTCGGCCGCGTTAACCGCGACAGGCAAATCCACCGGATCCCCGCCCTCGACGGTGAGATGGACCACCCAGTCGGCGGCGACACGGACGCGACGTCCAGGCAGCTGCCCGTCGATCATCGCGTCGCGCTCGGCGAGCCGCCGCTGGAACGAGGCCGCGAGCGCGGCCAGCAGATGCTGGTCCGCGTCGGTGGCCGGTGCGCCCTTGAAGCCCGAGGGATACTCCTCGGCGATCAGGTTGGTGGTGATGCGGCCCTCTCGGAATCGCGGCAGGGCCAGGAGGGCGTGGAGGAAGTCGAGATTGTGGCCGACGCCTTCGATCTCCAGGCGGTCGAGGGCACCCAGCGCCCGGTCGATCGCTTCGGCGCGGGTCCGTCCGGAGGTCACCAGCTTCGCGATCATCGGGTCGTAGTGCATCGAGATCTCGGCGCCCTCGTAGACGCCGGTGTCGACACGCACACCCTCGCCTGTGGGCGGGCGATAGCGGGTGAGCCGGCCGATCGCCGGAAGGAATCCCCGGCGCGGGTCCTCGGCATAGAGCCGCGCCTCGATAGCCCAGCCGTCCAGCTTCACGTCCTTTTGGGTGAAGGGAAGCTTTTCGCCGGCGGCAACCCGGATCATCAGCTCGACCAGGTCGAGGCCCGTCACCATCTCGGTCACCGGGTGCTCGACCTGCAGGCGGGTGTTCATCTCGAGGAAATAGAAGTTGCGGTCCTTGTCGACGATGAACTCGACCGTGCCGGCCGAGCGGTATTGCACCGCCTTCGCCAACGCCACGGCCTGCTCGCCCATCGCCTGCCGGGTCTTGGTATCGAGGAACGGGCTCGGCGCCTCCTCCAGCACCTTCTGATGCCGGCGCTGAACCGAGCATTCGCGCTCGCCAAGATAAACGACGTTGCCATGCGCGTCGCCGATCACCTGGATCTCGATGTGGCGCGGCTCCTCGATGTAGCGCTCGATGAAGACGCGGTCGTCGCCGAAGGAGGACTTGGCCTCGTTGGTGGCGGACTGGAAACCTTCGCGTACCTCGGCATCGGTGCGCGCGATGCGCATGCCCTTGCCGCCGCCGCCGGCGGACGCCTTGATCATCACCGGGAAGCCGACCGTGTGCGCGATGCCGACTGCGGCCTCGGCGTCCTTGATCGCCTCGAGGTGACCAGGCACGGTCGAAACGGCGGCGGCCTGGGCTAGCTTCTTCGACTCGATCTTGTCGCCCATCGCGCGGATCGCATGCGGTTCCGGCCCGATGAAGGCGATGCCGGCCGCCTTCAGCGCCTCGGCGAAAGCCGCCCGCTCCGAAAGAAACCCGTAACCGGGATGCACGGCCTCGGCGCCGGTCTGCTTGCAGGCGGCGACGATCGCCTCGATCTGCAGATAGCTCTGCGCCGACGGCGGCGGGCCGATGCGAACCGCCTCGTCGGCCTCCCGCACATGCAGGGCGTCCACGTCCGCATCCGAATAGACCGCGACCGTCTTGATGCCGAGCCGCTTCGCCGTCCGGATCACCCGGCAGGCGATCTCGCCGCGATTGGCGATGAGGATCCTCGAGAACAACTTAGCCATTCCTACCCCCGAACAACCCCATCACCCAGGCACAATGGACGGCGAGCGGTGCGCCCCAGCCGACCAGGAGCAGGACGAACCACGGCTGCTCCGGCTGGACGATCACATGGACGACGACCAGCACGACCATCGCCGCCGCATAGGCCAGCATATGCAGCTTGAAGCCGCGGAAACGCGCGGCGGCTAGAGCGGAATGTTCCGGTGCTTGCGCCACGGGTCCTCGATCTTCTTGTCCCGGAGCATGGCTAGCGAGCGGCAGATCCGCCGCCTGGTCGAGTGCGGCATGATCACGTCGTCGATGAAGCCTCGGTGCCCGGCGACGAAGGGATTGGCGAATTTCTCGCGATACTCCTCCGTCCGGGCTTCGATCTTGGCGGCATCGCCAATGTCGCCGCGGAAGATGATCTCGACCGCACCCTTCGGCCCCATCACCGCGATCTCGGCCGTCGGCCAGGCGTAGTTCACGTCGCCGCGGAGATGCTTCGAGCTCATGACGTCGTAGGCCCCGCCATAGGCCTTGCGGGTGATCACCGTCACCTTCGGCACCGTCGCCTCGGCATAGGCGAACAGCAGCTTGGCGCCGTGCTTGATGATGCCGCCATATTCCTGCGCAGTGCCCGGAAGGAAGCCCGGCACGTCGACGAAGGTGACGATCGGGATCGAGAAGGCATCGCAGAAGCGGACGAAGCGCGCACCCTTCCGGGCCGAGTCGATGTCGAGACAGCCCGCCAGCACCATCGGCTGATTGGCGACGATGCCGACGGTCTGGCCGGCCATGCGGCCGAAGCCGATGACGATGTTGCCGGCATAGCCCGGCTGGAGCTCGAAGAAGTCGCCCTCGTCGACGACCTTCAGGATCAGCTCTTTGATGTCGTAGGGCTTGTTGGGATTCTCCGGGACCAGCGTGTCGAGCGAGGCATCTTCGCGGTCGGCCGGATCGAGCGTGGCGCGCACCGGCGCCTTTTCGCGGTTGTTGGCCGGCAGGAAATCGACGAAGCGACGGAGCTGCAGCA
>CAMDFP010000387.1 GCA_945897335.1 Asaia bogorensis | reverse complement strand
TGGATCTCGACCAGCCCGTCGCCGATGCGACGCAAGAGGCCGACGGAGACCGGCTGGTCGTTGACGAAGGCGCGGCTCTTGCCATCGGCCGAGACCGTGCGGCGAAGGACAAGCGGCTGCTCGGCCGGAAGCCCGGCTTCGGCGAGCAGGTTGAACGCGGGGTGGTCGTCGGCAACCTCGAAGGCGGCGCTCACCGTCGCCTGGGCCGCGCCGGCGCGGACGAGTCCGCTCTCCGAGCGCGCCCCGAGCGCAAGGCCGAGCGCGTCCAGCAGGATCGACTTGCCGGCACCGGTCTCGCCGGTCAACACGGCAAGACCGGCGCCCGCTTCCAGCTCCAGGCGGTCGATCAGGACGACGTCGCGGATGTCGAGGCGGGTCAGCATGGCCGGGCGGAGGGTGCCAAAGGCTAGGCCGGGTGGCAATCGCCCGGCGACCGTCGCAGCACCAGCCATCGCCCGATCGCCGCACTCTCTGTAATGTGACGGTGATTCGGCAGTCGAGGGAGGCGGACCATGGTTGGGATCCTAAAGGCGATCGGCACGGCCATCATGGTGGTGGCGATCTTCTATGTCGGTGGCGTGGCGAGCCTGGAAGTGCTCGACCGTTTCGGCGAGTTCGGCTGGGCGATCAAAACGGTGACGTTCTGGACCGGAGGCGCGATCCTGGCTCTGGTTCTGGCCGAGATGACACGCCGGATCATTGCTGACATCGCCGTCTTCATCGAAGAAGAGCCGCGCCAGCCGGCGCTGAAATTCGAGGTCGACGAGATCAAGGAGGATGTGCCGGCCAGGCCGGCCGCGCGCCCCGCGTCACCACCGCCGAAACCGGCCGCGGCGCCGGTGAGGAAATAAAGCCTAGAAAATCGAGCCGAAGGCCCGGGCAAACCAGCCCTTGCCGGCTGAGGGCTCGAGCCCCTCCTTGGCAAGGCGCGCATAGGCGTCCTTGTACCATTCGGTACCCGGGTAGTTGTAGCCGAGGACGGCGGCGGCCTGCTGCGCCTCCTCGCGGACGCCGAGGGCCAGGTAGGCCTCGGTGAGGCGCATCAGCGCCTCCGGCACCTGCTCGGTCGTCTGATAGGTGTCGATCACCCGGCGGAAGCGGTTGATGGCGGCGAGGTACTGGCCGAGGTTGAGATAGTAGCGGCCGATTGCCATCTCCTTGCCGGCGAGATGGTTGCGCGTCAGGTCGACCTTCAGCCTGGCGTCGCGCGCGTAGCGGGAATCGGGGAAGCGCCTGATCACCTCGTCGAGGGACTTTAGAGCCCTGTCGGTAACCTCCTGGTCGCGGCCGACATCGGCGATCTGCTCATAATAGGCGAGGCCCTTGAGATAGTAGGCGTAGGGCGTGTCCCGGTGGCTCGGATGCAGCTCGATGAACTGGTCGAGGGCCGAGACCGCCTCGTCGTACTTGTTCGCCTGGTAGAACGAGAAGCCGGCCATCAGCTGGGCCTTGGTCGCCCAGGCCGAATAAGGGTGCTGGCGCTCGACTTCCTCGAACTGCCGGGCCGCCCGGAGATAGAGCTGATCCTCCAGCGAGGTCAGCGCCGTGTTGTAGAGATCCTCGACCGGCCTTTCGACATAGGCCTCGGGCTTCTCGCCGCAGGCGGCGAGCAGGATGAGGAGAGATAGCGCCAGGACGACAGGTCGGAAGGTGCCCATAGCCGCCTATATACCGGGCGGGCCGCCCGCCGGCAAAGCCTCAGGCCGTGGCGGCGAGGCGCGCGTCGACGCCGGCAGCGGTATCCGTTGCCGGAACCTCGATCCAGCGCCAGGCGGCAGGGTCGGCGAAGAGCTCGACCAGGGCCGTATGGTGCATGTGATGGCCAGAGCGATGCCCATGGAAACGCCCGAGGATCGGGCCCCCGGCGAGGTAGAGGTCGCCGACCGCGTCCAGCATTTTGTGGCGGACGAATTCGTCGTCGTAGCGGAGCCCGCCTTCATTCATCACGCCATCGGCCGAAACCACCACCGCATTGTCGAGCGAGCCGCCCCGGGCGAGGCCGGCGGCGCGAAGCTGATCGATCTGATGCAGGAACCCGAAGGTGCGAGCCCGGCTGATCTCCGATTTGAAGGTGCCGTTGACCAGCTTCATCTCGGCCTGCTGGCGGCGGATGACGGGGCTGTCGAAGTCGATGTCGAAGCTGATCGTAGGCATCGCCGACGGGCCGAGCCTGACGAGACAGTCGGGCGTGCCGACTTCGATATCCTTCAGAATCTTGAGAGCCCGGCGAGGTGCCGACTGCTCGACCGTGCCGGCGCATTCGATCAGGAATACGAACGGAGCCGAGCTGCCGTCCATGATCGGCACTTCCGGTCCGTCGATCTCGATCAGGGCGTTGTCGATCTCGGACCCGGCGAGGGCCGCCATCAGATGTTCGATGGTCGAGACGGAGGGGCCGTCGGGAAGACCGATGCGGGTGCACAAGCGCGTATCGACGACATTCCGCCAGGAGGCGGGGATGTCGACGGCGCGTCCGCCAAGTTCGATGCGGCGGAATACTATGCCGGTGTTGGCCTGGGCTGGTTTCAGCACCATCTCGGCACGGGCGCCCGAGTGGAGACCGATGCCGGCGCAGCGGATCGAGCTCTTGAGTGTGCGCTGCAACGCGACATCGCTGCGCCCGCTCCGCCAGGGAGCGGAAAAGCCGGGAATGGGAGAGGGTCGAGGGTCGTGGAGGGCGATCGTCATTACTGTCACAGGTAGACCTTCCGACCGGACGTGTCACATCACCTTTTATTACCGACTGTTGCCGTCGTAGTGCCAAAAACGTATGAGATTTCAATAATTTGACTAGAAGAAAAAAGCCCCGTCCGCGAGGGCGGACGGGGCTGGGAAGTGGTAGCGGGAGACCTCAGTTCGCCTGGCGGCGCAAGAAGGCCGGGATCTCCAGGAGGTCGTCGTCATGCGTCGGCTTCAAACGGTCGGCCGGATCGAGGTTGCCGAGCTTGGTTTGCTGCGGCTGCGTCCTCGCCGGTTCGCGGACCGGCAGACTGGCCCGGGGGGCCGGAGCCGGGTTCGGCGCCGCCGTCATCGGCACGTCACGAGCAGGTGCCGGCTCGGGCTGACGTGCCCGGCCGAGGCCGGTCACCCGCTCGAACAAGCTGACCGGTCGCGGCCGTTCGCGACTGCCATTGGCGATCGCGGCGGCGGCGAAGGGATCGGCCTGCATCGGCTCGGCCCGGGCCACGGCCGGCCTGGCGAGCACGGGCTCGCGGACGGCCGGGGGGGTGAGGGTCGACGCCGGCTCGACCTTCGCCTCGAACCGGGGCTCGGCCACCGGCTCGGGGATCGTCAGCTCGAGCACCGTCTCCGGGATGATGACCGGTTCCGGCTGGACCTCGACGGCCATCGGCTCCGGCTGGGCGATGACCGCCTGCACGACCGGGACCGCGACCGCCTGCGGCTGGACGGACGGAGCCGTCATGGCCTGGGCGGTCGCAACCGGCATCGCCATCGGCTGCTGGGCGAGGGCCGAGCTGCCATGGGTCATCGGTGCGGCGTAGGCGGAGATGGGCGCGGACATGACCGGAGGGGCGGCCGGCCGGGGGGCCGGCTGGGTCGCCCGGGCGACGACGGCGAGCTGCGGGCGCGGCGGCTTCTGCGCGGCCGCTTCCGAGGCGATGCCGGTCGAGACCACCGAAACCCGCATGCGGCCGTTCATCGATTCATCGAAAGTCGAGCCGAAGATGATGTTGGCGTCGGAATCGACCTCCTCGCGGATGCGGTTCGCGGCCTCGTCGACCTCGAACAGCGTCATGTCCATGCCGCCGGTGATGTTGATGAGGACACCCTTGGCCCCCTTCATCGAGGAGTCCTCGAGCAGCGGGTTGGCGATCGCCTTCTCGGCGGCATCGGTCGCCCGCTTGTCGCCCTCGGCCTCGCCGGTGCCCATCATCGCCTTGCCCATCTCGCTCATCACCGCGCGGATATCGGCGAAATCGAGATTGATGAGGCCGGGCATGACCATCAGATCGGTCACGCCGCGCACGCCCGAATGCAGCACGTCGTCCGCCATCTTGAAGGCGTCGGCGAAGGTCGTGCGTTCATTGGCGATGCGGAACAGGTTCTGGTTCGGGATGATGATGAGGGTATCGACCACCGCTT
>CAMDFP010000386.1 GCA_945897335.1 Asaia bogorensis | reverse complement strand
AGCAGACCGCCCTCAAGCGAGCCTCGTGAGTTCCGAGCGCAGCGAGGTCAAGACCGCAGCGGTTCGAGAATGCTCACGTAGTTGGCAACGGCAGCGCCACCCATATTAAACACGCCCGCGAGCTTCGCCCCCTTCACCTGCATGTCGCCGGCCGCGCCGGTGAGCTGCATCGCGCTCATGACATGCATGGAGACGCCGGTGGCTCCGATCGGGTGGCCCTTGGACTTGAGCCCGCCCGAGGGGTTCACCGGCAGCTTGCCGGTCTTCTCGGTCCAGCCCTCTTGTATCGCGCGGAAGCCCTGTCCTCTGGGGGTGAGGCCCATCGCCTCGTATTCGATCAGCTCGGCGACGGTGAAGCAGTCATGGGTCTCGACCAGGCTGAGATCCAGCAGGTTGAGGCGGGATGCACCCAGCGCCCGCTTCCACGCCTGCTCGCAGCCTTCGAACAAGGTGATGTCGCGGCGGCTCATCGGCAGGAAGTCGTTCACCTGCTCGGCGGCGCGGAACACTACCGCCTTCTTGGAGGCGAGTGCCGTGTCCATGTCCGCCAGCACCACCGCCGCGGCGCCGTCGGAAACCAGCGAGCAGTCGGTGCGCTTCAGCGGGCCGGCGACGAAGGGGTTCTTCTCGGAGACGTTCCGGCAGAAGTCGTATCCCAGATCCTTCCGCATATGCGCCAGCGGATTGACGGCGCCGTTCTTGTGGTTCTTCGCGGCGATGCGGGCCAGCGCGTCCGACTGGTCGCCATGCTTCTGGAAGTAATTCGCGGTGATGCCGCCGAAGACGCCGGCGAAGCCGCCCTCGGTCGCGCCCTCTTCCTTGAGGTACGAGGCGCGGATCAGCAGGTCGCCGACCTGCGCGCCCGTGACTTCCGTCATCTTCTCGACGCCGATCACCAGAACGCGCTTCGCCCGCTTGGCGGCAATGGCGTTCAGCCCCTGATGGATCGCGGCCGATCCCGTGGCGCACGCGTTCTCGACGCGGGTCGACGGCTTGAAGCGCCACTCGTCGGCGGCCTGCAGCGCGAGGGAGGAGGGAAACTCCTGGCGCACGAAGCCGGCATTCAGGTGGCCGACGAAGATCTGGTCGATGTCCTTCGGCTCGAGCCCGGCATCGGCCACCGCCTGGCGCGCGACGGTGACGATCAGGCTTTCGAGATCCAGCGCGTCATGCTTGCCGAAGGGCGTATGAGCCCAGCCGATGATGCAGGCGGACATGGGAGGCGGCTCCGGGAGAGGGAAGGGGTGGAACAAGGTTAGCAGATGGAGCGAGGCGGTGCAGCACGAAGGGCGCAGCGGTGGTCGGCCTTACCGGTGGCGGGACAATACCCTAACGAGATGCGTCGGCGCCGTAGGCGAGCGCGGCCAGCACGTCTTCGCGGGCGAGTTGCGGGCACTCGCTCCGTAGCTCGGCCTCGGTCATGCCACCGGCCAGCAGGTCGAGCAGCAGCGAAACCCAGAAACGCGTGCCCTTGATGCAAGGCCGGCCTCCGCAGATCTCCTGGTCGATGGTGATGCGGTCCAGAAGGGCGCTCACGGACTCTATCGGCTCCAGTCGGTCAACGCCTGCTCCACACCAGATGAAGCGCTTAAGAGCAGGGTCTGGATAGGGAAGGGTGAAGCGCAGCATGGGATTGCGTCAAAGGGGTTGAGTTTTCATAGAATCATAAAGAAAACAAGACAGAATTAGATCTTTAGAGATTCTTTCGCTAACGATAAGTTGGCGAACTGCATCGACGTGAGGATGGAACTCCGATGACCAAGACCAAGATCACCATTCACTTCGCCTCGGCCCTCTATGAGAGATTTATGAACTATGTCGACGACTCCGCCGTCCGCCGAGACGCGTTCATTGAGAGCGTCCTCCGCACCGAGTTGCCACGACTAAACAGTGCAATGGAGGGAAAAGAGCTATCTCCCAAAGCCCGTCGCTATATCGCTAAGTCGTTGCAGACCTGGGCGAGGGAAGTCCGTGGCGCAAAGAAGACTCCTGGGAGGATGATTCTCGTCAACATGTCGATCGCGCCTGACGTCGCCGATCAACTCAACGACCGAGTTAAGAAGTCCAATATGTGTCGAGACGCATTCTTCAATCGACTGATCATGCTTCTGGTCGGCCCTCCGAGCTTGCTTGGATATCTCACGCTTGTGGAGCCCGTCAGCGACGATGAGGGTCACGATGGCGATTTTCTGGAACGATCGAAGCCAGTTTCGCCAATGAAGGCCATTGAGGATCTGCTCCGAGACCCGCTCAAGAACCTTCACGAGACACGGCGGGATTGTGAGGCAAACCTTTGGGGTGTGCGCCTGCCGGCAAAGTTGCATGGCTTGTCGTGCTGGATTGATGACTCGGACGTGCCGAGCACGAGCGCTTCCAGGAAGCTTGAGCGCGCGATGCGCGACCCAGACTACTTTGCCCGGGCGTTTGACCGAGCCCTCGGAATCGAAACCCCTCCCAAACCGGCCGATCCGGAGTGCGCCCAATGAGTAACCACCGTGATGCACAGAGGCGTTGGCTCGACCTTGGTGGTCAGGTGCTACCCGTCCGGCGAACGGGCGAGGTTCGCTATGTACACCCAGCCTTCCCCGCGTCGATTCGCGCAAATGGGCGAAGGCACGATGCTCCAGCAATTTTGCTGTGCCGGATTGGCCAACTCCTGCGGCGGGGAGATCTCTAGCTGCGCGTGGGTCGACGAGACGTTGCGATAGAGTACGGGATATTGACCCATCCTCTCGAAGCAGTCTTCAGAGAGATAGGTCTACAACTTTCTCCCTTTCGCTAACAGCCGGTTGGCAAGTGCGTCGTCTTTCGCGAGGAGAGCGATACCGATCGACGCCAAGATCGCAAGCGCATTGGTGTAGTCGATCACCTCGACCAACTCGTCTTCTTTGTAATTGGGCCCGATTTCGTCCTCAGTGTTCCAGCGCGCCACCTGGAGAAAGCCTGTGTGTGCATAGCTGCACATAGCGTCCCAAGATTTTCTGGTCACGGCAGAGAGGTATCCGTCGTCAAAGCCGGGGTGCTTTTCGATATCCGCAACCAAGCTGACGAAACTTCTTTTAAGTTTGTCCGCTTGAAACCTCTCTAAATCGCTGTCCAACGCACAGTGGTGAAGCCAAGTACCTCGAACGTAGGATTTGAACTGCGCTCGAACGAGGGCGTAGGCCGAGCCGCAAAGCTGATTCGCGATGAGCAAAACAATGGCCTTTTGATGCTCGCGCGCCACCGCCAAGCACGTGCCGGACAGCCTGCTTCGGATGTCAGAAGATGTCGTAGGTTCGCCAATGCAGGCATCCATCCATTGAATTAATTGCTCCGACTTCTTGATTTGATCCTCGATGCGCAAGATCACCTACCTCTGCGATATCGCGCGATAGACAGCTCCCAGCCCACCAAACGGCGAAGCCGCGTGCCGGTCACTGAAGCGCGTCTGATCGCTCATTCTACATCCCCCGCTTCGGAGCCGCCTATGCTCACCCTCTACTTCGCCCCCGGCTCGAGCTGGATGGCGCCGCGTATCGCGCTGCGTGAGATTGAACTGCCGCAGCGTGCCCCTCGGAGACGCGCCTCCCTTCGCACGCTAGGCTCATCCCGTCACAACCCGGGGGAACACGGATGAGCGGACGCATCGATACGAAACTGGCCGAGATCGGCCTCGTCCTGCCGCCGGCGGGGACGCCGTTTGCGTCCTTCCAGCATGTGGTCATGGTCAACGGGCTCGCCTTCGTCGCCGGGCAGCCGCCGGTCGACGGCGACAAGCGCCCCTATCTCGGACGGCTCGGCGCGGAGCTGTCGCTCGAGCAGGGCCAGGCGGCGGCACGGCTCTCGGCGCTCAACGTCATCGCCCAGCTGAAGGCGGCGCTGGACGGCGATCTCGACCGGGTGGTCCGCTGCGTGAAGCTCGGCGTCTTCGTGAACTCCGCGCCTGACTTCAAGGGCCAGCCGCAGGTCGCCAACGGCGCCTCAGACCTATTGGTGCAGATCTGGGGCGAGGCCGGCCGGCATGTGCGCTTCGCCGTCGGCACCATTGGGCCGATGGACTTCGCCTGCTCGGTCGAGGCGATCTTCCAGGTGCGCTGATGCTCACCCTCTACTACGCCCCCGGCTCGTCCTCGATGGCGG
>CAMDFP010000385.1 GCA_945897335.1 Asaia bogorensis | reverse complement strand
GATGCCGAGGATCTGGCCAGGTTCGTGTCTGGCACGCCTGCGGATGTCCCGATCACGGTAATCGGCGTCGGCTCCAACCTGCTGGTTCGCGACGGCGGCATCCGTGGCGTCGTCATCCGGCTCGGCCGCGGCTTCGCCGAGATCGCCCGCAACGGCGACATGGTCGAGGCCGGCGCCGGTGCGCTCGACCTCAATGTCGCGCTCTCGGCCCAGGGCTGGGGCGTCCAGGGCCTCGAGTTCATGTCGGGTATTCCCGGCACCGTCGGCGGCGCGCTCCGCATGAACGCCGGCGCCTATGGCCGCGAGATGGTCGACGTCGTGCTGTCGGCCGAGGCTGTCGACGACGAGGGCCGCATCCGCACGCTCTCGCCGGCAGAGCTCGGCCTCACCTATCGGCATTCGGGCGTTCCCGACAGCTGGATCTTCACCAAGGCCGTGCTCAAGGCCGAGCCCGGCGATCCGGAGACAATCCTCGCCCGCATCCAGGAGATCCGCGCCCAGCGCGAGGCGAGCCAGCCGGTGCGCGCGCGGACCGGCGGGTCGACCTTCGCCAATCCGCCCGGCGCCAAGGCCTGGGAGCTGATCGACCGTGCCGGCTGCCGCGGGCTGCAGATCGGCGGTGCCCAGGTTTCCGAGAAGCACTGCAACTTCCTGATCAACACCGGCGAAGCGACGGCCGCCGACATCGAGCAGCTGGGCGAAGAGGTCCGCCGCCGGGTCGCGCAGATGAGCGGCATCGAGCTGCGCTGGGAGATCCGCATCATAGGAGAGCTCGCCTGATGGCCAAGCGCGTGGCCGTATTGATGGGTGGGTGGTCCAGCGAGCGTCCGGTCTCGCTGGTGACGGGCCAGGAGTGCGCGAAGGCGCTCAAGGCGGCGGGTTTCGTCGTCTCCGAGATCGACGTCGGCCGCGACATCGCCAAGGTGCTGAGCCAGGACAAGCCCGACGTCTGCTTCAACGCGCTGCACGGACGCTTCGGCGAGGACGGCCGCATCCAGGGGCTGCTCGACATACTCGGCATCCCCTACACGCATTCGGGCGTGATGGCGTCCGCCATCGCCATGAACAAGGTGCGCACCAAGGAGATCTGCAGCGCCGTCGGCATCCCGCTCGCCGACCACAAGGTGGTGGCGCGCGCCGCCGCCTTCGCCGGCAAGGCGATGGAGCAGCCCTACGTGATCAAGCCGATCGCCGAGGGCTCGTCGATCGGCGTCCGCATCGTCAAGGAAGGCGACAACAACCCGCCCGACGAGGACTGGCGCTATGGCGAGGAGGTGCTGGTCGAGCGCTATGTCGCCGGTCGCGAGCTCACCGTCGCGGTGATGGGCGACCGTCCCCTGACCGTGACCGAGATCCGGCCGCGCACCGGTTTCTACGACTACACCAACAAGTACACCGACGGGAAAGCCGAGCACCTGATCCCGGCGCCGGTGCCGCAGGTGATCTTCGACCAGGCGATGGCGACGGCGCTCCTCGCCCACCAGACCCTCGGATGCCGCGGCGTCAGCCGTTCGGACTTCCGCTACGACGACAGCAAGGCCGATCCCGGCCGGCTCGTCTTCCTCGAGATTAATACCCAGCCGGGAATGACGCCGCTTTCTCTGGTGCCGGAACAGGCCGCGTTCCTCGGCATCTCCTTCACCGATCTCGTGACCTGGATGGTCGAGGAGGCGCGATGCGATTCCTGATCGGCGATCCCGACAAGCGGCGTCCGCGCCGCCGTCGCTCCTGGCCGCGCTGGCTCCGGCCCGCCGCCATTGCCCTCTCCTTCTCCGTCGCCATCGGCGCCGGCGGCTACGGCGTTTACCAGGTCTGGCGCGCCGGCACCGTCGGCGAGGGTATCGCACGCCTCGGCAACGGCCTCCTCTTCCTCACCGCCGATGCCGGCCTCTCGGTCCAGGAGGTGCTGGTCACCGGCCGCAACGAGACTGCCGCCGCCGACATGATGGCGGCGATCGACGTCCAGCGCGGTACGCCGATGCTCGCAGTCGACCCGGAGGCGGTCCGCCAGCGGCTGAAGAAGCTGTCCTGGGTACGGGACGCTCTGGTCGAACGTCGACTTCCGGGCACCATCGCCATCGCCGTCGAGGAGCGCGTGCCGATGGCGCTCTGGCAGCGCGCGGGCAAGCTGGTGCTGGTCGACCGCGAGGGCGCCATCGTCATGCGCTCAGGCCTCGACCGCTTCCGCCACCTGATCACGCTGGTCGGCGACGACGCGCCCAAGGGCGCGCCGGCGCTGCTGGCGCTGCTGGCGACCGAGCCTACGCTCGAGCGGCGGGTCACCGCCGCGATCCGCGTCGGCGAACGGCGCTGGAACCTGCAGATGGACAACGGCATCGACGTCCGCATGCCGGAAACCGATATCGGCCAGGCCTGGGCCCAGCTCGCCCAGCTCGAGCGCGACCAGAAGGTCCTCGGCCGCGACGTGGTCACCATCGATCTCCGCCTTCCCGACCGCTTCGTCATCCGGGTGAGCCCGGACCAGGCGCGTCGCGGCAAGGGCGCGGCGAAGCAGACGTGAGCGAAGGGACGCGGATCTAGGGACATGGCCAAAGGCAACGGCAAGACCCGCACCGGCACGATCGCGGCGCTCGACATCGGTTCGAGCAAGGTGTGCTGCGTGATCGCCCGGATCGAGCCGGGCGGCTCGCCCCGCGTCGTCGGCCTCGGCCACGTCGTCGCCAAGGGCGTGCGCTCGGGCGCGATCACGGGCATGGACGAGGCCGAAGCCTCGATCCTGGCCGCGATCAACGGCGCCGAGAAGATGGCGGGCGAGACCATCGCCAAGGTCGTCGTCAACTGCTCGGCCGGCGCACCGGTGTCCGAGACCATCGGCGTCGAGGTCGCGATCGCCGGCCACGAGGTGAACGAAACCGACATTCGCCGCGTGCTCGACCAGGGCCGCTTGCCGCGCACCAACGGCCATGCGGACCGCGAGCTGGTCCATTCGATCCCGGTCGGCTTCACCATCGACGGCAGCCGCGGCATCCGCGATCCGCGCGGCATGTTCGGCGAGCGGCTCGGCGCCTCCATGCACATGGTGACGGCCGCTGCCAGCGCGCTCCGCAATCTCTCGACCGTGGTCCAGCGCTGCCATCTCGACATCGAGGACCTGGTCGTCTCGCCCTATGCCTCCGGGCTCTCGACCCTGGTCGAGGACGAGATGGACCTCGGCGTCACCCTGATCGACATGGGCGGCGGCACCACCTCGCTCGCCGTATTCTTCGACGGCGCCGTCGTCCACACGGACGTCGCGCCGATCGGCGGCAACCACGTGACCTCCGACATCGCCCGCGGCCTCTCGACGCCGCTCGCCGAGGCCGAGCGCCTGAAGACGCTGCACGGCAGCGCGACGTCGGGCGCCATCGACGAGCGCGAGCTGATCGACGTGCCGCTGGTCGGCGAGGAGCGCCGCGGCGCCCCCAACCATGTGCCGAAGTCGTTCCTGAACCAGATCATCCAGCCCCGGCTCGAGGAAACCTTCGAAGTCGTCCGCGCCCGGCTGGAATCCTCGGGCTTCGACAAGCTCGCCGGCCGGCGCGTCGTGCTCACCGGCGGCGCCAGCCAGCTCCAGGGCGTTCGCGAGCTCGCCGGCCTCATTCTCGACAAGCAGGTGCGCCTCGGCCGCCCGCTCCGCATCTCGGGATTGCCCGAGGCGGCCAGCGGACCTGCCTTCGCCACCTCGACCGGCCTGGTGGGATACGCCGTCGCCGGCCCGACCGATGCCGCGAGGCACGGCCATGCCCCCCTCATGCGTCCAGTCCCCGCCGGCGTCTTCGGACGCATCGGCAACTGGATCAAGGAAAACTTCTGATGCGGCCCGGAAGCTCAATCAAAAAATGGCCGCAAGTCGTCCTTCGTGGATCCTAAGACTCGAGACGGGAGTGGAAGCGATGTCCATCAACATCAGCGTACCTAAAGACCAGGAACTGAAGCCCAGGATCACCGTGGTCGGCGTCGGCGGCGCCGGCGGCAACGCGGTCTCCAACATGATCCGGTCGAATCTTGAAGGCGTCGAATTCGTCGTCGCCAATACCGATGCGCAGGCGCTGGCTCAGACGCTCGCCGACCGGCGCATCCAGCTGGGTCACCGCGTGACCCAGGGCCTCGGCGCCGGCGCCAGGCCCGACGTCGGCCG
>CAMDFP010000384.1 GCA_945897335.1 Asaia bogorensis | reverse complement strand
CCGCGCACCTCGGGGACACGCAGCTGGCCCCATTCGGCCGGAACGCGGGCGCCATCGTCGCCCTGGATCACGTGCGGGTAAAGCGTCAGCGCGTCGGTCACTCAAGTCTCTCCCCCAGCGCCCGCGCCTGCTCGCGGAGCTGGAACTTCTGGATCTTTCCCGTCGACGTCTTCGGCAGCGGTCCGAACACCACCGTCCGCGGCAGCTTGAAACCGGCCATACGCTCGCGACAGAACGCGACGATGTCGGCCTCGGCGGTCGGCGCAGCTTCCGGCTTCAGCGTGACGAAGGCGCAGGGGCTCTCGCCCCATTTCGCGTCGGGCCGCGCCACGACCGCCGCCTCCATCACCTCAGGGTGACGATACAGCACCTCCTCGACTTCGAGCGAGGAGATGTTCTCCCCGCCGGAGATGATGATGTCCTTGGCACGATCCTTGATTTCGACATAGCCGTCGGCGTGTTTCACCGCGAGGTCGCCGGTGTGGAACCAGCCGCCGCGGAAGGCTTCGTCGCTGGCGGGACGATTCTTGAGATAGCCCTTCATCACCGTGTTGCCGCGCAGAACCAACTCGCCCAGCGTGGCGCCGTCATCGGGCACCGGCCGGCCCGCCGGATCGACGACGTCCTGCCCGGCCAGCGTCAGCAGATTGACACCCTGGCGCGCCATCAGCGTCGCCTGTTCGTCCGCCGGGAGCTCGTCCCAGTCCTCCTGCCAGGCGCAGAGCGTCGACGGCCCGTAGCATTCGGTGAGGCCATAGAGATGCGTCACGCGGAAACCCATCGCCGACATGGCCGCGATCACCGTCGACGGCGGGGCGGCGCCGCCGGTCGCGACCTCGACGACATGGTCGAAGCGCCGCTTCACCGCTGTAGGTGCGTGCACCAGCATGTTGAGCACGATCGGCGCACCACAGAGATGGGTGACGCGGTGATCGGCGATGGCCGGAAAGATCAGAACCGGATCGACGCGGCGAAGACAGACATGGGTGCCGCCGACCGCCGTCACCGCCCAGGTGTAGCACCAGCCGTTGCAGTGGAACATCGGCAGCGTCCAGAGATACACCGCCTCCGCGCTCAGGCCGAAGGTGATGGCGTTGCCCATCGCATTCAGGAAGGCGCCGCGGTGATGGACGACGACGCCCTTGGGATTGCCGGTGGTGCCCGAGGTGTAGTTGAGGCCGATCGCCTGCCACTCGTCGGCCGGCCAGATCCAGGCGAAGTCCGGATCGCCGGATGCCAGCAGGTCCTCATAGGTCATCTCGCCGATGCCGCCTTCGGCGGGACCCAGCGGATCGGCGAGGTCGATCACCAGCGGCTTGCGCTCGAGCCCTTCCAGCGCCGCGCGCGCGACAGCGGCGCAGTCACGGTCGACCAGGAAGACCTTGGCCTCGGAATGCCGGAGGATGAAGGCGACGGTGGCCGCATCGAGCCGCGCGTTGATGGCGTTCAGCACGGCACCGGCCATCGGCACGCCGTAATGTGCTTCCAGCAGCGCCGGGATGTTCGGCGCCAGGACCGAGACGGTGTCGCCGATCCCGATACCGCGGGCGGCGAGTGCACTCGCCAGCCGCCGGCAGCGGCCGCCGAGCTCGCCATAGGTGGTGCGGCCGGCGCCATGGATGACCGCGACCTTGTCCGGCCAGACCCGGGCGGCCCGGTCGAGGAACGAGAGCGGGGTCAACGCCACATGATTGGCGGCGTGCCTCTCCAGCCCTTGATCGTAGATCGAGGTCATCCCCACATGCTCAAGGTGGCCCGGGCGGCGGTCAAGCAATGGTGCGAGACGGCGGCATGTCCGGAAGCTAGGCTATTCCCATGCGCTTCGACATCTTCTCCGACGTCGTCTGCCCGTGGTGCTACATCGGCAAGCGACGCTTCGCCCGTGCGCTGACCCAGCGCCCGGACATCCAGCCCGAAATCTCGTGGCGGGCGTTCCAGCTCAACCCCGACCTGCCGCGCGAAGGCATGGACCGCGCCGAGTACGTCGCCATGAAATTCGGCGGCGGCCGGCGGGCCGAGGAGATCTACAAGCGCGTGACCGAGGCGGGCCTCGGCGAAGGCATCAACTTCCGCTTCGACAGGATCCGCCGCACGCCCAACACCACCGACGCCCACCGCCTGCTGCTCTACGCCGCCGGCGCCAAGGCCCAGGACGCCATGGTCGATCGCCTGTTCGTCGGATACTTCACCGAGGGCGCCGACATCGGCGACACCGACACGCTGGCGGCACTGGCCGGCGACGCCGGGCTCGAGATCGATCCGGCACGCCGGTTCCTCATCAGCGAGCAGGGCCGCGAGATGGTGATGGAGGATCTCTCCTTCGCCTACAAGATGGGCATCACCGGTGTTCCCTGCTTCATCCTCGAAGGCAAGTACGCGCTTCCCGGCGCGCATGAGCCGGAGGCGTTCCAGCCGCTGTTCGACCTCGCCAAGCAGGAAGCCGCCGCTCCGGCCTCCTAGGCGCCGACCTTGGCGAGCACGTCGGCCTTCAGGAAGCGCTCGACGAACATCATGAAGCCGACCGACGGCACCAGCAGGATCAGCGCGGTGATCGCGGCGATCTGGTAGTTGCCGGCGACCGAGGCGGTGAACATCAGGAGCGGCAGGGTCGTCACGTCGGGAACGCCGACGAAGAACGTGCCGGTGAACTCGTCCAGCGATTCCAGGAAGACGAAGATCGCGGACGCGACGATGCCCGGCGCCGCCAGCGGCAAGGTCACGGTGAGGAAGGTGCGCAGCGCCCCGGCGCCGATGTTGCGGGCTGCCAGTTCCAGGTCGCGGTCAACGGCGGCGAAGGCGGCGGACGCGATCCACACGGCGAAGACGAGACCGTGCACCGCATGCACCAGCACGACGCCGGCGATCGTGCCGTTGAGGCCGAGCGTATAGAAGATCCGCGCCACGTTGATGTAGACGGCGACCGAGGGGAACGCCTGCGGCAAGAGGAAGGCCAGCATGATCAACCCGCGGAACGGCAGGCTGAGGCGCGCCAGCGCATATCCCGCCGGGATCGCCAGCGACAGGCTGACGGCGACGGTGAGCAGCGCGATGACCACCGAGGTGCCGAGCGATGCCAGCGCGTCCGAGCTTGGCTTGAACACCTGGTTCCAAAATTTGAGGCCGTAGACCACCGGCAGCTTGTGCGGGAAGTACCATTGCTCGGCGAAGGCCCAGAGGCCGAGATTGGCCAGCGGCCCGAAAATGGCGAAAGCGATCAATCCAAGGATGATCCCGCGCGGGACCCAGCCGAGACCGCTCATGGCCGTCCGCCCTGCTGCACGCCGCGGCGGAGATAGAACCAGGCGACCGCGCCGGTCATCAGGTAGGAGAGCACGCCGAGCGCATTGGCGGTGCCGTAGTCGCCATAGGCGTTGATGCGGAACGCCATGTCGACCGTCATCATCGTCGGCGACTCGCCGGTGATCATGATCGGCACGCTCAACACCGACATCATGGTGACGAAGGAGAGGATCATGCCCACCACCAGGGTCGGCATGATCTGCGGCACGATGATCTCGATGAGGATGCGAATCCTGCCGGCGCCGAGATTGCGGGCGGCCTCGATGGTCGAGCGGTCGAGCGAGGCCATGGCGCCGGCGACCAGCAGCGCCACGAACGGCGTCTGCTTCCAGACGAAAGTGATGACGACGCCGCGCCAGTCCAAGAGGCTGGTGGTCTGGATCGGCTCGAGCAGGCCGAGCGAGACGATGGTGTTGTTCATCAGCCCGTTCTTGGCGAGGAAGGTGCGCATGCACTGCGCCGCCACCACGAACGGGATGAACAGCGGCCAGCGGTAGAGCCATTTCAGGATGGCGACCGCGCGCGGGTTCTCGCCGAGGATCAGGTAGCCGCCGATGGCGATGGCGAGCGCGCCGCAGGCCAAGGTCGAGACGCTCACGATCACCAGCGTGAATCCGATGTCGAGCGAGTAGAGCTCGAAAGCGCGGGCGAAGTTGGCAAGAGTCGCCTGCCCGTCCTTGGTGGTGAAGGCGGAGATGACCGAGAAGATCAACGGATAGACGAACAGCGCGAAGACGCCGGCGAGCGCGGGGGCGACCAGGAAGAGGCCGAGGAGGCGGGGGTTATGCATGCTGGCTAGCCCCCCACCCTGCCCTCCCCCACAGAGGGGGGAGGGTTGGGG
>CAMDFP010000383.1 GCA_945897335.1 Asaia bogorensis | reverse complement strand
CATCGCCGGACTCGAGATGGCGAGCGAGGGCCAGATCCTGATCGGCGACAAGGACGTGACCATGCTGTCCGCGGCCGAGCGCGATGTCAGCATGGTCTTCCAGTCCTATGCGCTGTTCCCGCATATGAGCGTTATCGAGAACGTCTCCTACGGTCCCAGCGTGTCGGGCCTGCCCAAGGCCGAGGCCGAGGCGATGGCGCGGGAGAAGCTGAAGCTGGTCGGCCTCGAAGGCTATGACAAGCGGCTGCCCTCCGAGCTTTCGGGCGGCCAGCAGCAGCGGGTCGCGGTCGCGCGTGCGCTGGTGCTGGAGCCGCAGGTCCTCCTGTTCGACGAGCCGCTCTCCAACCTGGACGCCAAGCTGCGCCGGCGCGTGCGCGAGGACATCCGCGAGCTGCAGCGTTCGCTCAACCTTACAGTCGTTTACGTGACGCACGATCAGCAGGAGGCGCTGGCCGTCTCCGACCGGGTCATCGTCATGTCGAACGCGCGCATCGCCCAGTCAGGAGCGCCCCGGGACCTCTATGAGACGCCGGCCAATCTTTTCGTCGCTGACTTCATCGGCGACGCCAACTTGATCGCGGCAGAGCTCGGCGAGAAGCGGGGCGAGACCGCCAGCGTCAGGGTCGGGGATGTCACAGTCAATCTGGCGCATCGCGACCAGGTACCCGGCGAGGTCAAGGTGGCAATCCGGCCCGAGGCGGTGGTGCTCCATGTCGACCCGCCTTCGGGCCCGGCGATCGCAGGCCACATCGCCAAGGCCGCCTATCTCGGCACCCACATGGAGTACACGGTGACGACGGCTGCCGGCGAGCTGTTCGTCGTCGACCGCGTCGTTTCCCGGCCGCTCGGCGTCGGCTCCGAGGTCTGGCTCGGCCTCACCGATCACGGCATCACCGTCGTCCCCCGGGGCTGATCAGGACGTGTCATCGATCGGCGTCGGCCTGATTGGCACCGGCTTCATGGGCAAGGCCCATGCGCTGGCCTTCGCCGCGGCTGCCTCTACCTTCGACCTCGACCGCCGGCCGCATCTCGCGGTGCTTGCCGACACGGATGTAGAGCGGGCAAGGACCTGCGCCGAGCGCTGGGGCTTCGTGCGCTCGACCGGCGACTGGCAGGCCCTGGTCGCCGACCCAGCGGTCGAGCTGGTCGCTGTGGCCACACCCAATCACCTGCATGCGGAGATGGCGCTGGCCGCGCTCGATGCCGGCAAGGCCGTGTATTGCGAGAAACCGATGGCGACCGGGCTCGCCGACGCCAGGCGCATGGCCGAGCGCGCCCGGGGCCGGCCGACGCTGCTGGGATACAACTATCTCCGGGGACCGGCGGTCGGCCTGATGAAGTCGATGATCGCGGCCGGCGAGCTCGGCGAGGTGGTGGCCTTTGCCGGCCGCTTCGCCGAGGACTACATGGCCGAACCGGCGACGCCGCATTCCTGGCGCTGCGTACGCGCGCTTGCCGGCTCCGGCGCGCTTGGCGATCTCGGATCGCACCTGATCAGCCTCGCCCATCACCTCGTCGGCGATGTGGACGCCGTTGCCGGCGATGTCTCGACCGTGATCGAGACGAGGCCGCTGCCCGGCGGCGGGACGGCTCGTGTCGAGAACGATGACCAGGTCCATGCGGTGCTCAAGTTCGCCGGCGGAGCCCGTGGCGTCGTCGACATCAGCCGGATCGCCTGGGGTCACAAGAATCACATGACGGTCGAGATCACCGGAACCCGGGGCACGCTCCTATTCGACCAGGAACGCCTGAACGAGCTTCGTCTCTACCGCTCGGGCCAGGCCGCGGCGACCGAAGGCTTCACCACCATCCTTTGCGGCCCGCGCCATCCTCCTTACGGAGCGTTCAGCCCGGCGCCGGGCCACCAGCTGGGATATGGCGACCTGAAGACGGCCGAAGTCGCCCATCTTCTGCGGGGGATGGCTGGCGGCGAGCCGCTCACTCCCGATTTTGCCGACGGCCTCGCGATCGAGCGTGTGGCTGCTGCAATCGAACGGGCTTCGGCTGAACGCCGTTGGGTCGCCGTCGAGGACGTCTAGATCCTCCCCGAAGACATGGTTAACGGCCTAACTGCGGCAAACTTTCGAAAAATGCTTGAAAGGTTGCCCCCGAACGGTTGAGTTATAAAAGGTGGATGTGGGCTCGTTCGGGACGGTTCGTTCGGGCCGAAGGGTCAGCCGAGGGGAGGACTAAGCCTTGAGTTGGAGATTTTGGCGCCTGGCAGTGGCGTTTGCCGCCTTTGCTGCGGTGTCGTTCGGATCGCCGGCGCGGGCGGCCGAGCGCGACATGGTCATCGTCGGCTCGACCTTCCTCGCGCCTTTCATCAATTCGGTGATCGACAATCTGGTTACGCGCAAGGTGATCGCCGCGCCCAAGACCGAGTTCGCCGGTACCGGGCGCGGCGTGAACGAGTTCTGTAAGGGAAGGGAACCCTTCGCGGCCCCCGATGTAGTCGCGATGTCGCGCCGTATCCGCGCGGCGGAGCTCGACCTGTGCCGGGACCACAACGGTGACGAGGTCATCGAAATCCAACTCGGTCTCAGTGCGCTGGTGCTGGTGGCGCGGCGCGACGATGCCGACTTCGATATGTCGCTGAAGGACTTCTATCGGTCGGTCGCGGCGGAGCTGCCGAGGGACGTCGAGTTCGTCCAGAACCGACTGACCACCTGGAATGCGGTCGAAGACGCGCTGCCGGCGCTGCCCATCCGAGTTCTCGTCCCTGCGCCCGGCCTTGGATCCCGGGGCTTCTTCGAGGATCGCTTCCTCGAAGCCGCCTGTCGCGGCATCTTCGAGATCAAGACCATCTTCATCGCCAGCGAGCGTGTAAAGCAATGCATCACGCTGCGGCGTGATGGGCGTATCGGCGAGATCGGAATTCCCTACGCCAAGAACCTGCGCGAAGCCATGGTGGCCGCGCCCAAGGGGACGGTGGCGGTCGCGCCGCTCAACATGGCCAAGGAGATGCTCGACGTCGTCAAGGTCCTGCCTTTCGACGGCGTGGCGCCGACCCAGGAGAGCATCGCCAACCGTCAATATGCCTTCGTGCGTCCTCTCTACGTCTACGTCAAGCGCGCCAACATCAAGGACTACAACGGCCAAGGGCCGGTTCGCGGTCTTCGCGAATTGATCACCGAGCTGACTCGCGAACGCACGGTCGGCCCCAATGGCTACCTGGTGAAGGAGGGCCTTGAGCCACTGACGACGGTGAGGCGTGAAGCAGTGCGCAGGGCGGCGCTCAGGCTGGAGGTTGTCGAGCGATGAATCCGATCATGCGACTTCTCAATCCCGCCGGCGCCCTTCGCGTGGCCGCCCTCCTGATCGGGCTCGTCGCCGGGCCGGCGATGGCCCAGCAGAATCCGAACGACATGGTGAACGATCGTCCCAGCGCGCTCGGAACGGCCTGGGCGGCGGCGATGTCGAGCCTGGGCTGGGTCGGCAACGTCGCCGGCTCGGTGATCAGCTATGTGACGCCGCCGTCTCCCGGAAGCCTCGCGGCTTCGGGCAAGGATGAAGACGGGTCGGAGCTGTTCAGGCTTCTCGGCCTGGCAGGATACAAGCTGAAGGAGATCGACAACGACGTCGGCATCATCCCTGGCGTCTCCTTCAAGTTCGCGATCGTGCGTGAGCTTTCCGAGGCCGACTACGACTACCTGGATGAGCAGCTTGAGCTTTTCCAGATCCGTCGCCCGGGAATGGTGGCAGAGTTGCAGCGGGCCATCGTCCGCACGGTCGTTGCGATCAACTCGGCCGGTGGAATGCAGGTGTCGGATCTCAAGCTCAAGATCCTGCCGCTGCCCGGAGCAAGCTTCACCGTCTCGCCCAGCGCGACCGTGCTGAGTGAAGAGTCGAGCATTCTCATGCGGGCAATCCAGCGGGTCGACCGGCGCATCCGTAACATCGTCTCCGAAGTCCGGCCGGGGCAGGCGGCAACGACCCCGACCCGTTAAGCCGGCGGAAAGCCGGTCATGCTCGAGGTGGTTCTCGAGATCCTGGCGGGTCTCGGCACGTTCTTCATCGGCATGAAGCTGCTGTCAGCGCATCTCAAGGAGGCGGCAGGCGACAAGGTCAGGCGTATCGCTGGCCGGGTCGCCCGCCGGCCGGCGCTGACGGCGCTGCTCGGCCTCGGCGCCGGCGCGGTGACCCAGAGCACCAACGCGGTGACCGCGGCGGCCGCCGGCCTGGC
>CAMDFP010000382.1 GCA_945897335.1 Asaia bogorensis | reverse complement strand
CGGCGGCCCAAGATCTGGGCAAGGCCATTCGCACGAACGGAGCCGAGACAGTGGCGGCCGAGGTCGACCGGGCAATCCGCTCGGTTGCGGCGGCCAACGTCGCGCTCGCGGTGAGCGAAGTCTCCCAGGATGCCGGACCGCTGCCGAGCTTTCCGGAAATCTCCATCCTGGAGCAGGTCAGGCGAATCAAGGCGGAACCCTAGGCCGGAGAAGGCGCGTGGCTGCGGCTGGTTAGGCCGCGCGGACGGCGAGCTTCGGGCCGTCAGGCGTAGATGCCAGCAAGGCTGAGAGGGATTCCGCCGAGTCCGAGCTTGAACCGGGCGATCCCCGGGGCGCGGTCGGTGTCGACGCCACCGAGATCGAGCTGTCGCACCCCCGTCGCCTTCAACCGGCGTACAGCTGTCCACATCAGCAGGTTGGTCGCGCTCGACCGGCGTCCCTCGGGCGTGGTCTGGGAGAGCCAGTACGTAGCATCCGGCCCATGCCGGAGGAACAGACCGCCGGCGACGATGCCGCTGGTGTCCGAGACCAGGACCGCAAGAACCCGGCGCACTCCGAGGGCCGCCACCAGCGATCGGGCGAAACGCGGGCGCGGACCGCGGTAGCCTCGCCTCGCCTGCGCGGCAGCGCTTTGCGCGATCACCCAGTCGACGGCTTCGCCGTCGCGAGCCGTGCTAACGGATAGCCTTGCGCGCTCGGCGGCCGCGAGGCGGTTTCGCCACTCCGGCCAAAGTCCCGCACGCAGCGACACCTCGTCCGGCCGCAGATCCAGGACCGCGCTCCTATACCCGGAGGCGATGCGGTGGACGCCGAGCCGGCGGAATGAAGCGTCGAGTTCATCCGACTCGCCGGCCTCGGGCATATGAAGCGTCAGAGACGGGAATCCCGGGCGAAGGCATCGTCGCATCTCGGCGAGCGCCGGCAGCACGATCTCCGCTCGCCAGCAGGTCGCGACAGGGCCGCGGATCGCCTGCGTGAGACGAAGAACCCAAGCGGCCCGGCGCGTCAGGTACTGTGCCTGAACGACCTCGCCGCCGATCGTCGTCCGGAGACGAATGGCCTTCTGCCCGAGGCTTTCGGCCGCCTCGCCATAAGCGTAGCATTGTTCGAGCGGCCAGAGCGGGAGGCGGTTCGCGATGCCGTCCCACGTGCCAGGCGCGGTAATCTCCGACGTGGCCGTCATAGGATCAGGCAACCTCTGGGAACGGCAGACCATGCGCGGACGACGAAGCGCCGGTGGCGGCGAGAGACGGCGCGGAGTTCGCGGCTTCGATCTGCCGGGCCCGCGACTGCTGCCAGCGGCGCTCGTGCCGTTTCTGCGCGTCATAGCGCTGCCGCTGCTCGTGTCGGCGCTCGGATTCGATGTGATTCTCTACGTCGTGTCGAAATGGCTGGAGTGGCCGTGCTGGTCGTCGCTCTGCCTCCTGCTCGGCTGAGCGCCCACATCCGATCACGTCGTCCGCTTCGACTCGATCACGACATCGCGCTTCGATGGCGACGGGAGGCTGATGGTGAAGACGGCGCCCTGCTCGCCGTTACTGACCTTCAGCGTGCCGCCGAGCTCATCCACGATGCGGTAACTGATCGACAGGCCGAGGCCGGTACCCTTGCCGGACACCTTGGTGGTGAAGAACGGCTCGAATACGTGCTCGATCGCCTCGGACGGAATCCCGCCTCCATTGTCGCTGACGATGATGGCGACTTTATCTTTAGGCTGCAGTACGACGGACAGCTCGATGCGACCCTTGAAGCCCGCGGTCTGGAGCGTCTGCTTCTGCAGCACGATAGCGTCACGCGCGTTCATCAACAGATTCAGTAAAACCTGTACCAGAAGGTTGGTATCGGCGATGACGATGGTCGGCGGGCTTGACAGGGTCCTGTGGAGTTGCACGTCGGCGAACCGCAGCTCTGGTTCGAAGATGCTTAGGACTTGATCGATTGCGTCGTCCGTATTGACAAATTGCAGCCGGTGCGAACTCTTGCGTCCAAAGATCCTCATGTGATCGATGATCTGTGACATGCGCGTGATCTGGCGCTTGATCTTGTCGACGCGGGAGAGCAGGTCCTGGTTGCCCGGAAGTAGCTTCTCGATACGGACCCTGAGATTCTCGGACGCCAGCTGGATGACGTTGAGGGGCTGATTGATCTCATGAGCGACGCCGGTCGCCATCTGACCGAGCGTCGCCATCTTGGCGATCTGGAATAGCTCCGCCTGGGCCGTCCTGTGCGCGGTGGTGTCGAGTCCGATTCCGATCAGTGTTCTCATGGCGCTGTCGGCTCCGGTGTCGAACTCCGAGAACGTCCAGTTGATGACTTTCTCCTGCATGTGCCCGACATCGATCGTGGTTACGAACGACTTCGGCAACACCCCTATGTTAGTCTTCAGGTCGTACGGCTCGGCGGTCGGCAGCCACCTACGCCCGATCAGGCCGGACCTAACCGCATCGAGATGTTCCGGTTTCTCGAACAAATCCTTGAACGCCTTGTTGGACAAGTTGATCGTTCCGGACGGGGTGAGCGACACGACGTAGGTTCCGGGGATCTCCATGATCATTGCGAAGTACTCGGCCCGACGATCATTGCTGAACTGCTCCAACTGGTGAGCCTGTGTCGCCTGAGCGAGCTTCATATAGCTCCACACCACCAAGCCGATCAACACGACCGAGACCACGGTCAGGATGAGACTGGCCAAGTTGGCGAAGACGTAGGAGTCAAACTCAGCGAAAGTGTCTGTGGTGGCGACGCCGGCGAGCACCACCATCGGAAAATTCCCAATCCTGCGATAGGAGATGATCCGTTCGATCCCGTCGATCGGGGATTGCCAGGTGAACGGACCGGCCTCGCGGACATTCGCCAGGTCGCCGATCGGCAATTCCGAAATCTGCTTGCCGAGGATCTTATCCGGCTCATGAGACCGGGCGAGGAAAGTGCCATCCAACGTCAAGAGCGCGATCTCGCCATTTTTGCCGATGCGCATGCCCTTGTAGAACTCGCTCAGGTAGAACGGATTGAAGGAGACGACTGCGACTCCCAAGAACTCGCCGGATTCGGTCACTATCCGGCGTGTGTATTGAATCGACCACTGCCCCGAGGCCCGGCCAATCAACGGTTTGCTGATGAAGACCGAGGGGGCGTGTGGGGCCAGGTGCGCCTTGAAGTGTTCGCGATCCTTGAGGTCCATGCTGCCGACGCCGGAATTGCCGACGACGCTGGTCGCCGCGAGAGTGCCTTTGGCGTCTATGATCGCGAGCTGTACGGCGATGTCGTCACGCGCGAGGATCATCTGCAGGATCAAGTGCAGCTTGTCCGGGATGGAGTCCGGGTCCATGTACGCGTTGGCGATCTCGATGCTGTTGCGGTCGAGCGTCTTGAAGATCCTCAACAGGTGCTCTTGGGCCGTGTGTGAGAGGGACTGGGTGTGTTCATTTGCGGTCGTCAGCAGGCGGACACGCTCGCGCATGATCGCGGTCAAGGACACGTGGGTGGAGATTGAAATGATGAAGAGCCCGATCACCCCTATGGAGATCAGAGCTTTGACGTTGCGTATGGAGTTCTCGGTCATGCCGATCACTCGCTCGTGACGACGGAACCCTGCCGGTCCGCCTCGGCGACCTGGGTCAGGGCCGCGAGGAAGGTGTCGGTGTCGATCGGCTTCGGAAAGAAATGCCGGATGCCGAGAGCTGTCGCTATTTCTTGCTCGTCTGTCCCCGCATGCCCGGTCAACACCATCACCAAGCAGGGATGTCCAACCTGGGACGAGGCCTCGTGGAGCGCCCTCATGAGCATCCCCGCTTCCTGGTTCGGCATGCGCAGATCGCTCGCGATCACTCGGATCGTCGGGTTCGCGCGGAGAAGGACAAGTGCCGGGCCCAAGTTGCCAGCATGGATCGCCGGGAACCCGGAGGCATCGCAGAGCTCGGCGAGCTCTTCGGCGATATCCTGCTCGTCATCGATGATCAGGAGCCAGGGGCGAGGTAGGCCATGCATCAGATCCATACCCAATCCGGATGAACGTCCCAATTTACACGGCGCGATCTTGATCTGTCTAGGGCGTGTCCTCAATTAGAGGATTCCCAAGAGTAGAGATGCGTGATTCATAGGAGGTCGGCCTGAAGGGGGGGCTGACCGATGCGACGTTATGGCTTGCGTGATGACCAGTGGGATCGGATCAAGGATTTGCTGCCCGGTCGCGC
>CAMDFP010000381.1 GCA_945897335.1 Asaia bogorensis | reverse complement strand
GACGGCCTTCTTCTGGTCCTCGAGCTTGAGCGAGGTGTTGAACAGCTTGTCGGCTTCCATGAGGGCCGGATCGGCTTTGAACTGGGCACCGAGGGCGTTGTTCTGCTTGGTCGAGAGACCGATCACGTTGAGCGGACCCTCATAGGGCTCGACGCCGAAGCCGACGGTCCACATGTGCCAGCCGGTCGGCTGCAGACGCTTTGCCGCCGAGGTCGGCCAGTCGACCACCTGCAGCTTGATGTTGAGACCGAGATGCTTGCGCAGCTGCTCGGTCGCCACCACCGCCGTCTCGTTGTGGTTCTTGATGGTCGAGTCGGTGAGGAAGGTGATCTCCTCGCCCTTGTAGCCGGACTCCGCCAGCAGCTTCTTCGCCCGCGGGATGTCCTTGACGTTGTAATGCTCCTTGCCGACGTTGCCGGCGTGGTGGACGGTGCCGTCGTACTGCCAAGCGTGATTGAGCTGATAGAGCCCGTCGCCGGCAATCGCGAGGATCTCTTCCATGTCGAGCGTATAGAGGATTGCCTGGCGCAGTTTCTGGTCGCCCATCGGCCCGTCGCCGATGTTGAAGACGATCAGGTTCAGGTTCCAGGGGGTGGCTTCGTAGATCTTGACGCGGGCATCGTTCTTGAGCCGCTTGGCCGCCGGTGCCGGCAGGTTGTCGATGGCGTGGATCTCGCCCGTCTCCAGCGCCGCGGTGCGCGCGCCGTTCTCGGGAATGAAGCGGAAGGTGATGCTGTCGAAGTAGGCGGTCTTCTTGCCGCCGAAGCCGTCCCGCTTCTGGAAGTTCATGTTCTGCGAGTAGCCCTCGAAGCGCGTGAGCTTCACGTGGCTGTCCGGCTTGTACTCGGCCCATTGATAGGGGCCGGTGCCGATGTGGTCGACCTTGTTGCGCTCCTTGGCGCCTTCGGACTCGGGATAGATGCCCATGGGGGCGCCGGGCGCGCTGATCGAGCCGATGAAGCCAGGGTAGATGGTGCTGAGGCGGACCGTGACCTTGTACTTGTCGGTCGCCTCGACCTCCTTGACCGCGCCCAGCGTCAGCGACGCACCGCCGACCCGCTTGTAGCGATCGAGCGAGGCCTTCACGTCCTTGGAGGTCATCTCCTGGCCGTTGTGGAACTTCACGCCCTGGCGGAGCGTGAAGACATAGGTCAGGCCGTCCGCCGACGTCTCGACCCCGGTGGCGAGATCCGGCATCGGGTTCGCCTTCTGGTCGCGGGCGAACAGGGTCTCGACCCAGTGCATGCTGATGTTGCGGGTCGCCTCGGCGGTGGAGCCCTGGGCGTCGGTGAGCGGCGGCGGCGAAGTCACGCCGACGACGGCGTCACCGCCCTTCTTCTGGGCGAAGGCCGGCGAAATCGCGAGGGCGAGCGCCAAGACGCTCACGCCCCCTAGAAGGCTCTGACGATGATCTCCCATGATGTATCTCCTCTTTCAGGTTATGACGTTTTCTTATTCGCTTCCGAGACAGCCTAGACTGCCGGCGACGGCCCGGCAATCCGTCACGGAATCCCGTTGCCGATCGGAAAATCGGCGTTCCGGGCGAACTACTTGCGCTTCTTGGGGAAGATCACCGCGACCTGGTTGTCGTAGGCGACGCCCTTGGTGTCGACGATGAAGTTGCCGGTGATGTGCCCGGTCGCGCCCTTGAACTGGCCGCCGCCCTCGGCGATGCGCCAGACCGCGCAGCCGGCGCTCACCCCCTTGGCGGCGCTGGCGCCGAGGAAGCCCTGGCCGACGGTGTTGAAGGTGAGCCAGGTCGAGCCGTCGCCGAACTTGATGGTGCCGGACTCGATGAAGACACCGTCGCCGGTCAAGGTCAGCACGGTCTCGGCCGCGGACTTGCCGCCCGGAAGCGCCTTGTAGGTCGACTTGACCGACTTGGCGCCGATCTCGGTGGTCATCGAGCAGCTGGCCGCCTTAAGGCTGACGGTGAGCACGCCCGGCGCGGTGGCGATCGGGGTCGGGGCGCCTTCGTAGCGCAGAAACAGAACGATCGGATCCATCGATATCCCCCTGGAGATTGGCTAGTTATGGCCCGGACGGGCCGGTACGGAAGAGACCCATCGTATGCGGGACCGCGGCCCGGAAGAAGATGGAGAAGTCAGGGTTGCGTTGCCCGTGCAACGCGCAATTGAGTATGTTCCGTTGCCGGGGTGGGACCGGCGCGAGACGAAGGCGGGCCTACAGCGTATGTCGCAGACCTCGGCCGGCTGGCTGAAGACCTTCGTTTGGGGACCCGACGTCCCGGCGCCGATCCAGAGGGACCTGGTCGCCGCGCTCTATCCGCCGTCGTTCCGCATCGGCACCTCCTTCCTCTGTGCGATCGTCAACGCGATCGTGCTGGCGCTGGCGATGGATAGTTCGCTGCCGCTGTACTGGGGCGCGGTCGCCGTGGCGATCTGCATCGGGCGGACGATCGACTGGTGGCACTATCGCAGGTCCCCCGACGACCATCCGCCGGATGTCTGGGCGCGGCGCTTCACGCTCGGCTTCCTGCCCTTCGGCGTCTGGTGGGGGGCCACCGCGCTCCTGCTCTTCGTTTCCGACGACCCGCTGGTCCAGTCGATCGCCGTGCTGTCGACCATCGCGATGACCGCTGGCGCGGTCACTTCCTATGCGAGCCACCCCCCGGCCCCCGTCGCCTTCACCGTGCCCGCCATGAGCGCCTTCGCCGTCGCCGGCGCGATCCATGGCGGCGCATTCGGGTTCGCCGTGGCCTTCATCCAGGTGGTTCTGCTCGCCAACTATCTGGTCATCATCCGGGAGTCCTTCCAGGCGTCGCTGAACGCGCATGTGCTGCGCCACGAGAAGTCGATCCTCGCCGACAACCTGGCGACCGCGCATGCGGTGCTCGAGCGCGAGGGTCGGGCCAAGTCCGAGTTCCTGGCCAATATGAGCCACGAGATCCGGACGCCGATGAACGGCATCATCGGCCTGAACACGATCCTGCTGGAGACGCCGCTTTCCGACGAGCAGCGGAAATTCGCCGAAGCGGTGCAGGTCTCGGCCGATTCGCTGCTGGCGATCATCAACGACGTGCTCGACATCTCCAAGCTCGAGTCCGGAAAATTTGCCCTCGAGTCGATCGACTTCACGCTGGAGAAGCTGATAGACGGCGCCGTCGACCTGCTGGCGACACGCGCGCATGAGCGCGGGCTCGAGGTCGCCTCATATGTCGGCGAGGACGCCCGCGGCGTATTGCGCGGCGATCCGGCCCGCATCCGCCAGATCGTGCTCAACCTGCTTTCGAACGCGGTCAAATTCACCGAGCGCGGCTCGGTCTCGGTCGAGGTCACCGGCCGCGACACCGGCAACGGCGAGGTCGCGATCCGCATCGAGGTGCAGGACACCGGCATCGGCCTCGACGAGGAGACGCGGAGCAAGCTGTTCCAGAAGTTCCAGCAGGCCGACGGCACCATCAGCCGGCGCTTCGGCGGCACCGGCCTCGGGCTCGCGATCTCCAAGCAGCTGATCGAGCGGATGGGCGGCGAGATCGGCGTATTGAGCGAGCCCGGCGGCGGCAGCATCTTCTGGATCGAGCTGACCCTGCCGCAGGTGGCATCGCCGGAAACGGCCAGCGAAGTCGAAGCGCTTCGCGGCAAGCGCGTTCTGGTGGTCGACGACTCCGAGGTGACCCGGCGCTCGCTGGTGCGCCGGCTCGCGGCGGAGGGCATGACCGGCGCCACGGCGGCGACCGGTGCCGAGGCCGAGGCCGCCGTGGACCTCGCCCGCGCCGAGGACACGCCCTTCGACGTCATCCTGATCGACCGCGACCTTCCCGACACTTCCGGTCTGGAGCTCGGCAAGCTCCTGAAGGCCGCGACCGAGGACATCGGAACGAAGCTCCTCCTGGTGGCACCGCTGGGGCCGCTCGCCGCCGCGCAGAAGCTGAACCGCACGGTCTTCGACGGACTCCTGACCAAGCCGATCGGACGACGAGACCTGATCCAGCGCCTGCATCGCCTGGTCACCGGACAAGAGCTGGAGCCGGCGAAGGAGATGGAGCCGGCGACGCCGCTCCGCCCGCCCGGCCCCGCCACCGGGCGCATCCTGGTCGCCGAGGACAACGCCATCAACCGGCTGCTGGCGGTCACCCTGCTCCAGGGTGCCGGCTACGACGTGTCGATCGCCGTCGACGGCGCCGAGGCGATCGAGGCGGTGCGCAAGACCCCCTTCGACGTGGTGCTGATGGACGTGCAGATGCCG
>CAMDFP010000380.1 GCA_945897335.1 Asaia bogorensis | reverse complement strand
GGCGGAGAGATAACGGGCAGGCATGGAGGCGAGTCGCTGGAGGCCGACCCCTGCGAGAGGAGCCAGGGAGTCATCAGAGCCATGGAAGCGCCGCCAGAAGGCGAGATTTTCGGTCACTGTCAGCGCCGGCTTCACCGCATCGTGATGGCCGAGGTAGCGGAGTGCGGCATTTGCGCGCACAGCGCCGGCCTCGGGCGCCAGGAGACCTGCCAGCACGCGCAGCAGCGTCGACTTGCCGGTACCGTTCGCGCCGCTGATCACCAGCGCGCCGCCCGGTGAAACCGCGATGTCGAGCGGCCCGAACAGGGGACGTCCGCCACGGGCGCCGACCAAGCCCTCGGCTTCGAGCAGCGCAGTCATACGATGCCAAAAACGACGACGCGGCGCCGGGGGGGGCGCCGCGTCGAGGGTCGGCGGCGCGATGCCGGGGGAGGATCATCGGGCCGCCTGAAGTGAACCGGACGGGAGGATGTCCGCTTCGATCTGCATTTTGCCCGGAAAGACGGCGAAAAAAGGGCGGTGTTCGCCCCATTTGCCATGGTGGGCGTAAGCCCGCTCACTTTTCCGCGAAGCCCTCGATCTGCCAGGACAGTTCGTCCGCGCTCATCGGATAGCTGCCGTCGTCAGCAGGATCGACGGCGACTCTCGGCAGGATGGCGGCGAGGCGGACCTGGGCCTGATAGGCGAGATCCATTCCGAAGCCGCCCTTCCAGACCAGCGCGACGACGGCCTTCGGATTCTTGGATGCGAGCACGCTCTCGACCTGGCGGAGGGAGAGGCCGCTCGCCGCGGCCAGCGAGGCGACGACGAAGGGCCGTTGTCCGGCGGTGATCGCGCGGGAGATCAGGTCGTCGTGCAGTTGGCCCTGTTCCTTCAGGCCGAGTGCGCGGCGATGCTCGCGTTCGAGCAGCGACTCGCCAATCCCCCCTTCATCGTCGATGACGGCTTCGCCGCCGGCAGGGCGCTCGGCGGCCCAGGCGGGATCGCTGGCGATGCGCTTTGCCATTACCTCGCTGACGGCGCTGGCGGTGGCAGGATCCAGATCGGACCGGCGCTTCAGTTCCTCGACCATGGAGCGGGCGACGAAGGTCGCGAGGCGGACCATGGCGCGGGGCGGAAGCGTCGGGCGCTTCACCAGAGGATTGTGCCAGGAGGGCCGGGCGGGGGCCTGCTCGATCAGGCGATCCAGCGTCTCCTCGCGGATCTGCGCCGAGGTGTTGCCGAGCAGGGCCGCGACCGCGACCTCGCTGCCGGTGGCGGCGACGGCGTCGGCGACCCTGGGCGATACCGTCGAGCGGCGGGCGATGGCCTGCAGGCGCTCGTCGGCCGACGTCGAGACGACGATGCCGACGAGGTCGTCGTCGGTCAGCACCGGCGAATGCTGGAGCATCGGCAGCGAAACAGTGAGCGATTCATCGGCCGCGAGACGGCGCACCACCGCGGGCGGAGCGATCGCCAGATCCTTCAGCGTGTCGGCCAGGATCTCGCGGACGCGCACGATCTGGTCCTGGGCGAGGACCGTCAGCACCTCGGCCGTGGCCTCGTGGGCGCGCCCCTGCTCGGCCGTTCCGATCTCCGGCATGACGCGCGCGATCTTCTCGACCACGCCGGTCCGCACGCTGGGATCGGCGTCGCGGGCGAGCAGGAGATCGGCCAGGCGCGGCGTCGTCTTGTTGCCGGCGATGGCGCGGCGCACCTCGGGGTTTTTGTCCTCGGCGAGGAAGTACAGCAGCTCAGGACGGATGTCGCCGCGCTGCGCCAGCTCGCTTCGGACCGCTGGGTCCTCGTGCTTCACCAGTTGCTTCGCCTCGTCATAGGCGAGCTTGGTGCCGGCATTGCGGCCGAGGATACGATCGATTAGTCCCATCATCCCGCCTTGGCCGGGGGCGCGATGTGATACCGCCCCTTGCCCCCCTTCTTGCTGACGTACATCGCCTCGTCCCCGCGGGCGACGAGCGAGTCCATGTCCTCGCCGCTCTTCGCGTCGAATGTTGCCATGCCGATGGAGAAGCCGAGCGGCTTCGCCGGATCGCCCGAATAGTCCGACAGAAGCTTGGCCGACACCAGCAGACGCTCGGCCAACCGGGTCGCCGCCGCCTGGTCGACTTTGTCGAGCCAGAGGGCGAACTCGTCGCCGCCAAGCCTGGCCACCACGTCCTCGCCGCGGGTCGCGTCGGCGAGCAGGCGGGCCACCGCCTTCAGCGCCTCGTCGCCCGCCTGGTGGCCCTTCACGTCGTTGACGATCTTGAAGTTGTCGAGGTCGACATAGACCAGCGCGCCGCCGGTGCCGGCGACCGCACCCTGGGCAAGTCGCTTGCCGACCTCGGAGAAGAACATGCGCCGGTTCTTGAGGCCGGTCAGCGTGTCGGTCGAGGAAAGCCGTGTCAGCTCCTCGTGGTTGGCGAGCTGCTGGTAGGCGACGGCGAGCTGGTCGGAGACCTCGCCGGCGAGCTCGCGCTCCTCGGCGCTGAAGCCGCGGTCGCGCGCATTGCGCCACAGCAGCAGCGCGCCGTTGAGCTGGCCGCGATAGGAGGTGGCGGCGATCAGCGCCTTGCCGTTGCCGGCCGCCGAAAGGTCGATCTCGATCGCGTCGTCGTCGAGCTTGAGCGCCTGGATGGCCTGGTCGAGCGCCGGGGCCTGGGGTGCCACGCCCTTGTGCTGGGCCGGCTTCATCTCGCCCGGCTTGCCGCGATAGAGCACGCAGGCACCGGCGCCAAGCGCGCGAACCACGGCGGTCGCCGCCGCTCCCAGCATCGCCTCGGGATCGACCTCGTCGCGGATGGCACGGATGATGCGGCTCAGCAGCAGGCGCCGGTTCTGCGCGGCCGCCAGCTCGGCGTCGCGCTCGCGCTCGGCGGTGATGTCGCGGCAGACCCCGCGGACGCCGCGCCAGGTGCCGTTGGCATCGGTGATCGGGGCGGCGGACACGCGAAGGCAGGCGTCGTGGCCGTCGGCGCGCTGGAGCCAGACCTCGGCCGCTTCAACCCGTGTCCGGGTGAGGAAGGGAAGGTCGTCCTGGCCGGCGGAGTCGCTGCCGAGATCCTCAGGCCGGCGCCCCACCAGCTGGTCGGCGGCATAGCCCAGCGCCCCTTTCGGCGAGACGAAGACGAAGCGCCCGTCCTGACCGACCTCCCAGGCGAAGTCGCTGGAGATCTCGACGAGATCGCGAAAGCGCTGTCGGGACTCGATGAGCGCACTCTGCAGGTTGCGCTCGAGCGTGGCGTCGCGTGCCAGCACCAGGGCCGCCGTCCCGCCGTCGAGCGCGAAGGTCGTCACCTCGATCTGCTGGCGGCCGTCGCCCTCGCCGAACGGAACCAGGGCCGGCGGGCTCGTCTGGCCGGCGAGCGCGGCCGAGACGAGAACTTCGAGATCGGGAACCTGGCCGGAGATCAGCGCGTTGGCGAGCGCGCGGCCGGCGGTATTGACCGTCTTGACCGCGCGCGGCCCGGTCGCCAGCAGGGCAGGCGCGCCCGACGTGGCGAGCGCACCGCCCGCCTCGATCAGTCGTGCCACCGCCGCGACCTCGCGGCGTTCGCTGCGAAACGGCCAGACGCTCACTCTATCTATCCCTCCGGTTCCCCGGACGGTTACTGGACACCGGCGGGTCGTGCAAGCGGCGCGTTGACAGGCGGGTCCGGGCGCCGTCATCCTCCGGCGCCTTTCCCACCCGACCGGAACCCCAAATGACCGCCGATCTCGCAAAAATCATCGATGCCGCCTGGGATGCTCGCGATACCCTCAACACCTCAACCAAGGGCGAGGTCCGTGACGCCGTCGAGACGGCCCTCGACGGGCTGGACTCCGGCAAAATGCGAGTCGCCGAGAAGGGTGCGGACGGCTGGGTCGTCAACCAGTGGCTGAAGAAGGCGGTGCTGTTGTCCTTCCGGCTGACCGACAACGCCATCATTCCCGGCGGGCCTGAAGGCCCGTGGTTCGACAAGGTCCCGTCCAAGTTCAAGGGCTGGGACGACGCCCGCTTCCGCAAGGCCGGCTTCCGCGCAGTTCCCAACTGTGTCGTTCGCAAGTCGGCCTATGTCGCGCCCGGCGTCATCCTGATGCCGAGCTTCGTCAATGTCGGCGCCTATGTCGATTCCGGCACCATGGTCGACACCTGGGCGACGGTCGGCTCCTGCGCGCAGATCGGGAAGAACTGCCACCTCTCGGGCGGTGTCGGCATCGGCGGCGTCCTAGAGCCGCTGCAGGCCAACCCC
>CAMDFP010000379.1 GCA_945897335.1 Asaia bogorensis | reverse complement strand
GAGGCCTTCCTTGAGAGCACCCCAGGCCGACTTCGCTGCGGCGGGGATCTTGGCAATAGCGCCGACCGTTCCCGGCACGCTGGCAGCGCCACGGATGCCGGCACCGAGGTACTTCTCGCCCGTCGTCTCCGCCTCTGGGAAGCCCGCGCTGGTGAAGGCACGCTCCATGGCGGCGGACGGGTACGGAAGGCCGGGGATCTCTGTGCCAGCTATTTTGTTCACCGTCGCCGGGACCATGTTGGCAAGAGCCGTCACGCTATCCAGCGCCGCGAGAGGCAGGCTCGCGGCACCCATGACCGCCTCCCTCGTTCCGAACTTGAGAGCGTTCGCCGTAGACGAGCCCGTCTCTTTTTTCGGAGGCGTCTTGTCCCTTCGCGCCAGCTCGGCATCAATTTCATCGACGGACGGTTCCGCCGCGCCAGACGCCCGCCGCGCCAGCTCGGCATCGATGTCCTGGAGAGATGGGTCTGCCATCTAATTTCTCTGCTGGCGGGCCCTGGCCGCCTCCAGCTGCTCGCGCGTCATGTGAGCGAGTGGATTGGTCGTCGTCGTCCCGCGCGTGACGAAGTCCGTCAATGCCGCAGGCACATCGTACTTCGACGGTGCATACACCGCATACGTCGTCTTGAGGATGTCCCGATATTCGGTCTTGAACTTTTCCAGCTTTTCCTTGGCCGTTTTTGCATCGTCGCCCACCTGAGGAACGTAAGGACGCAACCGGGCGAACTCTTGTACGGCTACGGCAGCGCCGGATAGGTCGTGCAGCTTAATGCCGCCGATCCCTGCGATGGCCGCTCTGACCTTCACACCTTTTGGATCGATGGTATCAATGACGCCCCCTGGGAGATAGGACTCCGCCCACCGGCGCTTCCCGAGACCCTCTGGGTACGCCTCGATCTCTCTCAGCGCGTCATCGATGCTGGAGATGCCCACGAGATTGCTGACTACGCTTGCCAGAGCCTTTGGTGGCATTTTTTCCAGCTTCGCCTGTTTCGTCTCGGGCTGCACGCGCGGGGGTGCCGCTGGCGGGGCAGCCGGGACAACTGCGGGCACCGGCGGAAGCGGGGGCGCAGCGGCGGCGGCCACTGCCGGTGGAGGCACAGGAGCGGCAGGCCCAGCGGGCACCGGCGGAGGCGGAAGCGGAAGCGGGGGCGCAGCGGCGGCGGCCACTGCCGGTGGAGGCACAGGAGCGGCGGCGGGCGGACGGATGGTCGCCATGTCGACAGTCCCTTGCGCGACGCCGTCCCGCGCGTAGTTGTACAAGCGCTCCTTCAGCTCCGCGATCGCTGCGTCCCGGTCCTCCTTGTGCTTGTACACAAAGCCCTCTGGCCCTTTTTCCTGACCCTCGATGGTCTTTCGAGCCTCCGCCCCCGCCCACATCTGTAGATGACCGACGTCCCTTGGGGAAAGACTGGTGGGCTGTGGCCTCGTCTTGCCCTCCCGCTGTATCTCCAGGGCACGCGCCTGACCCCCAGGCGTATTCAGGTCCAGCTTAAAATCGTAGGCGATCTTTCCTATATCGGAAAGCGGGCCGGCGCCCGCCGAGCGATGGGGCGTAAATCCAAGCGCCACTCCTTTTTCCCGGTCCTCCTGCTTTGACGGGTCCAGGCCGGCGGACACCATCATTCTCTCGTAATTCGAGCCCTTTACATCGTTCATGATGTCGATGAACTTTTTCTGATCGGCGGGGATTTTTATATCGAGCCCGAACGCCGCAGCCTGAGCGGCCATGCCTGTCGGCGCATGGCTTCCCTGATCGAACTTGTTGATGGCGGCCTGCCCTGCCGGCGTCCTGGGGTCTACACCAAGCGCCCGCGCCTTGGCCATGAGGGGGCTTTCGGCCGCCCGTTCTTCCTTTCGCTTGGCCGCCGAGGCAGCAGTGCTCGAGAGCCCGGCCTCGCCGAGAGCGCCGAGGAACGATGGGTTCTTCGACGCCATCATGGCGAAGCCGGCCTGGGTGAATGGATTGTCCCACTCAAGCCGGTCAGACTTGGCCGTAGCGCGGTCGATCTTCGCCTGCCAGTTGGCGTCCGACATCTGGGGCGGCGCCGTCTTCTCGTCGATCATCTTCTGCCAGTTGGCGTCCGACATCCGGCCGTTCGTCGAGAGCGGACCAGTACCTTCGTCGACTGTCGCTGTCGGTGCAGGTTGAGACAGGGAGGGCTTGTCGACCGTGGGGGTACTTCCTAGGACTCCCCCGATATTATCGCTGAGAGTGACGGCGTCACCCGTGGGGAAATCGCCCGCCAGCCGCAGTTCATCGTTGAGCGCAGCCTGCTTGTCCATCATCGCTCGCGCCAGTTTTTCCGGGTACGCATTGGTCAAGGGCCCGACACCGGAAAGGCTCTGCGGGCCGCCCGCGAGGTCGCGCGTAACCCCCGACCTGCCGGCATGGAACGCCCTCGCCGCGTCGTAGTAGTTGCCACCAAATGCAGCGAGATTGCCGTCCCAAATTTCGGCGGTGCGTTCCCTGGCGGCGTTCGTATTGTACGGATCGATGTCCCTGGACGCGGCGTCCGTGAGCCCGTAGTCCCCCTTGGCCCCCTTCGGCGAAAGGGTGTACCTGCCGTCGTTGCTCTCCACCTTGCGCGTCGCATCGAGGATCTGGTTCGTGATGGTCGGCTGGAGCCCTGGCGGTCCTCCGATCGACGGTGCGGACGCCGCCTCCTTGGTTGCTTTCGCCGCATTCATCGCCGCATATTCGGCGAACATGAGGCGGCGAGCTTCCTGATCGAGCGTGCCCGAGCCCCCGGAAGCGAAGCGCTGCACGCGACCACCGTCCTTGCGGTTCCTGTACATGCCGTACCCGGCGAGCGCGGCGCCGCCGAGCTGCGACCAGATGCTCGGACCGGGCGACGTATTCGTCTGCGTCGTCGGCATTGGCGTGCCCTGCATGACACTGCCGAGACGTGCGAGCTGATCCCAGTTGAAGTTGGTCTGGGACATGTTCTGCTGCTGGCGCTGGTTCCCCGTCGCCATCAGGGAGCTGGCGTCCTGGTACCGCTGCTCCTGGTTCTGCTGACCGAGCGCGCCGTACTGCGCGCTACTCGCGAGGAGGCCCGACCTGTCAGCGTTTGTCCCTGCCTGGGCGAGACTGCCGAGGTTGCCCTGCGCAGCGCCGACGGCGAGGTTTCTGTTGATGCCGCTCTGGGCCCCTGCGAGCGCCATGTTGCCGAGATTGCCCTGCGCAGCGCCGACGGCGAGGTTCTTATTGATGTCGGCCTGCGTCGCGTTGAGGCCGAGCGTTCCCGCCTGAAGCGCGCGCCCGGCGTCGCTGTCCGCGAGCCCGCCCGCGACACCGGCGAGCTGGGCCTGCCTTGCGAGGTCGGTCTGAGCCGCGCCAAGCGCGCCCTGGTAGCCTTGCTGCAGTACGTTGGCCTGCTGGCCGAGGAGGCTCTCCTGCGTATCGCGCATGGCGCGCCGCGTGAAGTCCGCCGATCGATCGGAGCCGAACATGCCAGCACCGACGAAGGTGTTGTTGACCTGCGGGAGAAGGTTCTCGCTCAGGTTCCTTCCCGCCAGCACACCCAGCCGATCCGTCACGGCCGAGTTGTACGGGTTCATGTAGTTGCCGACCGTGCCGGCGGCACTCGTGCCGGCGGCGTCGATGTACGGCCGCGCCGTGTCGAGCGCGCCCGTCGCCATGCTCTTCGACAGGTACGGCGAGATGTTGTCGATTGCGTTCATGCCCCCGGCGGCATTGGCCCAGTTGCCGGCGGCGTCCATATAAGGCGCCATGGCGCCGGCGCCGTCGATTTGGCCGGCAGCGTTCGCCCAGTCGCGGGAAGCGTTCATGTACGGCGCCGACGCGCTCATCGCGCTCAGGTTGGACGCGGACCCCGCCATGCGCGTCGCGTCACGGTTGTAGGGCATCCATGCACCCTGCGCGTCCCGCGCGCCCTGCATCGATGCATTCTGGTCGATCGTCATGTCGCGCGTCGATGTCGCGCCGGGCGCCAGACCCATGGCGGAGAGCTGTGCCGGCGTCATGCCGGCAGTGTTCGCCCAGGGGCTCTGGCTTTCGGTCAGGCCCCGGCTGACGAGGGCTTGCGCGCCTGGGAGCGCCCACTCGGGAAGCGTGGCCGTCGATGTGGCCGTCTGGGTTCCTGCGCCGCACATGCCCTATACTCCCACGGCGTACATGCCGCCGATGCACTTGAAGCCCAGGCGCTGAAGCAGCAGGCCCAGGCGGTCGACGTCGGTGCCGGTACTGACCCCGAAGAAAAGCGGCATG
>CAMDFP010000378.1 GCA_945897335.1 Asaia bogorensis | reverse complement strand
CCTTCACGCCGCCGACATCGGCATCGGCCTCGCGCGCGCTATCCGCGCCGCGGTCTCGGGCCGGCCGGGCGGCGTCTATCTCGACCTGCCGGCCAAGCTGTTCGGCCAGGTCATGAACGCGGAAGCCGGCCGGAAGTCGCTGGTCAAGGTCATCGACGCGGCTCCCGCCCAGATCCCCGCGCCCGACGCCATTAAGCGCGCGCTCGACGTGCTGAAAGGCGCCAAGCGCCCGTTGATCATCCTCGGCAAGGGTGCCGCCTATGCCCAGGCCGACGACGCGATCCGCACGTTCATCGAGAAGAGCGGCGTGCCGTTCCTGCCGATGAGCATGGCCAAGGGCCTCCTGCCCGACACGCATCCGCAATGCGCTGGTGCTGCGCGCTCGACGGTGCTGAAGGACTCCGACGTCGTCATGCTGATCGGCGCCCGTCTCAACTGGCTGCTCTCGCATGGCAAAGGCAAGACCTGGGGCGACGCGCCGAAGAAGTTCATCCAGATCGACATCGAGCCCAAGGAGATGGACTCGAACGTCGAGATCGTCGCCCCGGTGGTCGGCGACATCGGCTCCTGCGTCGCGGCCCTCCTCGAAGGCATGGACGGCAAGTGGCCGGCGCCGCCGGCCGACTGGACCGGCGCGGTCAAGGCGAAGCGCGAAGAGAACGTCGCCAAGATGGCGCCGCGCCTGATGAACAACAACGTGCCGATGGACTATCACGGCGCGCTCGGCGTGCTCCGCACCATCATCAAGGAGCGGCCGGACGCCATCCTGGTCAACGAAGGCGCCAACACGCTAGATCTCGCCCGCGGCATCATCGACATGTACAGGCCGCGCAAGCGCCTCGACGTCGGCACCTGGGGCGTAATGGGCATCGGCATGGGCCAGGCCATCGCCGCCGCCGTCGAGACCGGCAAGCCGGTGCTCGCCATCGAGGGCGACAGCGCCTTCGGCTTCTCGGGCATGGAGGTCGAGACGATCTGCCGGTACAAGCTGCCGGTCTGCATCGTCATCTTCAACAACAACGGCATCTATCGCGGCACCGACGTCAACAAGGCCGGCACCGATCCGGCGACGACCGTGTTCGTCACCGGCGCGCGCTACGACAAGATGATGGTGGCCTTCGGCGGCGTCGGCGTCAACGCGACGAGCCCCGACGAGCTGAAGCGGGCCGTGAACGAAGCGATGGATTCGGGCAAGCCGACCCTCGTCAACGCGGTGCTCGACCCGGCAGCGGGCAGCGAGAGCGGCCGCATCGGCAACCTCAATCCGCAGAGCGCGCTGAAGAAGAAGTAATCCCATTCCGGATGCGGCATGCCGCTGATCCAGGATCCAGACATTGACCGAGTTCGGAGGAGCAAGAGATGGCCAAGGCTAAGAAGTCCGCGAAGAAGCCGGCGAAGAAGGCTGCTGCCAAGAAGCCGGTGAAGAAGGTCGCGAAGAAGGCCGTGAAGAAAGCCGCGAAGCCCGCCCCTAAGAAGGTCGCGCCGAAGAAGGCCGCCACTCCGGCGAAGCCGGCGAACGGCCTGCCGAAGCCCTCGAGCAAGCCCTTCGGCATGGACGGCAAGGCGCTCGACGGCGTCCGCGTGCTGGACTTCACCCATGTGCAGTCGGGTCCGACCTGCACCCAGCTCCTCGCCTGGTTCGGCGCCGACGTGATCAAGATCGAGCGTCCGGGCGTCGGCGACATCACCCGCGGCCAGCTTCAGGACGTGAAGGGCGCCGACAGCCTCTACTTCACCATGCTGAACCACAACAAGCGCTCGATCACGATCGATTCCAAGAACCCGCAAGGCAAGCGGGTGATCGACGCGCTGATCAAGAACTGCGACGTGTTGGTGGAGAACTTCGCTCCCGGCGCGCTCGATCGCATGGGCTTCACCTGGGAATACATCCACAAGCTCAACCCGCGCATGATCGTCGCCTCGGTGAAGGGCTTCGGCCCGGGCCCGTACGAGGACTGCAAGGTCTACGAGAACGTGGCGCAGTGCACCGGCGGCTCGGCCTCGACCACCGGCTTCCTCGACGGTCCGCCGCTGGTCACCGGCGCGCAGATCGGCGACTCCGGCACCGGCCTGCATCTCGCACTCGGCATCGTCTCGGCGCTCTACCAGCGCAACCGCACCGGCCGCGGCCAGAAGGTGCTCTGCGCCATGCAGGACGGCGTGCTCAACCTCTGCCGCGTCAAGCTTCGCGACCAGCAGCGCCTCGCCCATGGGCCGCTCAAGGAATACAGCCAGTTCGGGCAGAACATACCGTTCGGCGAGGCGACACCGCGTGCCGGCAACGATTCCGGCGGCGGGCAGCCGGGCTGGATCATCAAGTGCAAGGGCTGGGAGACCGACCCCAACGCCTACATCTACTTCATCACCCAGGCGCCGGTGTGGCAGTCGATCTGCGATGTGATCGGCGAGCCGAGCTGGAAGACCGATCCGGACTATGCGACGCCGCCGGCGCGGCTGCCGCGGCTGAAGGCGATCTTCGAGCGCATCGAGCAGTGGACCATGACCAAGACCAAGTTCGAGGCCATGGACATCCTCAACAAGTACGATATCCCCTGCGGACCGATCCTGTCCTTGAAGGAGATCGCCGAGGACGAGTCGCTCAGGAAGACCGGCACCGTGGTCGAGGTCGACCATCCGACCCGCGGCAAATACCTGACCGTCGGCAATCCGATCAAACTCTCGGATTCGATCTCGGACGTGAAGCGTTCGCCGCTGCTCGGCGAGCACACGGACGAGATCCTGAGCGACGTGCTCGGCTTCAAGGCGAACGAGATCGCCGAGATCAAAGCCGCGGGCGCGCTCAGCCCGTCGGCGTCGAAGGAAAAAGACGCGGCCTGAGGGCAGCGGGACCGGACAGCGAGGGGGATCGAGATGCGGATCGTGGTTCATGGCCAGCAGGCCTTCGGCAAGGCCGTTCTCGACGCCCTGCTGAAGCGGGGCGAGAACGTCGTCGGCGTCTATGTGGCGCCGGAGAAGCCGGGACAGAAGCCGGACCCGCTCAAGGAAGCGGCACTGGCGGCCAAGCTGCCGGTGTTCCAGCCGAAGTCGTACCGGCAGCCGGGCGAGGTGTGGGACGAGTTCAAGGCGCTGAAACCCGACCTGCAGGTGATGGCGTTCGTGACGCTGTTCGTGCCCTCGGGCTTCCTCAACATCCCGACCCACGGCTCGATCCAGTATCACCCCTCGCTGCTGCCTTTGCATCGCGGGCCGTCCTCGATCAACTGGCCGATCATCCAGGGCCGGACCGAGACCGGGCTGTCGATCTTCTGGCCGGACGACGGGCTCGATACCGGCCCGATCCTGCTTCAGAAGAAGACGCCGCTCTCCGACGACGACTCCCTGGGGACGGTCTATTTCGACAGGCTGTTCCCGATGGGCGTGGAAGCGATGCTGGAGGGTGTCGACCTGGTGAAGGCCGGGAAGGCCCCAAGGATCGAGCAGGATCATTCCAAGGCGACCTACGAGGGCTGGTGCACGCCCGAGAGCGGGCACATCGACTGGGCCCGCCAGGGCTATCACATCCATAACCTCGTGCGCGGCTGCAACCCAGCGCCCGGCGCGTGGACGACGCTGGCCGGCAAGAAGATCCAGATCTTCGAGACGAAGAAGATCCCCGCGGTCGACCCCAAGGGCATCGGCGGGCCGATGGGCCAGGTGATGGAAGCCGACGAGCAGGGCTTCACTGTCGCCTGCGCCGACGGCCGCATTCGCGTGCTGCGACTTCGGGGCGATGCCGCCAAGGTCACCGGTGCGGAATTCGTTGCATCCGGCAGCATCAAGGTCGGCGACAAGCTCGGCACCTGACGCAACTTCGCAATCTCGCTTGTCGTGCCCGGACCTGATCCGGTCGTCATATGTCGGATGCCCGGCGGAGATCCCGGGCGACAGTCAGAAAAAGGTTAGGGGAAGACCATGCGCAATCCCGCTGAACAGCACGCCAAGCCGAAATCCGACATCGAGATCTCGCAGGCCGCGACCATGCGGCCGGTCGCCGACGTCGCTCGGGAGAAGCTCGGCATCGATGTCAAGAACCTCGAGCCCTACGGCCACTACAAGGCCAAGGTGTCCATGGAGTACGTGGATTCGCTGAAGGACCGCCCGGACGGCAAGCTGATCCTGGTGACCGCGATCAGCCCGACCCCCGCGGGCGAGGGCAAGACCACCACCACCGTTGGCCTGGGCGACGCCCTGAACCACATCGGCAAGAAGGCGGTGATCTGCCTGCGCGAGCCCTC
>CAMDFP010000377.1 GCA_945897335.1 Asaia bogorensis | reverse complement strand
CATCCCTTCATGCGTGGTCCGATTCTCGCCGACGGATCGTAGCGATGGTCGACCTGGTCCTCGCTGCGCTCGCCCCCACCCTGACGCGACGACGCCTTCGGCGTCGCGCTTTCCTCCCCCGCCTTGCGGGAGAGGAAACACGAGGCGCTACAGCGCTGCGATCTCTTCGGCATAATGACACGCGACCGGGCGGCCGAACACGGGGCGCGGTTCCGGTCGGTCGACGGCACAGCGTTCCTTCGCGTAGGGGCAGCGGCGGTGGAAGGCGCAGCCGGGCGGCGGGTTCAACGGCGAGGGCAACTCGCCGGAGAGCGGCGCCCGGGCGCCTCTTGCGCCCACCTCGACTTTCGGCCGGCTCGCCAGCAGCGCCATGGTGTAGGGATGCAACGGGCGCTCGAAGACCTCCTCGGTCGGGCCGTGCTCGACCGGGCGGCCTAGATACATCACCAGCACCTCGTCGGCGATGTGATGGACGACGCCGAGGTCGTGCGAAACGAAGAGGTAGGCCAGCTTGAACTCGTCCTGCAGATCCATCAGCAGGTTCAGGATCTGGCCCTGGATCGAGACGTCGAGGGCCGAGACCGGCTCGTCGGCGATGACGATGCGGGGGTTCAGCATCAAGGCCCGCGCGATGGCGATGCGCTGGCGTTGTCCGCCCGAGAACATGTGCGGGTAGCGGCCGTAGTGATCCGGGCGCAGGCCGACCTTCGCCAGCATCGCGCGCGCCGCCTCGACCCGTTCGGCGGAGGTCAGCCTGGTGTTGATCGCCAGCGGCTCTTCCAGGATGCGACCGACGGTCTGGCGCGGGTTGAGCGAGCCGTAGGGGTTCTGGAACACCATCTGGACGGCGCGCCGGAGCGCCGGATCCTTGGCCGAGCGTTCGCCGTCGGTGATGCGACCGTCGATCAGGAGTTTGCCCGCGGTCGGGTCCTCGAGCAGCGCCAGCAACCGGCCGAGGGTCGACTTGCCGCAGCCGGACTCGCCGACGATGGCGAGCGTGGTACCGGCCGCGAGCGTGAAGGAGACGCCGTCGACCGCCTTGACCGCGATCGGCTTCCGGAACGCGCCGCCGCCGACAGCGTAGTGGCGCTTGAGATCCCGCGCTTCCATCACCGTCGTCATGCGAGCGCCCTCGCCCCCTGTGGGACGCCGGCCTCATCCAACGGCGTGTGGCAGCGCGTGCGCGCCGGCCCGATCGGCGCCGGAGCCTCGGTGAGGCAGCGATCGAAGACGAAGCGGCAGCGCGGATTGAAGAGGCATCCGGTCGGCCGGTCGCCGATGCCCGGAACCACTCCGGGAATGGTCGGCAGCCGCGCGCGCCGCTTGGCCCGGCCAGGCAAAGAGGACAGGAGGGCGGCCGTGTAAGGATGCGACGGCCGCTGGAACAGCTCGGCCGCCGGCCGCACCTCGACCACCTGGCCGGCATACATCACCTGGACCGCCTGCGCCGTCTCCGAGATCACCGCCATGTCATGGGTGATCAGCACCATGCCCATGCCATGGCCCTTCTGCAGCGAGACCAGGAGATCGAGGATCTGCGCCTGGATGGTGACGTCGAGCGCCGTCGTCGGTTCGTCTGCGATCAGGAGGCGCGGGTTGCAGGCGATCGCCATGGCGATCATCGCCCGCTGGTTCATGCCGCCGGAGAGCTGATGCGGGAAGGCGCCGAGGCGATGTTCGGCATCGGGGATGCCGACCTGGGTCAGGAGCTCGACCGCGCGATCCCGCCGCCCGCGCGCGGTGCCGCCAAGATGGACCTGCAGCGCCTCGGCGATCTGGAAGCCGATGGTGAAGCAGGGATTGAGGCTGGTTGTCGGCTCCTGGAAGATCATCGCCATGTCCTTGCCCACCAGGTCGCGCCTCGCTCGCGGCGAGAGCCCGAGCAGGTCGCGGCCGTCGAAGGCGAGCCGGTCTGCGGTGATGCGGGCGTTCGACGGCAGCAGACCCATGACCGCCAGCATCGAGACGCTCTTGCCCGATCCCGACTCGCCGACCACGCCCAGGACCTCGCCCTCCGCCACGTCGAGGTCGACCGAGTCCACGGCCCTGAGCGTGCCGCGCGAGGTGGTGAAGTCGACCGTGAGGCCGCGGATCTCGAGCAGGCCCATCAGCGCTTCAGCTTCGGATCGAGCGCATCACGGAGGCCGTCGCCCATCAGGTTGAAGGCGAGCACGGTGACCAGGATGGCAATGCCGGGCAAGCTGACCACCCACCACGCCCGCTGAACGAACTGCAGCGAGCCCGCCAGCATCGTCCCCCATTCGGGAGTCGGAGGCTGCGCGCCAAGGCCGAGGAAGCCCAACGCTGCGGCATCGAGGATGGCGTTGGAGAAGCCCAGCGTCGCCTGGACGATCAGCGGCGCCAGGCAGTTCGGCAGCACGGTCACGAACATCAGCCGGAACGGCCCGGAACCGGCGAGACGGGCGGACGCCACATATTCCCGGGTCAACTCGCTCATCGCCGCTGCCCGCGCGAGACGGGTGAAGTGCGGCAGGGTCACGATCGAGACCGCAATCATGGCGTTGAAGAGACCGGGGCCGAGAATGGCGACGATGACGATGGCGAGCAGCAGGCTCGGCAGCGCCAGCATGACGTCCATCAGCCGCATGATCGCGATGTCGGTGACGCCGCGAAGGAATGCCGCGGCCAGGCCCAACATGGTGCCGACGGCCAGCGAGATGGTGACGACGATGGTGCCGATCACCATGGAAAGCCGCGCGCCGTAGATGAGGCGGGAGAGAATGTCGCGGCCGATGTCGTCGGTACCCAGAGGATGGCTCCAGCCCCCGCCGTCCTGCCACACCGGCGGCAGCAGCAACGCGTCGCGGTACTGCTCGATCGGCGAATGAAGCGCGAGGAGGTCGGCGAAGATCGCGACGAAGGCAACGAAAAGGATGACGACCAGGCCGGCGACGGCGCCCTTGTTCTCGACGAAGGCGCTCCAGACCTCCCGGAACGGACCGGGCGGCACCGGCTCCGCCGGACGGGGGGTCTCGAGGATCTCGGCGGTCACCGGCGGATCCTCGGATTGAGCACACCGTAGAGGAGGTCGACGGCGAGGTTGACCAGCATCACCAGGCTCGCGACCAGCAGAATGCCACCCTGGAGCACTGGATAATCGCGACGGTTGATCGACTCGACCAGCCAGCTGCCAATGCCGGGCCAGGAGAAGATCGTCTCGGTCAGGATCGCGCCGCCCAGAAGCGAGCCGACCTGAAGGCCGATGACGGTGACGACCGGGATCAGCGCGTTCCGGAGCGCATGCAGGGCGACGACGCGGAAGGTGCCAAGACCTTTCGCCCGCGCCGTCCTGATGTAGTCCTCGTTCAGGACTTCCAGCATCGAGGAGCGGGTCATGCGCGCGATCACCGCGAGCGGAATGGTGCCAAGCACGATGGTCGGGAGGATCAGATGCCGGGCCGCCGACTTGAAGGCGCCCTTCTCGTCCGAGAGCAACGAGTCGATGAGCAGGAACCCGGTCTTCGGCTCGACGAAGAAGGCGGCGGCGAGGCGGCCGGAGACCGGCGTCAGGCCGAGCTGGACCGAGAACAGCAGGATCAGCAGCAGCCCCCACCAGAAGATCGGCATGGAATAGCCGGTGAGCGACACGCCCATCAGCGTGTGGTCGAAGACCGAGCCGCGGTGGACCGCCGCGATGATGCCGGCCGGCAGGCCGAACAGGATCGCGAACAGAATCGCCGCCGCGCCGAGTTCCAGCGTCGCCGGGAACAGCGCCGCGAACTCCTTTATGACCGGGCTCTTGGTGATGATGGAGACGCCGAGATCGCCCCGGGCGACCTGGCCGACATAGCTCGCGAATTGCTGCCAGAGCGGGCGGTCGAGGCCGTACTGATGCAGGAGCTGGGCGTGACGTTCTGGCGTGATGCCGCGCTCGCCCATGCGAACCTCGATCGGGTCGCCGGGTACCAGCCGGATCAGGACGAAGCTGAGCAGCATGATGCCGAGGAAGGTCGGCACGATCAGGCTGGCGCGGGTGAGGATGAAGCGGAGCATCGAGGGACGCTGGAAAGGAGACGGATCGGCGGGCGCCTTTTTTGGGAGCGCCCGCCGGTCCGGTTTCGGACGCGTGCTAGGGCGCGTCCTCAATTAGAGGATTCCCAAGAGTAGAGATGCGTGATTCATAGGAGGTCGGCCTGAAGGGGGGGCTGACCGATGCGACGTTATGGCTTGCGTGATGACCAGTGGGATCGGATCAAGGATTTGCTGCCCGGTCGCGCG
>CAMDFP010000376.1 GCA_945897335.1 Asaia bogorensis | reverse complement strand
AGTCGGTGACCACCTGGCTTCCCGGCGCCAGCGAGGTCTTGACCCAGGGCTTCACCGTCAGGCCCTTGGCGACCGCCTTCTTGGCGAGAAGGCCCGCCGCCATCAGCACCGCCGGGTTGGAGGTGTTGGTGCAGCTGGTGATCGCGGCGATGACGACGTCGCCGTCCTTGAGTTCGTAGTTGGTGCCGGCGACGGCGACGCGGCGATCGCCGCCGCCCATCTCCGTCAGCGCCGTGCCGAAGCTCGGTGCGGCCTGCGAGAGCAGCACCCGGTCCTGCGGGCGCTTCGGCCCGGCCAGCGACGGCTCGACGGTCGAGAGGTCGAGCTCGAGCGTGTCGGTGAAGATCGGGTCCGGCGTGCTGGCGTCCCGCCACATGCCCTGGGCCTTGGCATAGGCCTCGACCAGCGCGATCCGGTCGGCGTCGCGGCCGGAAAACTTCAGATACCGGATGGTCTCGGCGTCGATCGGGAAGAAGCCGCAGGTGGCGCCGTATTCGGGTGCCATGTTGGCGACGGTGGCGCGGTCGGCGAGCGTCAGCCCGTCGAGGCCGGGGCCGAAGAACTCGACGAACTTGTTGACCACGCCCTTCTTCCGCAGCATCTGCGTGACGGTCAGCACCACGTCTGTGGCGGTGGTGCCTTCCTTCGGCTTGCCGGTCATGCGGAATCCCACGACCTCGGGGATCAGCATGGAGACCGGCTGGCCCAGCATCGCCGCTTCGGCCTCGATGCCGCCGACGCCCCAGCCCAGCACGGCGAGGCCATTGACCATGGTGGTGTGGCTGTCGGTGCCGACCAGCGTGTCCGGATAGGCCACGGTCGGGCCGTCGGCCGAATTGGTCCACACCACCTGCGCCAGATACTCGAGGTTCACCTGATGGCAGATGCCGGTGCCGGGCGGCACCACGCGGAAGTTCGAGAACGCGTCCTGGCCCCAGCGCAGGAATTCGTAGCGCTCGCCGTTCCGGTCGAACTCCAGCGCGACGTTGTCGGCGAAGGACTTCGCCGTGCCGAAATTGTCCACCGTCACCGAATGGTCGATGACGAGATCGACCGGGGACAGCGGGTTGATCTTGGTCGGATCACCGCCGAGGGCGACCATGGCATCGCGCATGGCGGCCAGGTCGACGACCGCGGGGACGCCGGTGAAGTCCTGCATCAGCACGCGGGCCGGACGATAGGCGATCTCGCGGTCGGAGCGCTTGTCCTTGAGCCAGGCGGCGACCGCCTTGACGTCGTCGACCGTGACCGTGCGCCCGTCCTCCCAGCGGAGCAGGTTCTCCAGCAGCACCTTCAGCGAGAAGGGAAGCCGGGAGACGTCGCCGAGGCCGGCCTTCTCGGCCGCCTCCAGCGAGAAATAGTCGTAGCTCTTGGAGCCCACCTTGAGGATGCGGCGGGTCTTCATCTGGTCATGGCCGGTGACGGGCACGGTCGGTTCCTCCTGGAGGCTTCGGGGACGCGCGCGAGAGCCCGGGGGGGCGGCCTGTGAGGCGCCGGCGGGGACGCGCGGAAGCTGCATCCCCAAAATAAAGTAAGTCCCCGGAAAGTCTAGGGTTTGGACCGTCCCGGCGGGCCGGGTCAAGGGTTAGACGGGTCGAACTCCATCTTGACCGCCGAGGATGACGATTGCGATCACGGAAATTCGTTCGGAGCGACCCGGTACGATAATCCTTTTGAGATAGTCCTGAACGAATTTTCAACTATTCTTCGCGCCCTCGGAAGGTCTATTCCGACCCTCCGTCTCGACGTCCGGAAAGGAAAAGCCATGGTTTCTCGTCTGGCGATCGTCCTCGCAATGACGTTCGCGCTCTTCTCCTCGATCGCGTCGGCCGATGACCGCAATTTCACGGTCATCAACTCAACCGGCTATGACATCAAGGGGCTCTATATCAACCCGCCCGGCGACAACGTCTTCAACGAGAACGAGCTGAGCGGCACGCTCGGCGAAGGCAACAAGTTCGACGTGAAGTTCAGCGGCGCCGACAAGGGCTGCACCTGGAACATGAAGGTGACCTGGACCGACAATAGCTCGTCGATCTTCCGCGGCCTCGATCTCTGCAAGATCAGCAACGTCACGCTCAAGTACAACAAGGCGACCGACGTCGCCTCATATACCTGGGATTGATACCGACCTGACCTCGTCCCGGCCCTTATAGCGGGCCGGGACGATGCGTCACCCGAGCACGCGGTTGAAGATCGTCTCGACGTGCTTGGTGTGGTAGCCCATGTCGAACAGGCCCTCGAGCTTCTGAACGCCGACGGCATCGACTACCGCCTTTTCCCCCTTCAGCCGCTCCAGGAACTGGCCGCCCTCGCGCCAGGTCGCCATGGCGTTCCGCTGCACGATCTCGTAGGCGGCTTCGCGCGATACGCCCGCCTGGGTCAGCTCCAGCAGCACGCGTTGGGAAAAAACGAGGCCACCCAGGGTCTCCAGGTTCGTCTTCATCCGCTCCGGGTAGACCACCAGCTCCTCGACGACGCGCGCGAGGCGGTTGAGGGCGAAGTCGAGATGCGCCGTTGCGTCCGGCCCGATGCCGCGCTCGACCGAGGAATGGCTGATGTCGCGCTCGTGCCAGAGCGTCACGTTCTCCAGCGCCGGGATCACCGCCGAGCGCACCAGGCGGGCGAGGCCGGTCAGGTTCTCGGTCAGCACCGGGTTGCGCTTGTGCGGCATCGAGGACGAGCCCTTCTGGCCGGGCGAGAAGTACTCCTCCGCCTCCCGCACCTCGGTCCGCTGCAGGTGCCGGATCTCGGTCGCCAGCCGCTCGATCCCCGAGGCGACCACCGCGAGCGCAGAGAAGAAAGCGGCATGGCGGTCGCGCGGGATCACCTGGGTCGAGACCGGCTCGGGGGTGAGGCCGAGCTTGGCCGCGACATAGGCCTCGACCCTGGGATCGACGGTGGCAAAGGTGCCGACCGGACCGGAGATGGCGCAGGTTGCGACCTCGGTCCGGGCGGCCACCAGCCGTGCGCGGTTGCGACGGAACTCGGCGTAGTGGCCGAGCAGCTTGACGCCGAATGTGGTGGGCTCCGCATGGATACCGTGGCTGCGGCCGATGCAGACCGTCGCCTTGTGTTCGATCGCGCGCCGCTTGAGGGCGGCCAGAACCTTGTCGACGTCGGCGATCAGGATGTCCGCAGCCTGCACCAGCTGCACCGAAAGACAGGTGTCGAGAACATCGGAGGACGTCATGCCCTGATGGAGGAAGCGGGCTTCCTCGCCGACGTGCTCGGCGACATTGGTCAGGAAGGCGATGACGTCGTGCTTGGTGGTCTTCTCGATCTCATCGATACGAGCCGGCTCGACCTTGCCGCGGGCGCGGATGGCCTCGACCGCGGATTTCGGCACGACGCCGAGCTCGGCCATCGCCTCGGCGGCCAGGACCTCGATCTCGAACCAGATGCGGTAGCGGTTTTCCGGCTCCCAGATCCGGGCCATCTCTGCGCGGGTGTAACGCGGGATCATGTTCTAGCCGGCCTCGCCGTTCAGGAGACCGTCCGTATAGCATTTGAGGCCGGCAGGTCGATGCGGAAGATGGTGCCTTCCAGTCCGGTGGCGACCAGTCGGATTTCGCCGCCATGGGCCACTACCAGATCGCGGGCGATGGCGAGGCCGAGGCCGGTGCCGCCGGGCCGGCCGGTGTTGAAGGGCTGGAACAGCTTAGGGCGTACCGTCTCGGCAATTCCGGGACCGTCGTCCTTGACGGTGATCGAGACTCCCGCAGGCCCGAGGGCGGCACCGATCTCGGCCAGCCGTGCGCCGGCGAGTCGGGCGTTCCGGACCAGGTTGCCAAGCACCCGGTGCAACTGGTCGCGGTCGGCGTCGACCTCGAAGTCCGGCGTCAGTACCGATTCCAGGCGGAATCCGTCCGCGCCCATCACTGCCGTGTCCTGCCCTATCTCCTGGACCAGGTCAGCCAGGTGGAAGCGCCTGGGCGTCACCTCCGGGCGCTCGGCCGCAAAGTCCAGAGTCGACTGGGTCAGCGCCACCGCCCGGTTGACGGCGCGGACCAGCCGCGGCGTCAGCTGCTTCACCTCGGGATCGGTCGAATCCGCAAGGCGGTCCGACAGCACCTGCACCGAAGACAGGATATTGCGGAGGTCATGGCCCAGCTTGGAGACGCCGCTGCCCAGAGCCGCCAGCCGCGCCTGCTGGCGGAAGGCGTGGCGCAGCTCCTCCTGCATGGCCGTCAGGGCGCGCTCGGCGATGCCGAGTTCGTCGGTGCGAGGGCTGGGCGGAGCGCCGGCCGCCGGCACGCCAGGGCTGAACCCGACCA
>CAMDFP010000375.1 GCA_945897335.1 Asaia bogorensis | reverse complement strand
ACTTGGGTGCCCTTGAGCACGCAGTCGCAGCTCATCTCGACGGCGCGGAGCATCGCGGCCGTATCGGTGGTGAAGAACGGGTTGCCGGTGCCGGCGGCGAAGATCACCACCCGCCCCTTCTCCATGTGGCGGACGGCGCGGCGGCGGATGTAGGGCTCGCAGACGGCGGCGATCGGCAGCGCCGACTGCACCCGGGTCTCCACCTTCTTCCGCTCGAGCGCGCTCTGCAGCGACAGCGCGTTTATCACCGTCGCCAGCATGCCCATATAGTCGGCGGTGGCGCGCTCCATGCCGTTCGCGGCCCCGGAAACGCCGCGGAAGATGTTGCCGCCGCCGATGACGACCGAGACTTCGACGCCGAGCTTGCGGACGTCCTCGATCTCGTCGGCGATGCGATCGACGATCACCGGATCGAGGCCGAACTCCTGTTCCCCCATCAGCGCTTCGCCGGAGATCTTGAGCAGAACCCGGCGATAGCGCTGTTTCGGAGTGGGGCTCACGGCGCGGCTCAGCGCTTGATCTGGGCCGCGACCTCGGCCGCGAAGTCTTCCTGCTTCTTCTCGATCCCCTCGCCGAGGGCGTAGCGGACGAAGCCCGCTACCTTGATCGGCGCGCCCGCTTCCTTGGCGGCCTGCTCGACCACCTTGGCGACCTTGGTCTCGCCGTCGACGACGAAGACCTGCTCCAGGAACACGCTCTCCTCGTAGAACTTGCGGAGCCGCCCCTCGACCATCTTGGCGATGACCTCGGGCGGGCGGCCGCTGGCCTGGGCCTGCTCGGTCAGGATGTTGCGCTCGCGCTCGACGGTGGCCGCCGGCACGTCGGCGGTCGAGAGCGCGATCGGGTTGGCGGCGGCGACATGAAGCGACAGCTTGTGCGCCAGCTCCTGCAGCTTCGCCACCGGTGCGGTCGACTCGAGCGCCACCAGCACGCCGATGCGGCCGAGGCCGGGGGTCAGCGCGTTGTGCATGTAGGACGAAACCACGCCGCTGCCGACCGAGAGCGTGGTCGAGCGACGGAGGTTCATGTTCTCGCCGATGGTGGCGACGAGATCGGTCAGCTCGTCGCTCACGGACTTGCCGCTCGCCATCTTGGCGCTCTTCAGCGCCTCGACGTCGCCGTTCGCCTGCAACGCGATCTCGGTCGTCGCCTTCACGAACTCCTGGAACTTGTCGTTGCGGGCGACGAAGTCGGTCTCGGCATTGACCTCGACCACCGCGCCGCGGACCCCCTTGGCGGCGACGCCGACCAGGCCTTCGGCAGCGATACGGCCGGACTTCTTGGCGGCGGCCGAAAGGCCCTTCTTACGCAGCCAGTCGCTGGCCTCTTCGATGTCGCCCTTGTTCTCGGCCAGGGCCTTCTTGCAATCCATCATGCCGGCCCCGGTCTTTTCGCGGAGTTCCTTCACCAGCTGGGCGGTGATCTCGGCCATCGGTCTCTATCCTTCGTTTCTCAAAAAACACTTACGTCCGGTTCATGGCGAAACGGCGGCGTTGTTGGGCGCCGCCGTTCCGATAATCCGCTATCGAAGCTTCGGTCCGGTCAGGCGGTCGCCTCGGTGGGCTGGGCCTCGGCGGCCGGCTCGGCCGGAGGCGCATCCTCGTCGGCCGGAACCCCTTCGCCGGCCTCCTCCGACTCGCCGATGTCGACGCCGGCGGCCACCATCTCGGCCTGCAGTCCGTCGAGAACGGCCGAGGAGACGAGATCGCAATAAAGCGTGATGGCGCGGAGCGCGTCGTCGTTGCCGGGCACCGGATAGGTGACGCCGGCCGGATCGGAGTTGGAATCGATCACCGCGACCACGGGGATGCCGAGCTTGGCCGCCTCGAGGACGGCGATCGCCTCCTTGTTGGTGTCGATGATGAAGATGAGGTCGGGAAGACCGCCCATCTCCTTGATGCCGCCGAGCGCGCGCTCGAGCTTGTCCTTCTCGCGCGTGAGGGTCAGCAGCTCTTTTTTGGTGATGATCGACTGGTCGGTGACCACCCGCTCCTCGAGCTCGCGCAGCCGCTTGATCGACTGCGAGATGGTGCGGAAGTTGGTCAGCATGCCGCCGAGCCAGCGGTGATTGACGTAGTACTGCCCGCAGCGCTTGGCGGCGGCGGCGACCAGCTCGGCCGCCTGGCGCTTGGTGCCGACGAAGAGCACGCGGCCGCCGCTGGAGACGACCTGGCGGACCGACTCGAGGGCGCGGTGCAGCATCGGCACCGTCTGCTCGAGGTCGATGATGTGGATGCCGTTCCTGACCCCGAAGAGGTAAGGCTGCATCTTCGGGTTCCAGCGACGGGTGTGATGGCCGAAATGGACGCCCGCTTCGAGCAGCTGGCGCATGGTGAAAGTCGGCAGAGACATGATCTGCAAGTCCTTTTCCGGTTGATCCTCCGCGGGCAATCGTCCCTTCAAGGGACACCGGAGCATCCGGGCGACCCGCCCGAACGCCTTGGCCCGCGTGTGAAGTGGCGCGGCTTTTAACGGGATATCAGCACTTTGGCAAGGGCCGAGGCCGCGGCAAGCCGGCCCCGCCGGACACGCCAACGTTATGAACGCGTTCCGGGTTTTCCGCCATCATGCGCCCGCCTCACTAGGAGACCCGGATGAACACGCTGCTCGCCCTCCCCGACCGGATCGCGTCGTCCTTTCGCGACATCCTGCTGCTGCTCGGACGCATCCTCATCGCCGCGCTGTTCATTCCCGACGCCTACGGCAAGATCATGAACTTCTCGGGCTTTGCCGCCTCGCTGGCACCCAAGGGTCTGCCGTTTCCGACCGTCTGGGCGATCCTGGCGGTCGTCGCCCTGATCGTCGGCAGCCTCGGCGTGCTGCTGGGCTACAGGACCCGGCTTGCCGCGCTGCTTCTGATCGCCTTCGTCATCATGGCGAACGTGACCTCCCACCAGTTCTGGGTCGTGCCGGCCCAGGCCGGCGCCTTCTGGAAGAACATGGCGCTGGTCGGCGGCCTCCTCTTCGTCTTCGTCCATGGCGCCGGCCGCATCGGCGCCGAGGGCCGCTCGCGGGGCGACTGAGCGCTCGTCTATCATGGCGACCGGCGGACCCCGCCGGACCGCTTAAGGGACGCGCTCATGGCAGGCATGATTCTTGTCGGGATCGGCGGCTGGACCTTCGAGCCGTGGCGGGGCGTCTTCTATCCCGACGGCCTCGCCCACAAGCGCGAACTCGAATACGCCAGCCGCAAGCTCACCTCGATCGAGATCAACGGCACCTATTACTCGGGCTTCAAGCCGGAGACCTGGGCCAAGTGGCGGGAGGAGACGCCCGACGGATTCGTCTTTTCGGTGAAGGCGTCGCGCTTCTGCACCAACCGCAAGGTGCTGGCCGACGCCAAGGACTCCGTCGCCAAGTTCATGAGCCAGGGCCTGCACGAGCTCGGCGACCGCCTCGGCCCGATCAACTGGCAGTTCATGGGGACCAAGAAGTTCGATCCCGACGACTTCGAGGGCTTCCTCAAGCTGCTGCCGAAGGAGCTGAAAGGCCTGAAGCTGCGCCACACCCTCGAAGTACGCCATGCGAGCTTCCAGGACCCGCGCTTCTACGACCTCGCCCGCAAATACGGCGCCGCCATCGTCTTCGGCGCCGATGACGCGGACTTCCCAGAGATCGACGAGCCCGCCGCCGACTTCGTCTACGCCCGCCTCATGGGCACGAAGGACGACATCGAGACCGGCTACGCCAAACCCGACCTCGACAAATGGGCGAAGCGGGCCAAGACCTGGGCCAAGCGCGGCGACGCCTTCGTCTACATCATCTCCGGCGCCAAGGTCCGCAACCCGGCCGCGGCGCAGGCGCTGATCGAGAGGGTTTAAGTAGACGGCGAGTTCCCTCGTCGACTTCGCCGGGAGAGAGTTTCCGAACTATATATCCCTGACCTCGACGATCCCCGGGATCGCCTTGATCGCGGCGCGGGTCTGCGCGGTGATGACGAAGCCGCCGGGGACGGCGACCTCGATCTCGCTCGAGCCGGCGTCCAGCACCAGCTTGACCTTGCCGCGGCCCTTCTTCTCGCGGCCGATGATGCCGGAGATTGCGGTCAACGGCTTGTCGTCGCGGAGGTAGATGCGGAGGCCCTGGGCGGCATGCGCCACCGCCTCGTCCAGCGGCTGCAGGTCGGTGATGTTGAGGCGGACGCCCTCGCCGTCGGGGCGCACGTCGGCGACCACCAGGAGCGGCGTGCCGGGTTCGAGGAGGCTGCGCTTCTGCGCCAGGATCTCCGAGAACAGCGTCGCCTCGAAGACGCCGGTGCGGTCGGAGAACTGGGCGAAGGCGAAGCGGTTGCCCTTGGCCG
>CAMDFP010000374.1 GCA_945897335.1 Asaia bogorensis | reverse complement strand
TGCGCTCGGCCAGGGTCAGGTAGGCCACAGACAAGAGTAGCGGCAGGATGATGGCGACGATCTGCGCCAGGATGATGGCGCCGGGATAGACGTATCCGCTCAGGAACTCAGCCATGGGTGCCGGTCCGGGCCTGGTCGCTCGCAAACACGGTGGTGCACTCCGCCATGGTCGGCGAGGCGCGGCTGATCGCGTCGGTCATGTAGAAGTTCCGGATCGGCGAGGCGAAGGCATCCGCCCCCATCTGGCCGGCCAGCCCGAAGACGCCCCAGGCACCAGGCTTCGCGGTCTCGAGCGTGCCGAAGACCGGATTGACCGCCACCAGCCTGCGGCGGACCTGACCGAGATTGTCGTAAGGCAGCGGCTGGCCCAGCTTGTCGGACAGCGCCCTCAGGATCTTCCAATCCTCGCGCGCCTCGCCCGGCGGGAAGACCGCGAGCCGGCCGAGCTGAACCCGGCCCTCGGTGTTGACGTAGGTGCCGTTCTTCTCGGTATAGGCCGAGCCCGGCAGGATCACGTCGGCGCGGTTGGCGCCGGCATCGCCGTGGTGGCCCTGGTAGATGACGAAGGCATTCCCAAGCTTGCGGGTGTCGATCTCGTCGGCGCCCAGCAGATAGACGACGGAAACCTCGCCCTTCCCTGCCCCGTCGACGATCCCGGCGACATCGCGGCCGCCGGCACCAGGCACCAGGCCGAGGTCGAGGCCACCGACGCGGGAGGCCGCTGTGTGCAGCACGCAGAAGCCGTTCCAGTCCTCGCGGATCATGCCGGCCGCCTCGGCCAGCGCCCGCGCCGATGCCAGCACCGCGGCACCGTCGGCCCGGCGAAGCGCGCCCTGGCCGATGATCAGCATCGGCTTTTTCGCCGACTTCAGCGTCTCGAAGAACGCATGCTTGCCCTCGGCGACCTCGGCCAGCGTCTGCGGGCCTGCGCCCAGGCTCTGGACCGGGAAGGTCAGGTCGGCGACAGGCCCGATCGACCCGATCTTCAGCCCGCCGGCGAGGAAGCGCTTGCGGATACGCGCGTTCAACACCGGCGCCTCGGCGCGCGGATTGGTGCCGATCAGGAGGATCGCATCCGCCTGCTCGATCCCCGAGATGCCGGCATTGAACAGATAGGCGCCGCGAGTCGAGCCATCGAGCTTGGCGCCGTCCTGGCGGCAGTCGACGCTGGTCGAGCGCAAGTTCGCCATCAGGTCCTTCAGCGCCACCATCGACTCAGCATCGGCGAGATCGCCGACGATGGCTGCGGCTTTCGAGCCGGCGGCCTTCAGCTTCTCGGCGGCGACATTCAGCGCTTCGTCCCAGCTCACGGGCTGAAGCTTGCCGTCCTTCCGAACATAGGGGCGGTCGAGGCGCTGGCGCTTGAGACCATCACAGGCGAAGCGAGCTTTGTCGGAGATCCACTCCTCGTTGACGTCCTCGTTGAGGCGCGGCAGCACGCGCAGCACCTCATTGCCCCGCGCGTCGATGCGGATGTTGCAGCCGAGTGCGTCGGAGACGTCCACCGACTCCGTCTTCCTGAGCTCCCAGGGGCGCGCGGTGAAGGCATAGGGCTTGGAGGTGAGCGCACCGACCGGGCAGAGGTCGATGACGTTGCCGGAAAGCTCTGAGGCGAAGGCCTTCTCGAGGTACGTCGTGATCTGCGCGTTCTCGCCGCGGTAGAGCAGGCCGAGATCGTCGACGCCGGCGACCTCGGTCGCGAAGCGGACGCAGCGGGTGCAATGGATGCAGCGGGTCATGATGGTCTTGACCAGCGGCCCCATCTCCTTGTCGCGGACGGCGCGCTTGTTCTCCTTGTAGCGGCTGTGGTCCATGCCGTAGGCGACGGCCTGGTCCTGCAGGTCGCATTCGCCGCCCTGATCGCAGATCGGGCAGTCGAGCGGGTGGTTGATCAGCAGGAACTCCATCACGCCCTGGCGCGCCTTTTTGGCCATCGGCGTGTTGGTCTTGATCACCATGTTGTCGGCGGCCGGCATCGCGCATGAGGCGATCGGCTTCGGCGACTTCTCCATCTCGACCAGGCACATCCGGCAATTGCCGGCGATCGACAGGCGGTCGTGGTAGCAGAAGCGCGGGATCTCCACGCCGGCGACCTCGCAGGCCTGCAGAACGGTGAAGCCGCCGGGAACCTCGACTTCGACGTCGTCGATCTTGAGCTTCGGCATGATCCCCTACTCCGCCGCCCGCTTCACGGCAGCCCCGAGCCGCTGCTCGATTTCCGGGCGGAAGTGACGCAACAGGCCCATCACCGGCCAGGCGGCGCCTTCGCCGAAGGCGCAGATGGTGTGGCCTTCGATCTGCTTGGTGACGGCGTCGAGCAGGTCGATGTCGGCCATCGTCGCCTTGCCTTTCGACATGCGCGTCAGCATCCGATACATCCAGCCGGTGCCCTCGCGGCAGGGCGTGCACTGGCCGCAGCTCTCGTGTTTGTAGAAGGCGGCCAGGCGCGCGAAGGCGCGGACGATGTCGGTCGACTTGTCCATGACCACGATCGCCGCCGTGCCGAGGCCGGACTTGGCATCGCGCAGGTAATCGAAGTCCATCTGGATGGTGTCGGCGACCGATTTCGGCAGCACCGGCATCGACGAACCGCCGGGAATGACTGCCAGCAGATTGTCCCAGCCGCCGCGAACGCCGCCGGCATGCTTCTCTATCAGCTCACGCAATGGAACGCCGAGCGAGTCCTCGACGTTGCAGGGCTTGTTCACGTGGCCCGAGATGCAGAAAACCTTCGGGCCTGTGTTGTTCGGACGGCCGATGCCGGCGAACCATGCGGCTCCGCGCCTGAGGATGGTCGGGACGACGGCGACGGTCTCGACGTTGTTGACGGTCGTGGGGCAGCCCCAGACGCCGCAGAAGGCCGGGAACGGCGGCTTCAAGCGCGGCTGGCCCTTCTTGCCTTCCAGGCTCTCGATCAGCGCCGTCTCTTCGCCGCATATATAGGCGCCGGCACCGCGATGCAGATAGATGTCGCAGTCATAGCCGGTGCCGCAGGCGTTCTTGCCGATCAGACCAGCCTCATAAGCCTCGTCGATGGCACGCTGGAGGTTAGAGCCCTCCTGGTAGAACTCGCCGCGGATGTAGATGTAACAGGCATGCGCGCCGATGCCGACGCAGGCGAGCAGGCAGCCCTCGACCAGCTTGTGCGGGTCGTGGCGCAGCATGTCCCGGTCCTTGCAGGTGCCGGGCTCGCCCTCGTCGGCGTTGATGACGAGATACGACGGGCGCCCGTCCGACTGCTTGGGCATGAACGACCACTTCATGCCGGTGGAGAAGCCGGCGCCGCCGCGACCGCGCAGCTGCGACTTCTTCACTTCCTCAATGATCCACTCCCGGCCCTTGAGGATCAGGTCCTTGGTGCCGTCCCAGTCGCCGCGCGCGCGGGCGCCGGCGAGGCCCCAGTCGGCTTGGCCGTAGAGATTGGTGAAGATGCGATCCGTATCGGCGAGCATCAGTCGCTTCCCTTCGCCGTATCGAGTAGCGTGGTGAATCCACCTTCGGGCGAGGAGGTCAGGCGCTTGGACTGGTTGCCCGGCTTCGGCTTCTCGCCGCGGGCGACGGCATCCAGCAGCTTGACCGTCGTCTCAGGCGTCAGGTCCTCGAAGTAGTCGTCGCCGATCTGCAGCATCGGCGCGTTCACGCAGGCGCCCAGGCACTCGACCTCGGCCAGCGTGAACTGCCGGTCGGCCGTGGTCTCGCCGACCTTGATGCCGAGCCGCTTCTCGCACGCCTCGACGATCCCTTCCGGGCCGCGCAGCCAGCATGGCGTCGTCGTGCAGATCTGCACGTGGTGCCGGCCGATCGGGGCGTGGTTGTACATGGTGTAGAAGGTGGCGACCTCGCGCACGCGGATCGGCGCCATCTCCAGCATCTTCGCGATGTATTCCATCGCCGCGATCGGCAGCCAGTTGTCGTGCTGGCGCTGGGCCAGGTCGAGCAGCGGCATCACGGCGGACTGCTGCTTCCCCGGCGGGTACTTGGCGATGATCTTCTTGGCGCGCTCGAGATTCTCGGGCGAGAACTCGAAGCTCGCCGGCTGCGGCACGGCGTGGGAAGACTCCTGAGCGCTCATCGGTCGATCTCGCCGAAGACGATGTCCATGGAACCGAGGATGGCGACGGAGTCTGCCAGCATGTGGCCCTTGGAGCAGAACTCCATCGCCTGCAGGTGGGGAAATCCCGGCGCGCGGATCTTGCAGCGATAGGGCCGGTTCGATCCGTCGGCGATCAGATAGACGCCGAACTCTCCCTTCGGCGCCTCGACCGCGGTATAGGTCTCGCCCGCAGGCACGTGGTAGCCCTCGGTGTAGAG
>CAMDFP010000373.1 GCA_945897335.1 Asaia bogorensis | reverse complement strand
TCCAGAAGATCCTGGGTCTTGTCGCGCATGCATGACCATCCGCGCCCGACGACGGCGGGATCAAGGGCATTGCCGTAGCGCGGATTGAAGACGATCCGGCTGCGGTCGCTCCGGTTGAGGCCGCTCCGGTGGAGCAGCTTGCAGTCGAAGAACGCGACGTCGCCCGGCTCGACGATGTCGAGTTCTATCGCGTGAGCCTCGAGCGCCGGTTGGTCGACCTGGAATTTCACCGTTGCGTGGGTCGTCCCCTGGCCGGGGACATGCGCGCGGCGGTCGAGCTCGACCTTGGCGAGTGCGCGATGGGATTCCGGCGCGACGACGAGCCGGCCCATGTCGCGGTCGATCGGCGACAGCGGGAACCACGCGGTCACCGCATTCTCGCTGGTCAGGTTGTACTGGAAGTCCTGGTGCCAATCGAAGTTTCGGACGGCATCGTCCGGCGGATCGATGCGGATCTGGGCGATGTCGTGGACGCATTGCAGGATGTCGGAGCCGACCAGGGCCTTGGCGAACTCCAGGAGGCCCGGATGGGTGAAGGTGCCATAGAACTCGGGCAGGTCCTTGCCGATCCGGATGACATCCATCACGTAGCGGCGATCGCGTGCCTGGAGCGCATTGATCAGCTCGTGCGCCGATGCGCTCGCGAGGCCGTCGATGCCGACCGCGGCGGCGCGTGCGGCCAGCAGCTTGCGCAAGGTTTCGAGCGCGCGTCCGACAACTTCCGCGTCGAGCAGGCCGCGAACGACGACAATGCCGCGGCGATCGTAGATCGACTTCGCGAGCGCGAGATCCGACGGCGATACCGTCAACGCCATGCCCGAGGCGGATGCGGGCGTGGTCATGACTTGATGAGATATCCGTGCGGCGTCTGAGTGAAGGCGTGCTTCATGATTACCGGCGCAATGCCGATCTTGGCGAAATACTCGTCGACCGCGCGCGTCTCGCCTTGCCAAGGCACCAGGCCGTATTCGTCGAAGCAGACGACACCGCCTTGCAGGACGAGAGGGAACAGCTGCTCCATGCCGAATTTGGTCGGCTCGTAGAGGTCCACGTCGAAATGAAGCAGGCTGATCTTGAGACCCGGATTGTCTTCGAGGAACTTGGGGATGGTGTCCTTGATGTCGCCGACGATCAGGTTGGCCCGCTTCGTCCCCGGGATCATGTTGTCGCTGTTGTGAAGCTGGGTCAGAGTCTCCAGCTCGGCTGCGGTGCATTTGTAGCCGCCGACGACCTTGTCCGCGGACGTGTCCATGCGGCCGTCCTTGGGTGAGAACTCGGTCAACCCTTCGAAGCTGTCGAAGCCGAAGACCTTCCGCGAGCGATCGAAAGGCACGAACGTCTCCAGGAGCATCGACCAGGTGAAGAAGCTGGCGCCCTTGAACACGCCGAGCTCGACGATGCATCCCGGCAGGTCGATGACGTGCTTGAAGAGTTCATAGTGCGAAAGGAATCGGGGGATATCGCGGCGCAGGACGTAGGCGGGCCAATGGCGGAGGATGCTCTCGGTCGAGTAGCCGCGCTCTTCGATCACCCTCGACAGTTCGCGCCAGTAGGTTTCGTCCCTCGCCCGCGAATCGAAGGTGATCTCTTTCATCTCATGCTCCAGGCGGGGATCCGAATGCGCACCAGGTCGGGCCGGGTTGTTCCGCGCGATCTTACAAGCGTGAGGTGACGGATCAAGACGTCGGCGGAGTCGGCGGCAGGACGATGCGGCCCGGCATTCGACGGAACGTGGCCGGTGCACTAGATTGCCGGCGTCGCGGCTACCCGTGGAGCGCCTTCGATTGAATGCCGAGGTCATGAGCGCGAATGGACGCGCGGGTCCGGCGTGCCAGGTGTGCGACGGTCCCGACCTGCGGGAATTCGAGGCATACCGGACGCTCAGGCGCGTCACCTCCGATTGCCGGCCGTGGCCGGCGGACGGGCGGCTCGCCGTCTGCATGTCGTGCGGGACCGCGCAGAAGATCGTCACCGATGCCTGGCGAGACGAGTGCCGGAGGATCTACGCCGACTACGTCGTCTACCGGCAAGGGCCGGAAGCCGAGCAGTCGGTGTTCCTGAGCGGGGTCGCCGAATCGCGGTCCGGGGTGTTCCTGCGCTGGATGATGGAGCGGCTCGGCTCGCCTGAGCATGGCCGGGCTCTCGACTTCGGCTGCGGCGACGGCGCCCTGCTGCGGAACTTGTCGTCGATGGCGCCGGGATGGCACCTTTCCGGCCAGGATCTCGGCGAACGCTACAGGGATGCCATTCTCGCGATGCCGGGGGTCGAGGCGTTCCATACGGCGACCATCGAAGACCTGCCGGAGGGTTTCGACCTGATCACCGCCGTCCATGTCGCCGAGCACCTGGAGCAGCCGGCCGACAGCCTTCGCAAGCTCGCCGGCAAGCTCGGCCCGGCGGGCGTCATGGCGATCGAGGTCCCGAATCTCGCAAGCAACCCGTTCGACCTGCTGATCGCCGACCACGCCACCCATTTAACCCGGCAAACGCTGTCGGTCCTGCTGGCGAGGGCAGGCCTGGTGCCGGTCGCGAACTCGGACGCGGTGGTGCCGAAGGAGCTTTCGACCATCGCCAGGCGGGGGCCTGTGTCCGCCCCCGTCGCCTCGGATCAGACCGAGGCCCTGGCTCTCGTCGAACGGCATCTCGCCTGGCTCTCGCGGCTCGGCGAGGCCGCTGCCGCCGCGGCCGCCCGCGGCGATGTCGCCATTTTCGGTACGGCGATCGCCGGGACATGGCTCGACGGCGTCCTGGATCTCGCCCCGGTCCTGTTCGTCGATGAAGATCCCCGGCGCCAGCGCCACCTGCATTTCGGCCGCCGGATCATCGCGCCGGGAGAGGTCCCGAAGGATCTGCCCGTCATCGTGCCGCTGCCTCCGGAAGTCGCTCCCGCGGTCGTCGGGAGGCTCCAGGCGATCGGCCTGTCGACCGTGTCCGCGTGACCTCGTGACGGGGATCGACGTCCTTGTGGTCGGCAGCGACGGCGCGATCGGGGCGGCGCTGGTCCGCGCGCTCCGTGCCGGCGGGGCGTCGGTTCACGCCGGGACACGGCGTCCCGGACTGGCCGGGCCCGAGCGTCCTCCTGTCGATCTCGCCGCCATGGACTGGCCGGCCCTGGAGAGGGCGAGCTACGCCAGTGCCGTGATTGCCGGCGGCGTCACCGGGATCGCGGCCTGCAATGCCGACCCCGAGGGCACGTGGCGGATCAACGTGGATGGTGTCGCCCGGCTGGCTGAGAGCCTGGCCGGGAAGGGCACGCAGGTCATCCTGCTCAGCACCTCCCACGTCTTCGACGGGCGGCGGCGCTTTCCCGGACCGTCCGATCCGGCCACGCCGACCGATGCCTATGGCCGCCAGAAGGTCGAGGCCGAACGGCGGATCCTCGCCCTGACGGGCGGGGCGGTGCTGCGCCTCGCCAAGGTGCTGACGACGGACCTGCCGGTGCTCGGGGCCTGGCGGCGCGACCTCCTGGCGGGCCGGCCGGTCTCACCGTTTTCCGACCGCTACCTCGCGCCGGTCTCGATGGCGCAGGTCTGCGAGACCCTCGATCGGATGCGCCGCCGCCGGGTCTCGGGCATCTGGCAGCTCTCGGCCGGTCGTGACATCAGCTATGCCGAGCTGGCGGCCGTCCTCGCCGACCGCCTGCGCGTCGACCATGGACTGGTCCGCCCGGTGCCTCAACCGCAGGCCATGGCCGAGGGCGTGACCGGCCCGCGCTTCACGGCGTTCGACGTCTCGCGCCTCAGCGAGGACCTCGGCCTGCCAGTCCCCGATCCCCTGGAGGTAGCGGAGGAGGTGGCCGAGGCGCTGGTCGGCCGGCGGTGACCCCCCTTGGCGATCGCCGCCAAGCGTTCGAATGCGCCGTCAGGGCGAGCGCGCAGGTATTGTCTATGAATATCAATCTATTAGTTGGAACGGTTCGCCGCAAATGGTGGAGCCGGGCGGCGAGTGAAGGGCTCTTTGTAGAGGCAAGCCCTGTCGACGGAACCCAGATCCTGGCCCGACTGCTTGGGGATTGGGCACTTTGGCCGCAGCAAGCGCATCTTGGCGTCCGATCGGCTCCTTTCGGCGCGGGTGTCGAGGCCGCGGCTAACCGTCTCGCGGCACAAGCGCGGGTGAATTGCGCTACGGCGACTGATCGCGATGCCTTATGCTCGGCGCCGAATTTCGGAGCCACAGAACGGTCGGGATGTCGCACGCCAGCCGCTATTTCGCTGAAGCCACAACGATCCTCGCCCAACTCGATGCCGGCGCGGTCGATCGCCTCGCCGGGGAGCTCGCCCAGTTGCGCGAGCGGGGCGGGCGGCTGTTCCTG
>CAMDFP010000372.1 GCA_945897335.1 Asaia bogorensis | reverse complement strand
TACCTGATCTTCGCCATCGCGCTGATGGCGATGATGGGGCCGGGGTTGCAGAACATCATCCTGGCGCTGGCCTACAAAGAGTGGGTGCTGCCCTGCCGTGTGGTCCGCGCCGAAACGCTGTCGGCGCGCGAGCAGGACTATGTCGAGGCGGCTCGTGCTCTCGGCGCGTCGCGATGGCACATCATGGGCCGGGAAATCCTGCCCAATATCCTGTCGCCGGTGATCGTGGTCGCGACCTTCCGCATGGCGCACATCATCATCGCCGAGGCGAGCCTCTCCTTCCTGGGCTTGGGCGTGCAGCCGCCGACTGCCTCCTGGGGCTCCATGGTCGCCGACGGCCGCGCCTTCCTGCTGGACGCCTGGTGGGTCTCGACGTTCCCCGGCCTCGCTATTCTGGCACTGGTTCTGGCCATCAACGTCGCGAGCCAAGGCCTCCGCGACGCCTTCGATCCGAGGCTGGCACGGTGAATGAGCCTCTGCTCAGCATCCGCGGGCTCCGCACCAGCTTCCCGACCCGGCGCGGCCTGGTGCGGGCGGTCGACGGCGTCGACCTCGACGTGCGTCCCGGAGAGTGCCTCGGCGTCGTCGGCGAGTCAGGCTCCGGCAAGAGCGTCACCTTCCTCAGCGTGCTGGGCCTGGTCCGGCCGCCGGGCCGGGTCGAGGCGGAAACGATCGATTTCCTGGGGCGCGACCTTTCCCGGCTTGCGCCGGCGGAGCTGAGAGCGGTGCGGGGCCGAGAGATCGCCGTCACCATGCAGGACGCGCTGACGGCGCTGAACCCGTCCTTCACCGTCGAGACCCAGATCGTCGAGACCATCGAGGCGCATGATCCGGCGATCGGGGCCAAGGTGGCACGAGCGCGGGCGATCGAGATGCTGCGCCTGGTCGGTATTCCCGATGCCGAGCGGCGGCTGTCCGCATACCCGCATCAGTTCTCCGGCGGCATGCGCCAGCGGGTGATGGTGGCGATCGCGCTCGCCTGCCGGCCGAAGCTGCTGATCGCCGACGAGCCGACCACCGCCCTCGATGTCACCATCCAGAGCCAGGTGCTCGACCTCATCGACGATATGCGGGCGACGCTGGGCATGAGCGTCGTCCTCATCACCCACGACCTCGGCATCGTCGCCGAGCGCTGCGACCGCGTGGCGGTGATGTATGCGGGGCAGGTGGTTGAGACCGGGCCGACGCGGCAGGTGGTGGACGCGCCGGAGCATCCCTATACGCGGGGTCTGCTGCGCTCGATGCCGCGGCTCTCGCATCTCGATGAGCCGCTGACGCCGATCGATGGCCAGGTGCCGGATCCGACGCGGCTCGCCGAAGGCTGCCGCTTCCGGCCGCGCTGCCCCAGCGCCATCGACGAGTGCATCCAGCCGATTGCGCTACGTTCCGCGGCGGCCGGCCGCGAGGCGCGCTGCATCCTGGCCGGGGCCGCGCCATGAACGCGCTGGTCGAGATGGCCGGAGTCAGCAAGACCTTCGACCTCCGTCGCGGGTTGCAGCGCCTGCGCCCGCCGGCGCCGGGCAGCCTCGTTCATGCCGTCGACGGCGTCGATCTCGACATCCGATCCGGCGAGACCCTCGGCCTGATCGGCGAGAGCGGCAGCGGCAAGTCGACTCTCGGCCGCGTCGTGCTGCGCCTGCAGGTGCCGACCTCCGGCACCGTGCGCTTCGGCGGGATCGATCTGGCGACGGTGACGCCCGACGCCATGACGGCACTCCGCCGGAAGATGCAGATCATCTTCCAGGATCCCTATGCCTCGCTGAACCCCCGGCATGCGGTCGAGGAGATCGTCGGCCTCGGCCTTCGCGTGCATGACCGCCTTTCGCCCGGCGAGATCCGCGACCGCACGGTCGACATGCTGGAGCGGGTCGGCCTCGGCGCGGCGCATCTCCGCCGCTACCCGCACCAGTTCTCCGGCGGCCAGCGCCAGCGCATCGGCATCGCGCGTGCCCTCATTCTCCGGCCGGCCTTCGTCGTCTGTGACGAGCCGGTCTCCGCCCTTGACGTCTCGGTCCAGGCGCAGATCATCCGGCTCCTGGGCGAGCTCAAGCGCGAGCTGGGTCTGACCTATCTGTTCATCTCCCATGACCTGGCCGTCGTCGCCCATCTCAGCGACCGCATCGCCGTCATGTATCTGGGTCGCATTGTCGAGACCGGGCCGGCGCGCGAGATCGTCCAGCGGCCGCGGCATCCCTACACCCGGGCGCTGCTCGCCGCCGTGCCCCGCACCGACCGGCCGGCGGGCGAGATCCGTCCGCGGCTGGTCGGCGATCCGCCATCCGCACTGACGCCGCCGTCGGGATGCCGGTTCCACACCCGCTGCCCGCATGTCATGCCCGTCTGCCGCGAGGTCGCACCGACCCTCAAGCCCGCGGCAGAGAGCCATCTGGTCTCCTGTCACCTCACGGAGGACGTCCGATGATCCCGCTGAAGACCCGGCCCGGCGATCCGCTCCGCCTCACCGGCACCGCCTATGAGCGCGGCCGGATGCAGGCGACCTTGTGCCCGGACATGATCGACTTCGTGCGGACGGCCGTCGCCGCGCGCCTGGAGGAGACCAGGGCCGCGCTGGCGACGCCCGATGCCAAGGCGCTGATCCGGGGCGACCGCATCTATACCGAGCGCCACTACCCGGCGATCCTGGAGGAGATGCAGGGCATCTGCGACGGCTTCGGCCTGAAGCTGGACACGCTGTTCGACTACATGCACTGCGCCGTCGTCTCCGATATCGGCCTGATGGCGGAGCGCCAGCCCGAGGGCTGCACCTCCTTCGCCGTCGCCAACCCGGAGCTCGGCGCCGTCGTCGCCAAGAACCGCGACTACCGGCCCGAGCACATCCCGATCCAGCGGGCCTTCCATCACCGCGATCCGGACTGGGGCCGACGCGAGGTGCTGTGTCTGGGATCGCTCGGCAGCCCCGGCAACTTCTCGAGCGGCATCAACTCAGACGGGCTCGCCGTCACCGACACCAACAGCCGCACCACCGACCACGGCGTCGGCATGCACCGCTATTTCCTGCTGACTTGGCTCCTTGTCCATTGCGGCTCGACCGACGAGGCGCTCGACCGCATCCTCGGCATGCCGCATGTCGGCGGCGGCCTCCTGATCCTGGGCGATGCCGGCGGGACCGTCGCTGCGGTCGAGCTCGGTCATAAACGGGTCGGCCATGAGCGCAAGGTCCGGGGCCGCGTCGGCCGCGCCAACCACTTCGTCACCAACGACATGGCCGAAGCCAATCTGCGCACGCCGGAGAGCGAAGCGCAGTCGTGTCATTCCGACCGGCGGCACCCGACCCTGCAGCAGCGGCTGGCTGCCGCACCGTCGCCCTTCGGCATCGCCGACGCGGCACGCCTCGCCTCGTATCACGGCGAGGAGGGCGGGGAGGGGTTCTGCCGGCACGGCGAGCGCGACCTCGGCAACACCATTTCCTGCGCTCTCTATGCCACCCGACCCCGCACGCTGACCTTCACCGCCGGAAACCCCTGCCAGGCCGACTGGCGGCACTTCGACTTCGCCGGCGGCAACGCCGCCTCCTCCCGTCTTGCGTCCTAACGGAGTTTTTCCCATGCCCTCGGTCAAGATCCTCTGTCCGACCGGACATCTCAGCTTCACGCCGCTGGAGAAGGACAGCTTCCTCCTCGGCTGCAAGGAGAATCCGGACTTCATCATCGCCGATGCCGGCAGCTGCGACATGGGCCCGCGTCCGCTCGGCGCCGACCAGCATGTCAGCCTGGCAGCCTGGCAGCGCCAGGACCTGGAGATCATGCTGATCCAGTCCCGGAAGCTCGGCGTGCCGATGATCATCGGCTCGGCCTCCGACACCGGCACCGACCGCGGCGTCGACCAGTTCGTCGAACTGATCGCCGACATCGCGCGCGAGCACAAGCTCAAGCCGTTCAAGCTCTCGGCGATCTACTCCGAGATCCCGGTGGCCGAACTGAAGCGGCGCCAGGCGTCCGGCGCCCGCATCATCGGGCTCGACGGCCGCGAGGATGCGGATGCGGGCGTGCTGGACCGGACCAGCCGCGCTGTCGCGGTGATGAACGCCGAGCCGATCCGGGCGGCGCTCCGTGCCGGCGCCGACGTCGTCATCGCCGGCCGCAGCAGCGACTGCGCCATCTTCGCCGCCCCGCTGCTGGAGGCGGGGCTCTCGCCGGCGGTCTCCTACTATGCCGGCAAGCTGATGGAGTGCGCGTCGTTCTGTGCCGAGCCGTTCATGGGCAAGGAGTCGATCCTGGGCCGCATCGAGGGAGAGGATGTCTACGTCACCGCCATGCATCCGGGGCAGCGCTGCACGCCCGCCTCGATCGCCAGCCACT
>CAMDFP010000371.1 GCA_945897335.1 Asaia bogorensis | reverse complement strand
TTCCGGCAAGCCGCATGATCGCCGAGCGCAACGCCTACTACTGGAAGGTCGACAACACCGGAAACCAGCTTCCCTACATCGACTACCTGACCAACGACCTTCTTGCCGATGCCCAGGTGATCACGCTGCGCGCCGCCTCGGGCGGCATCGACATGCAATACAGGCATATCAATTACGTCGACATGCCGGTCCTCGTGGATGGTTCCGCCAAGGGCAACTTCGACGTCTTCCGCTGGGAGGTCGAAGGCGGCTGGGTCGCGATGCACATGAACCAGAGCCACAAAGACCCCGCGATGCGGAAGCTGATGGCGGACGTCAACTTCCGTGCCGGGCTTTCACATGCGATCAATCGCGAGGAAGCCAACGGACTTCTCTACAACGGACTCGGCAAGACCGGCCATCCGATCTCGCGCGAAGGCGACCCCTTCTATGTCGCCGGCCGCGGCCAGAACTTCGCCAAGTACGACGTGAAGCTAGCGAACGAGCGGCTCGACAAGGCGGGCATCGACAAGAAGGACGCGCAGGGCTTCCGGCTCCGCCCGGATGGAAAGCGCGTCGAAATCGAGATCCTGTCATTCCCGGACCCGACCGGCGTCTCCGTCAATGACGCCTACGAGCTGGTCGCCCGCTACTGGGAGAAGGTCGGGGTCAAGACGACGCTCAAGGTGGTCGAACGTGCGCTCTGGTTCGAGCGCATGATGTCGAGCAACTTCGACGTCAGTGGCACGGATATCACGACATACCTCTGGATCCTGTCGCCCGACTGGTATGTGCCGACGTTGTCCCGCACCTTCTGGGCTCCGCTATACGGCCTCTGGTACGAGACCAACGGCAAGTCCGGCGAAGAGCCGCCGCCGGACATCCGCCGCCTTCAGACCCTGTTCGACCAGGTGCGGGTGACGGTCGACACCGAAGAGCGTGCCAAGCTCGGACGGGAGATCATGCGCATGCATGAGGAAAATGTCTGGGTCATCGGCGCCGTACAAATGCCGTTCCAGCCGGTCGTGGTCAGCAAGGAACTGATCAACGTCCGCAAGGCTGGAGTTGCCTCCTTCCGGTTGCAGCACATCGGCCAGACCTGGCCTGAGCAGGTTTCGTTCAAGGCAGGAAGTCCCAGGCTCCGCAACTGACCTGTGATGACCAGCCGGCTCCTGGATCGGTTCATCCCGACCAGGAGCCGGCTTCCTCCTCACCGACTCACGCCATCGGAGTACGCCATGGCCAAAGATCCGCACGATCGCGGCAACCGCCCGCCACCGCTCTATACGATTCCCGGCCCGAAGACGATGTTCGAGATGACGTGGTGCGAGGTCGAGGCGGAGCGTAACGCCGGCACCGAGATCGCGCTGGTGACCATCGGCTCGGTCGAGCCGCACGGTCCGCATGCGCCTCTAGGCAATGACGCGCTGCTCGCTCGGGAATACGCCCGCCGCACTCTGGTGCACCTGCAAAAGATGGATGTCCGCGCTGTGATCGCGCCGCCGATCCATTTCGGTCTCAATCCCCAGATGATGGGTTTCCCGGGCGCGATCGACATCCGTATCGAGACACTGTTCAACCTCCTGCTCGACATCTGCAAGAGCCTGCACCGCCACGGCTTCGTTAAGCAGGCACTGATGACCGCACATGCCGAGAACTGGCCGCTGTTGATCCTGGTCGCTCAGCACCTCACCCACGATCCGGGCATGGAGGTGATCGCCTTGAACTGGGGCCGGGCGCTCTATGCCCACCACAAGGAGATCCTGGATTCGAAGGGCTTCGAGGGCCATGGCGGTGAAGGCGAGACCTCGCGCCTGATGGCGGTGCATCCAGAACTCGTCGACTTGTCGAAGGGGGTGCCGTTCTACGTCGAACAGCACGGAACGCCACAGCAAAAGGCCCCCGTCGAACGGCGCGCCCGCGAGCCCATTCCCTTTGACAACTTCTTCGATGGCGGCGGCCTGTTCAGGGCGCCGAAGGATTTCGGAAAGGACTTGACCACAGTGGGCCACTTCGGCGATCCGCGGCTGGCGACGGCGGAAAAAGGTGAGGCCGCGCTCGACATCGTCGGCGAATGGCAGGCCCGTCTGATCCGCCGCGAACTCGCCCCGGAGAAGCTGCCATGAAGCTGCGAACCCATGTCTGGAACCAGATGCGGAGCCCGGAAATCGCCGAGGCTCAGCGGGCGGGCGCGGTGGTCCTGATTCCGACCGGCGCCACCGAGCAGCACGGCGCACATCTTGCGATGGACGTCGACATCCTGTCGGCGACCACCGTTGCTTTGCGCGCAGCCGAGCAGGTAGAGGAGTTCCCGGTCCTGGTCGCCAACGTCTCGCAGGTCGGCTTTTCGCCCGAATGCATGGAGCATCCTGGAACGCTGAGCCTCCGGCTCGAAACCTTCATTGCCATGATGACCGACGTGGTCAAGTCGATCCACGCCAGTGGTTTCCGCAAGATCATGGTGGTCACTGGTCATGGCGGGAACGTCCCGCCGCTCCGGGCGGCAGCTTGGCAGCTCACCACCGACGGCTTTCCGCTTGCGATCGTCACCTATTGGGAACTGATCGTCGAGGAGCAGAGCCGCTTCCTCTGCGGGCCGGTCGACCATATTCGCCACGCCTGCGAGTTCGAGACGTCGATGATGCTCGAGATCCGACCCGACGGCGTGGACATGGACAAGGCGGTGGACTGCGTTCATCCGCCCTGGAATCCGAAACTGAAGCGCGATCCGTTGCGCGGTGAAGGGGTTTTCTTCCCCTCAGTGTTTAGAAAGTCGGGCCCCGGGCTGGTTGGAGCGCCGACCTACTCCAAACCGGAAACCGGCGGCAAGCTGCTCGGCGCCGCGTCGGACAAGCTCGCTCGCGTCGTCCGCATCTTCCGTGAAACCGATCTCGGAATGTAGGGAGCGATGAAGCACACGATCATCAAGACGGCGGCAGCGCCCACACCCAAGCGACACTTTTCGCAAGGCAGCCGTTTCGACCGGCTGATCTTCACCTCCGGGCAAGGGCCTGTCGACCCGAAGACCGGGACGATCACAGCCGTCGACATCGTCGCCCAGACCCGGCAGACCTTCGAGAACCTCGGCCGCATTCTCGAGGCCGGCGGCAGCTCGCTCGCCCATGTCCTGAAGGTCAACGTCTATCTGCGGCGCATGGAGGACATCGCCAAGGTAGACGAGGTCTTCAAGGAGTACTTTCCCGGCGAGCCACCACCCCGCGCGACCATAGGAGCCGTCCTCGGCACGCCGGGTACGCCGGAACGTCCTGGCATGGACATCGAAATGGAAATGGTCGCCTACGCGCCGGGGTGACGCCAATGAGCGATAGCGTCGACCGATCCGGATCCAAGCCCATGCTGGCGCTGCTGACCTCCGCCGAGTTGCCGGCCATCGATCGCCACATGGCGGAGACCGGCACCTCAAATTTCGTGCTCATGGAGCGAGCCGGCGCCGCGGTTGCCAGAGAAGTCGACGCATTCGCGCCCAAGGCACGTCGGATCGTGGTCGTTGCCGGCCCTAACAACAACGGCGGCGACTGCATGTGCGCTGCACGGATCATGATGGAAGCCGGGCGCGACGTGGTCGTGGCTCTCTTCGCCGAACGGTCGGAGCTGCCTCCTGACCCCGCGAAAGCGGCCGCCCAATGGCGGGGACCTTTGGCGCGCGCCACTCCCGCTGCGCTGGCCGGCGCCGACTTGATCGTCGACGGCCTCTATGGTGGCGGTCTCAAGCACGAGGTCGACGGCGACGCCGCGAAGCTCGTGGAAGCCATCAATGCGAGCCCGGGGCCGGTGCTAGCCGTTGATTTTCCGAGCGGCGTATCGGGCGTCACCGGTACGATACTCGGGACGGCGGTCAAGGCAGATCGGACCATCACCTTCTTTTGCCTGAAACCGGGACATCTGCTGATGCCCGGGCGCCTGCAGTGCGGGCCGATCGTCGTCGACCCGATCGGCATCCCCGCATCGGTGATGGATACGGTCGGCCCGCGAGCGTTTCACAATCGCCCCGAACTCTGGTCCGCTGCTCTGCCGGACTGGGGCGGGCAGAAGCCGGGGCGCCGGCGCATCGTTGTCGTACCCGGCACCGCTCGGACCGGCGACGGGGCTCAGCGCGTCGCGGCGGGAGCACGGGCAGCCGGCGTCGATCTCGCCGCGAGCTCGACCGAGGCCGACGCGGCGGCCTGCCCCGACGCACTGGGCCCGGAGAGGTCTGGTGCGGCCGCGCTCGCGACCGGCCTTCCGGTTGTGCTCGGCTGTAGTGGTGCCCCGACCTCGCCGGCGGACCTCGATCTGTTGTTCTCCGATATTCAGGCGCGCAAGAGCCCTGCCGTCCTCGTGCT
>CAMDFP010000370.1 GCA_945897335.1 Asaia bogorensis | reverse complement strand
CGGTTTCTCGATGAACGCCTCGATCCGCCGGCACGGGCCGGCGCCGGCGATGGCGTCGCCGGCCTGGATGTAGCCGTAGCCGGTCTCGGCGCGGGCCGGGCGGATGCCGAAGGTGACGATGGCGCCGCCGCGGGCGGCGGCCTCGGCGGCGACGACGCCGGCGATCCAGGACTCGGGCCGGAGCATCGCGTGGTCGGAGGCCAGCACCAGCATCACCGCCTCGGGGTCCCGCTCGAGCAGCGCCTCGGCAGCCGCCGCTATCGCGGGCGCTGTGTTGCGGGGCATCGGCTCCAGCAGGATGGCGGCGGCCGGGCAGTCGACCTGGCGGAGCTGCTCGGCGACGGCGAAGCGGTGTTCGGCGTTGCAGACCACGACCGGCGCGTAGAAGCGGGAGCGGTCGGCGACGCGGAGCGCGGTGTCCTGCAGCAGGCTGTTGACGCCGACCAGGGGCTGAAGCTGCTTCGGGAACAGCGCGCGGGACATCGGCCACAGCCGGCTGCCCGTGCCGCCCGAAAGGATGACGGGATGGATCATGCTGCGGCTCCGGCTACTTGAGGGGGCGGGGCCTGTCAACCATTGCACCCCTCCAGGGGGCGAGGCATCGTCCGCTCGGATGATGCCGTGGCCCCAATCCTTCCCTGCCGATCCTTTGCTCATCACCGCCGGGGTCGCCGGCTTCGCCGCCCTCGGCAGCTTCCTCGGCGCGGCGCAGGCCCGGCTCGGCGCGGCGCTGGATGAGGAGGCGACCTATGCCGCCCGCTCGTTCTGGCGGGGCCGGTCGATCTGCCCGGCCTGCGGCGAGACGCTGGCGGCGCGCGATCTGGTCCCGATCCTGTCCTGGCTCGCCCTTGGCCGGCGCTGCCGGCGTTGCGGCGTCCCGATACCGCCGGACTATGCCGCGATCGAGGCGGGGGCGGTCGCCGCCTTCCTCGCCGGCCTGTGGGCGGGCGGCCCCTGGCCGTCGGTCCTGCTGACCGGCGTGCTGGGCGCGGTCCTGGTGGCGCTGATCGTCGTCGACCTCCGCAGGCAACTCCTGCCCGATCCCCTGGTCCTGCCCCTGCTGCCGCTCGGCCTCCTCCAGGCCTGGCTGACCGGGGGCGACCTGGTGGCGTCGGCGGCGGGGGCGGCCTTCGGCGGCGGGCTGCTCTGGCTCGTCCGCTTCACCTTCCGGCGCCTGCGCGGAATCGAGGGACTCGGGCTCGGCGACGTCAAGCTGATGGCGGCCGGCGGCGCCTGGGTGGGAATGGCGGGCGTGGGACCGGTTCTGTTGATCGGGGCGCTGGCGACACTGCTTGCCGTCGGCATCGCATTTCTCGCCGGCCGGCGGACCGGCCTTGCGACCCGCATACCCTTTGGCCCGGGCCTTTCGGCTGCGATTTTTGCGGTCGCTCTGATCTTGTAGGTGCCCTTGCCCCATCCTTGGGGTAACCCGGTAGGTAAATGCCCTATTTAATTAATGTGATTTGAGCTAATTTGTTGAATTGGCGGGCGGGCGATGGTCAATGGCCTCTAAAGGCGAGATGAGCGACTTCGACGTGAAGCTGAAGTCTTCGGTGGCGGCGACGGCTCGCTATCTGAAGGCTCAGCGCTTCGACCTTTCGGACGCAGCGGTGCGGGCGCGGACCAGTTCGCAGACCGGCAGGGCACTGACAACGAGGCGACAGGTCTGGTTCGTGATCGCGGCAGTCGCTGCGATCGCGATTGCCCTGGCAGCGGATCAAGTCTTGATCCGATAGCTGACGCCCGCTTCAGGCACGCCTTCCTTAGTGTGTGTCGCTGGCGTGGGAGGTGAGCTTGTCGAGATATGCGAGCAGCAGCGCCGATAAGACAAAGACGAGATGCATGATCATCAGCAGGATGAGCTTGCTCTCGCTGAGCTCGTTGATGTTGAGGAATGCCCGCAGCAGGTGGATCGAGGAGATCGCGACGATCGCTGCCGCGACCTTCACCTTGAGGTTGCCGGCGTCGATCTTGCCCATCCAGTCGGGGGCTTCCTCGCCCTCGGCGATGTCGATGTTGGAGACGAAGTTCTCGTAGCCGCTGATCACCACCATGATCAGCAGGTTGGCGACCAGCACCAGGTCGACCAGCGACAGCACCAGGAGAACGACCTCGCTCTCGGTCGAGGTCATGATCGTGGCGTAGAGGTGCCAGAGCTCGCGCATGAAGGTGATGCCGAGGGCCGCCACCACCAGGACGAGGCCGAGATAGAACGGCGTCAGCAGCCAGCGACTGTTGAAGATATAGCGTTCGACCATCCGTTCGACGCGCGAACGCATGGTCATCAGGCTGCCGAGGCGAAACGGCCGCCGGGCCGGAAGCGATTGAGATACGAGGGGATCACCGCCTCGACCGGCGTCGGCTCGATTCCGAGGTCGGCCAGGCCGGGCGCGCCGACGGCGGCGACGTTGTCGCGCTCGAGCAGGCGGACCTGGTCGACGGTGAGCGGCGGCACCGGCAGGACCTGGAGGAAGCGCGCCTCGAGCCGGGCGATCCCGAACGGAATGCTGACCAGGCAGCGCTTGCGCCGGATCTCCTTCAGCATCAGCTCCATCAGCTGGCGGAAGGTGTAGATGGTCGGGCCGCCGAGCTCGTAGGTCTTGCCGGCGCTTTCGGGCTCGGCGAGCACGCGCTTTACCGCCTCGGCGACGTCGCCGACATAGACCGGCTGGAACCGGGTCTTGCCGCCGCCGAACAGCGGCAGCGCCGGCATCACCCGGGCCAAGCCCGCGAAGCGGTTGAAGAATCCGTCCTCGGGCCCGAAGACCAGGCTCGGGCGGAGCAGGGTGGCGGCCGGGAAGGCGCCTCTGACGGCCGCCTCGCCGGCGGCCTTGGTGCGGGCATAGAGCGAGGGCGATGCCGGGTCGGCACCGATGGCGCTGATCTGGACCAGGCGGACGACGCCGGCCTTGGCGGCGGCCTCGGCGACGGTCCGGGCGCCCTGATGGTGGACCGCCTCGAAGGTCTGGCGGCCGGATTCGTAGAGAATGCCGACCAGGTTGACGACAGCATCGGCCCCGGCGACCGCCGCGGCGACGGATGCGGGATCGCGAAGCGACACCGCCATCGGGGTCACCTGGCCGACATCTCCCATCGGTTTCAGGAACTTGGCCCGCTCGGCGTCGCGGACGGCGACGTTCACCCGCCAGCCGTCCTGGGCCAGGAGCCGCACGATATAGCGGCCGATGAAGCCGGAACCGCCGAAGACCGTCACAAGTCGCGCCATAGGGGCCCTCTCCAGGAGAACCGGGGTTATAGCCAAGGCTCAGGCCCCGGTCGAGGCTGCGGACTGGAAGTCGGGGGCCGATCCCCCTACATAGAGGGGACGTTTTCTCCAGGGAGGATAAAAAGATGCGGTTGAAGAAGAGCGGTGTGTGGACCTCTCTCCTTTTGTGCGGAATTCTGGTGCTGGCCCCGACGCTGGCCGAAGCGGCCGCGGGCAGTGGACGCAGCCAGGGGAGCCGCGGCTCCCGTACCTACGAGTCGGGCCAGTCGAAGCCGATGGAGCGCTCGACCACGGCGCCGCAGCGCCAGGCCCCCGCGGCACAGCAGCAGGCGCCCCAGGTGGCTCCCGCCGGCGTCGGCGGCATGCAGCAGCGGCCGGGCTTCGGCATGGGCAGCCCGATCATGACCGGGATCATGGCGGGCCTCGCCGGCTCGTTCATCGGCAACATGCTGTTCGGCGGCAGCCAGGCGGCGGCGCAGACGGCGCAGAACCCCGAGGCGTCCCCGACCGGGACCTTCCTCGGCGGCATGCTGCCGTTCCTGCTGATCGGCGGCATCGGCCTGCTCGCCTTCATGTTCTTCCGTCGCCGCAGCCAGGGTGCGATGTCGCCCCAGGCGTTGGCCCGGGGTCCGGTGGATCTTTCCGGCCTTCGCGGCGGCGCGGGTGGCGGTCTCGGCGGCGGCTTTGGCGCCGCTCAGGCACCGTCGTCGGACATCTCCATCGGCGCCGCCGACCAGGAGACCTTCGGCCAGCTTCTGACCGACATCCAGTCGGCCTGGGGCCGGGGTGACGTCGAGGCTCTGAAGCCGTTGCTGACCCAGGAGATGGCGACCTATTTCGCCGGCCAGCTGGCCGAGCTGAAGGGCCGCGGCGTTATCAACAAGGTCGAGAACGTGACCCTGCTCAACGGCGAGGGCGTCGAGGCCTGGTCCGAGACCGGCACCGACTACGCCACTGCGCGTCTCCGCTGGTCGGCGCTCGACTACACGGTCAACGCCACCACCGGTCAGGTCGTCGAGGGCGACAAGAGCCGGCCGGTCGAGATCGAGGAGGTCTGGACCTTCGCCCGACAGGCGGGCGACGCGTGGCGCCTTTCGG
>CAMDFP010000369.1 GCA_945897335.1 Asaia bogorensis | reverse complement strand
CGTTCCCATCAGATGGAACCCGGCTTGGGCCAGGAGCGGCCGCTCGATGGTGTCGATGGCGCCGGCGGCGTCCCAGACCTCCTTCGAGCGGTCGAGCCCGTGGCGGATCATGCGCTTCGAGTTGTCGTCGAGGGTGTAGGTCAGCTTCGGCGCCGGAATGCCGTCGGAATCCTTGAGCGCCGGGTCCAGCGTGACGGTGTTGGTCTCGTCGGGTAGGTCTTCGCAGCAGATGATCATCGAGCCGAAGCGGCCGAACAGCTGCTCGAACTGCTTGTGATGTCCCTCCCCCCAGGCGAGGCTCCGGCCCGAGGCGCCCAGCGCCGTCGCCAGTGGTGCCTGGATGCGCGGCCCGGCCAGCATGTAGCCGCGGACGAAATCATGGCCGGGCCTGGTGCCGTAGAACTCGTTGCTGAGCATCGAGGCGCCGGCGCCGCCGGTGCCGTGATCGAACAGCCGGTCGAAGACGCCGCTGACTGCGGCGATCGGGTGATGCATGAGATTCTTGCCGACCAGGCCGGTGGAATTGGCGAGGCCGTCAGGGAAGCGGGCTGACTTCGACAGCAGCAGCAGCCGCGGCGTGCCGACGCCGTTGGACGCCATCACCACCGCGTCGGCGGTGACGCGCCGTACCGCGCCCGTGCGGTCGTAATAGAGAGCGCCGGTGGCGCGACCGGCCTTGTCGGTGGTGATCTCGAACACCCGGGCGCCGGTACGAAGCTCCACGCCCTGCTTCAGCGCCTTCGGCCAATAGGCGACGTCGGCGCTGCCCTTGGCACCGCTGGGGCAGCCCATCTCGCATGCGCCGCAATTGTTGCAGGCAGGGCGCCCGTCATACTCCGTGGAATTTCGTGCCACGTCGCCCGGCCACCAATGCCAGCCGAGCCGATTGAAAGCATCGATCACCGTCTGGGTGCCTGGGCCGATGGGCAGCGGCGGCATCGGCCGTTCCGTCCGGATCGGCACCGACGGGTCGCCGGCGATCCCCGACACGCCCATCATGCGATCGCTGAGGTCGTAATGCGGCGCCAATTCGTCATAGGTCAGCGGCCAGTCCTCGGCGACGCCGTCGACGCTGCGGACTCGGAAGTCGTCGGGATGGAAACGGGGATTGAAGCAGCTCCACATGATGGTACTGCCGCCGACCCCGTTGAACATCAAAGGCTTGATCGGCGTGTCGGTGTCGTTCACCGGATAGTCTTCCGGCAGCCGCCGCAGATTCGGGTTTGGGCTCCACCAGCTCATGCGGGCGATTTCCCAGTCCGGGCGATCGATCGGGATGTCGGCGGGTTTCACCCAGTCGCCCTGCTCGAGGCAAATCACCTTGATGCCGGCATCCGACAGGCGCCAGCTCAAGGCGGCACCGGAGGCACCGGCGCCGATCACCAGGACCTCCGTATCAGCCATGCCGGCCACCCCGAAACGACATGATCGCCCCCGCGACCCTGCTGCACATTGCGGAAACTATCGCAGATATTTAGTATCCTATCAACTGAGCGGCCCGGTTCGAACGAGAGGAGCAGAGCCATGAACAGAACGCCCCTTCGCAGGATCAGCGAGGAAGACATCCAGGCGTACGAGAACGACGGCGCCGTCTGCCTTCGCGGCATGTTCGACCGCGACTGGGTCGAGCGCATGCACGCCGCCAGCGTCCAGGCGGTGAGGGACTTCCGGGGCCTGCCCGAGCAGACCTCGCAGAGGCCGAAGGGCGTGCCGCGGGTGCGCGGCAAGGACCACACCTCCTCCGGCGAGAAGTTCCGCTTCGTCACCCTGCTGTTCATGTGGCGGAGCTATCCGGACTTCGAGGCTTTCGCGCTCGAATCCCCGGCAGCCGAGATCGCCGGCGTCCTAATGCGCTCGAAGACAGTGCGCTTCTTCTACGACCAGCTGTTCACCAAGGACGCCACGGTGACCGACAGGACCTCGTGGCACCAGGACCAGCCGTTCTGGCCGGTGAGCGGCCATCACGTCGCCTCGATGTGGCTGGCGTTGACACCGGTCAGCCATGCCACCAGCGGCGTCGAGTATGTCGCGGGCTCGCATCGCTGGGGCAAGCACTACAACCCGCTGCTGACCGCGACCAGCAAGACCCTGCATCACGACGAGCTCGAGACCTGCCCGGACTTCTCGCTGCATCGCGACGATCCGAAGTACCACTTCCTCTCCTGGGACATGGAGCCGGGCGACATCCTCGTCCATCACCCGCTGGTGGTACATGGATCGGGCCCGAACCAGTCGGCGACGCAGCGCCGCATCGGCTTCTCCTCCCGCTGGCTCGGCGACGACGCGCGCTGGGTCGCAAAAGACAAGACCATGTATGTCGAGGGCGACCCGCAGCTGAAGACCGGCGACGTCGTTCAGGGCGAGCCTTTCCCGATCTGCTGGGAGAAGAAGCGCGAGATGGCAAACGCGTGAGCCAGATGCAAGCCGAGCAGATCGTCGCCTTCGGCCAGCCGCTGGAGCGACGCTGCTACGAGATCCCGAAGCCCAAGGGCGCGGAGGTGGTGGTCCGCATCACCGCCTCCGGTGTCTGCCACAGCGACGTGCATGTGCAGGACGGCTACTTCGACCTAGGCGGCGGCAAGAAGGCGAATTTCGGCGCGGCCCTCAAGCTGCCGCTGACCGCCGGCCACGAGATCGCCGGCGAGGTGATCGCCGTCGGGCCTGAGGCCAAGGGTGCCGCAGTCGGCGACCGGCGCATCGTCTATCCCTGGATCGGCTGCGGTACCTGCAAGCGCTGCGTCGGCGACCAGGAGCTTCTCTGCGGCGACAAGCGCAGCCTCGGCATCCGTTCGGACGGCGGATTCGCTGATCACGTGCTGGTGCCGAACGCCAGGTACCTGGTTCCCTATGACGGTCTCACCGACACCCAGGCCTGCACGCTCGCCTGCTCCGGCATCACCGCGCTGAGCGCACTGAAGAAGCTGCCGAAGATGACGTCAGAGGATCGCCTCCTGATCATCGGCGCCGGCGGTGTAGGCCTCTCCGCGATCGGCTTCGCGCCGTCGGTCACTCAAGCGACGGTGATCGTCGCGGACATTGCGGACGAGAAACGGAAGGCGGCGGTCGCCGCCGGCGCAGCCGAAGCGGTCGACAGTACCCATCCGAACGTGAAGGACCGCATCAAGCAACTGGCGCCCGAAGGCTTCTTCGGCGTCGTCGACTTCGTCGGCTCCGAGGCGACGGTCAAGTTCGGCATCGACAATCTCGGCCGCGGCGGCACCTTCGTGCTCGTCGGCCTCTTCGGCGGTACCTTCCCGCTGGCGCTCCCGGGCTTCTCCGGCCGCATGATCAGCATCCGCGGGTCCTTCGTCGGCACGCTGGCCGAACTGCACGAGGCGGCGCGCCTCCTGGCGAAGAAGCCGAAGTCCGGCGTGCCGGTCTCGACCCGCCCGATGGCCGAGGCCAATGCGGCGCTGGACGACCTTCGCGCCGGCCGCGCCGTCGGCCGGATCGTCCTGGTTCCGTAGCGCTTGATCGCCTTCCGGCGATCAGGCCCACTTCAGCCGAACAGATGACCTCGCCCTTCCGCACCGATCTTCCCGAGCCGAACCGCCCGACCCTGATGGCGCGGCACCACGCCGTGGTCGCCAACCATCCCTGGGCCTCGCAGGCGGCGTTCCAGATTCTGGAGGCCGGCGGCAATGCGGTCGATGCCGGAGTCGCCGGCGGGCTGGCGCTGAACGTCATCGAAAGCGACATGTGCCACTTCCTCGGCGTGGCGCCGACCATGCTCTACATGGCCGGCAGGGGCGAGGTGGTATCGGCGGTCGGCCCCGGTCCCTGGCCGGAAGCGGCGACGCTCGACTACTTCTGGGAAAAGCATGGCGGCATGGTGCCCCGCGGCATCCTGCACTCGGTGGTGCCGTCTGCGCCGGATACCTGGATCACGCTGCTCGAGCGCTACGGCACCATGTCGTTCGGCGAGGTCGCCGCAGCGGCGATCCGCTTCGCCCGCGACGGCTTCCCGATGTTCTTCCTCCGCCGCGACCGCACGATCGAGATGTACGAGAGCGGGCTGCACTACGCCTGCCCGACCACCGATGCGGTCTTCGCGCCTGGCGGCCGCGTGCCGCCGATCGGCGAGATCTTCCGCCAGCCGGCTCAGGCCTCGATGCTCCAGTACATCGTCGACCAGGAAACGACGGCAGCGAAGCGCGGCCGTGCCGCCGGCCTGAAGGCGGCGCGCGACGCGGTCTACAAGGGCGATGTCGCCCGCGCGCTGGTCCGCCTGCAGGATGAGCTCGGCGGGCTGATGACCATGGCCGACCTCGCCGCCTACGAGGGCGAGTTGGAGACACCCATCCGCGGCCGCTTCGGAGAGTGGGACATGTATGTCTCCGGCCCCTGGGGCCAGGGGCCGATGGTGCTGGAA
>CAMDFP010000368.1 GCA_945897335.1 Asaia bogorensis | reverse complement strand
ATACTTCTCGGTCTCGGCGACGCGCAGCTGCGTCAGACCGGCACGCGATACCGTTTCACCCAAGGTCATGCCGTAGCGCACTGGCGGGAACAGCGCCGGCATCAGCGGCGCCAGCGCGGCTGAATATTCCACCATGCCCAGCACCGCAGCGAAGCGTGGCACCACGCTGCGCGGAAAACCGTCGAACAGCGGATCGAGCAGCGTGGTCAGAATCTCGCGCGCCCGGTCGGCGCGGAAATTGGCCATCAGGAGACCGTCGCCATCGGCCATGCCGCTGTAGTTATCGATCACCGTCGGCGGCACGAACTCGTCGGTCTTGTCGGCGGCATAGGCGGCGGCGACGGCCGCCTTCGCGTCGGGGGCCCGATCTCCCGCGGCCAGCACGATCGCCTTCCAGGCCGCCTCGACCCGTTCCCAGCGCTTGTCGCGGTCCATGGCGAAGTAGCGGCCGGTGACGGTGGCGATGCGGGCGCCCGAGTCGGCGAGGAATTTGGCGAGGAAGCCGTCGGCGCTCTTCGGCGGAGTGTCGCGGCCGTCGAGGAAGGCGTGGACCACCACCGGCACGCCGGCGGCGGCCACCGTCTTCGCCAGCGCGGCGATGTGGTCCTGATGCGAATGCACGCCGCCCGGAGAGAGCAGGCCCATCAGGTGGCAGGTGCCGCCCGACGCCTTCAGCCTGCCGATGAAACGGGTCAAGGGCGCCATGGTGGCGAGGCTGCCGTCCTCGACCGCCTGGTCGATGCGGGGCAGGTCCTGCATGACGACGCGGCCGGCGCCGAGATTCATGTGGCCGACCTCGGAATTGCCCATCTGCCCCTTGGGCAGGCCGACATGCAGCTCGGAGGCGTCCAGGAACGAGACCGGCGCGGCCTTGGCCAGCCGGTCGAGATTGGGCGTCCGGGCCTTGAGGATGGCGTTGTCCTCGGCAGGCTCGGCGCGATGGCCCCAGCCGTCGAGGATGCAGAGCACCACCGGTTTCGGCCTGCGGGGGGAGGCGGGCGTCGGCATGGGTTCTATATAGGCGAATCCCTGCGCGGCCGGTAGGCTCGGACGATGAACTGGGTGACCATTGGCGGCTGGATCCTCGCAGGGTGGCTTCTGCTCACCGGGGTGCTGTTCTTCGGGCAGCGCTCGTTGCTTTTTCATCCCGACAGGACGCCGCCGGATGCGGGCGAGCTTCGCTCCGAAGGCTTCCGCCCGCTACCGGTCGCGACCGAAGACGGCCTCAGCCTGACCGCCTGGCACCGGCCTGCCGTCGCAGGCCGGCCGACCGTCGTGCTGTTCCAGGGCAATGGGGGCCATCTCGGCCATCGTATCCTCCTCGGCGAGCCGCTCGCCCGGATGGGCTTCGGCTTGGTCCTGGCGCCCTATCGCGGCTTCGGCGGGGCGTCCGGACAGCCGTCGGAAGACGGGTTCTACCGCGACGGCCGGGCGACGCTGGCAGCACTCGGCCTCGCGCCCGAGCGAGTGGCGCTGTGGGGCGAGAGCCTGGGGGGCGGCGTGGCCACCAAGCTCGCCGCCGAGGCCGCCGCCGCCGGGCACCCGGTCTCGGGCGTGATCCTGCAGGCGTCGTTCACGTCGGTTCCCGACATGGCGGCGATGCTCTACCCCTATTTGCCGGCGCGATGGCTGGTGCGCGATCCGTTCGACAACCTCTCGCGCATCGGCAGCATCGGCGCGCCGGTCCTGATCGCGCACGGCGAACGCGATCCGGTGGTACCGATCGCGCATGGGCGGAAGCTGTTCGACGCGGCGAAGGGACCGAAGCAGGCATTCTTCGTCCCCGGCGCCAGCCACAACGACCTGCACGCTCACGGACTCATCGATCGGATCGCAGCTTTCCTAGGTCCGGCGCGCTGACCGTCAGCCGGCCAGCTCAAGCATCACCTTCAGCAACACATTCGCGCCTGCTTCCAGGTCTTCAGGCTTCGTATATTCGCGCACGTTATGGCTGATGCCGCCGACCGAGGGGACGAAGATCATCGCCGTCGGCGCCACCCGCTGCATCATCTGCGCGTCATGGCCGGCCCCCGACGTCATGCGGCGGACGGAGAATCCGAGGTCCTTCGCCGTCCGCTCGATCATCGCCGCCATTCCTGCATCGAAGATCACCGGCTCGAAGCGGGCGAGGCGGCGGCTCTCGGCCGTGCAGCCCTCGGCCCTGGCCGCCTCGGCGACGAACGCATCGATGCGGCGCTCGGCTTCCTGCAGCTTCGCCTCGTCGGTGTTGCGGACATCGACGGTCACCACCGCCTTGTTGGGTATGACGTTGATCAGGTCGGGGAACAGCTTCACCGACCCGATGGTGCCGACCTGGTTGCCGCCGATCTCGTTGGCGAGATCGCGGACGAAGGTGGAGAGGCGGGCGGCGACATAGCCGGCATCGTGGCGAAGCCGCATCGGCGTGGTGCCGGCATGGTTCGACGTGCCCTTGATGGTGAACTCGGTCCAGGAGATGCCCTGCAGCGAATCCACCGCGCCGATGGTGATGCCCTCGCGGTCGAGGACGGGACCCTGCTCGATGTGCAGCTCGACGAAACGATGCAGGTTGGGCTTGCCGACCGGCGCCGGGCCGGCATAGCCGATGCGGCTCAGCTCCTCGCCGACGGACTTGCCGTCGTTGCCCTTGGCCGCCACCGCTTCCTCGAGCGGCAGGCCGCCGACATGGACGAGGCTTCCCATCATGTCGGGATGGAAGCGGGCACCTTCCTCGTTGGTGAAGAAGGCGATCGCGATCGGCCGTTCGGTCTCGATCCCCGCCTGGTTCAGGACCTCGACCACCTCGAGCCCGGCCAGCACGCCGTAATTGCCGTCGTAGCGGCCGCCGGTGCGGACGGTGTCGATGTGCGAGCCGGTCATCAGCGGCGCCGAGTCGGTGCGGCCCTTGCGGAGGCCGAAGACGTTGCCGATGGCATCCACGGTGACGGCGAGGCCGAGCTCGCGCATCCAGGCGACCACCAGGTCGCGGCCGTCCCTGTCCTGGTCGGTCAGCGCCAGGCGGGCATTGCCGCCGCCCTCGATCGCGCCGACCTGGGCCAGACGATCGAGACGCGCCAGCAGGCGGGCGATGTCGATGCGGAGATCGGCGCGGTTCATGCGGCTCTTTTAGGCGAAGAGGGAGAGGACCACGGCGTAGCGCGCGCCCTTGCCCAAGGCAACCAGGAGAAGGAACGGCCAGAACCGCACACCCGCCGCGCCGGCGACCAGGGTCAGCGGATCGCCGACGATCGGAAGCCAGGACAGCAGCAGCGACCAGGTGCCGTAGCGCCGGAAGCGCTCGGCGGCGGCCTCGTAGGTCGCCGGCTTCACCGGGAACCACGGGCGGTCGCGAAACCGGGCGCCCCAGCGCCCGAGGGCCCAGTTGAGCAGGGACCCCAGCGTGTTCGCGACCGTCGCGACCGACCACAGCAGCAGCCGGTCCTGGGTCGTCGTCAGCGCCACGCCCGCCAGCACCGCCTCGGAGGAGAGCGGCAGGATCGTCGCCGCCAGGAACGAGGTGACGAAGAGGCCGGCGAGGGCAGCGAAGTCCATGCCGTTAGAGGCGCTTGAACCAGAACGCCATCGGCTTCTCGGTCTCTTCCGACTCGCCGATGTCGCGCCAGGGGAAATGGGTGATGAAACCCGGGTCCTTCACATAGCCGCGGCGGTTCCAGAACGCATCGAGCGGCACGTAGCTCCTGGGCTTCATCGGATGATCGTCCTGGCGCTGGACGGCGCAGAAGCAGGCGGTCTCGAAGGTGCCGAAGCTCCTTGCATGGGCTTCGCGCTCCTCGAAGAAGCGGACGCCGATCCCCTGGCCGCGATAGGCGTGGTCCAGCACGCTCTCGCCGAAATAGAAGATGCGCTCGATGTCGAGGCCGCGCGAGGTGAAAGGAGCGGTCACGTACTCGGCTTCGTCGGCGAGCGGCAGCGCCGTCGACGCCCCCACCGCGCGGCCGCCGTCCAGCGCCAGCACGACGACGCTGCGGGGCGAGCGGATATAGGTTTCGAGGTATGTCCGCTCGTAGGCCTCGTCGCCCTCGTAGAGGTAGGGCCAGTCGCGGAAGACCTGGATGCGAAGGCGCGCCAGGTCCGGGACGTAGCGGCGAAGCCCCTCGCCGGTGACCCGCTCGATGATCACCTGGCGCCGATCAGCCGGAGCCATTGCTCGAGGTTGTAGTAGTTGGTGACGCGGGTGATGCGTCCACCCGCGACGTCGAAGAAGGCGCCGCCGGGCAGGCGATAGGTCTGTCCCGTCGCCGGCGGCAGGCCCTCGTCGGTCTTCAGGTACTTGCCCACCACCAGATACTCGGCGGCGATGCGGGCACCATCGCCGAGGATGACGATGTCCTCCAGCCGCTCCTGGTAGGAGCCTTCCATGCGCTTCAGGAAAGTGC
>CAMDFP010000367.1 GCA_945897335.1 Asaia bogorensis | reverse complement strand
GAGAGAGCGCCTCAGGCGATATAACACATAATATTTGTTTATTATAATTTATCACATTGAATTGTGCGCCATCCTGATCTAGCCTCGCGGCCGATCGGTGTCGCCTCGTTGCTCCGGGCCGTTCCGGATGCAATGGTTGATGCCGCCGTCGGACAATTCGGGGAGGCCTCGGTGATCTCGTCTCAGTTCAAATTCGTCGCTGCTGCGGCGGCGCTGCTCTTCGGTCTCGGCGCCGCCGCGCCTGCCGACGCCCAGCAGCCGAAGCATGGCGGCACGCTCCGCTTCGTCATGAAGTACGAGCCGCCGACGCTGTCGGTGCTCAACAACACGTCGACCACGACCACCTCGCCGAAGATCTGGGACGGGCTGCTCAGCTACGACGCCGATCTCAACCCGCTGCCGATGCTGGCAACCGCGTGGAAGATCTCGCCGGACGGGCTCGAATACACCTTCACGCTGCGCGAAGGCGTGACCTTCCATGACGGCAAGCCGTTCAGCTCGGCCGACGTCGCCTTCTCGATCCTCCGCCTCAAGGCCGGCCATCCGCGCGGCCGCGGCACCTTCGCCAACGTCACCGAGGTGAAGACGCCCGACGCCAAGACCGCGGTGGTCGTGCTGTCGAAACCGTCGCCCTACATGCTGGTGGCGCTCGGCGCGTCGGAGTCCGCGATCGTGCCGAAGCATCTCTTCGAGGGCGTCGACGTCGCCGCCCCGCCCGGCCCGCCGCTGCACATCGGCACCGGCCCCTTCGTGCTGAAGGAATGGGTCCGCGGCAGCCATGCGGTGCTCGAGCGGAACCCCAACTACTGGGACAAGCCGAAGCCCTATCTCGACCGCGTCATCATCCGCTTCATGCCGGATGCGGCCGCCCGCGCCGCCGCTTTCGAAGCGGGCGACCTCGACCTCGGCGGCAGCGCGCCCGTGCCGCTGGCCGATCTCGAGCGCTACAAGAACCATCCGAAGCTGGCGGTCGATACCCGCAGCTTCGCCTACACCGGCGCCCAGCATCAGATCTTCTTCAACCTCGACACGCCGGTCTTGAAGAACAAGAAGGTGCGGGAAGCGATCGCGCATGCGCTCGACCTCAACGCCATCGTCGAGACCGTGTTCTACGGCCAGGCCAAGGTCTCGCCCTCGCCGGTCAGCGTCGCCTTGACGCCCTGGTACGACCCGGCGGTGAAGGCCCGGAAGTTCGATCCGGACCTCGCCGGCAAACTGCTCGACGAGGCCGGCCAGCCGCGGGCCGCCGGCGGCATGCGCTTCCCGGTCAGGCTCCTGATCAATCCGTTCATCGACGGACGCCTCGCCGAGTTCGTCCGCCAGTCGCTGCGCCGGGTCGGGATCGACGCCACCATCCAGAACCTCGAGTTCGGCGCCTATGTGAAGAACGTCTATACCGACCGCACCTTCGACCTCACGATCGAGTCCCTGACCAACGTCTTCGATCCGACGGTCGGCGTGCAGCGGGGATACTGGTCCAAGAACTTCAAGCCGGGCCTGCCCTTCTCGAACTCGGCGCATTACGAGAATGCCGAGGTCGACCGCCTGCTCGAAGCCGCCGCCGTCGAGGTCGACCCGGCCAAGCGCAAGCAGATGTTCTCGCAGTTCCAGCGCATCGTTCACGAGGACGTGCCCTCGGTCGACATGATCTCGCCGCTCGAGATCATCATCGCCAACAAGAAGCTCCGGAACTATGCCCGCGGCGCCGAAGGCCTCGGCGACAACTTCGCCGACGCGCATTTCGTCGACTGAACATCCCGCCCTCCCCCGGCTCTAGGCCGGGGGAGGTGCGCGATGCGAGCCGCATTGACTGACTGGCGGCCGGGACCTTACTCATCCCCATGTTCGAAAGCCGACGCCTCCTTCGAGTGCTGCGCCGGACCCTGGTGCAGGCGGTGCCGACAGTGCTCGGCATCGTCGTCCTCAATTTCCTCCTGCTGCAACTGGCGCCAGGCGATGCCGCCGACATCATGGCTGGCGAGTCGGGCGCCGCCACCGTCGAGGGCATGGCAATGCTGCGCCGGCAGTTCGGGCTCGACCTGCCGATCCTGCAGCAGCTGCTCTCATATCTCGGCAACCTGGCCCAGTTCAGCCTGGGCTTCTCGCCCCGCTACGGCATGCCGGTCGGCGAGCTGATCTCCCAGCGCCTGCCCAGCACCTTGCTGCTGATGGGCTTCGCGCTGGTGATCGCGCTCGGGCTCGGCATCGCGCTCGGCACCGCCATGGCGATGACCGCCGGACGCTGGCCCGACCGCGTGATCTCGGTCATCTCGCTGATCTGCTACTCGGTGCCCGGGTTCTGGATCGGGCTGATGCTGATCGTGCTGTTCTCGGTCAAGCTGGGATGGCTGCCCAGCGGCGGCCAGGAGACCATCGGCGCCGGCCTCGCCGGCCTCGACATGGTCGCCGACCGCCTGAAGCACATGATCCTGCCGGCGACCTCGCTCGCGCTCTTCTACGTCGCGATCTACAGCCGGCTCACCCGCGCCGCCGTGCTCGAGGTCGCCTCCCAGGACTATGTCCGCACCGCCTCGGCGAAAGGGCTTTCACCGCTGAGCGTCACGGTCAGGCACATCCTCCGGAACGCGCTGCTTCCCGTGACGACGCTGGCCGGAATCCATCTCGGCGGCATCCTCGGCGGCGCCGTCGTGGTCGAGACCGTCTACAGCTGGCCCGGCCTCGGGCGCCTCGCCTTCGAGTCCGTGATGCGGCGGGACTTCAACGTGCTGCTCGGCGTGCTGCTGCTCTCCTCTCTGCTGGTCATCCTCGCCAACACGCTGATCGACCTCCTGCAGGCCTGGCTCGATCCGCGGATCGAGGTGCGCTGATGGCAATCGTCGAACTCGCTCCCGAGGCCCCCGCCGTGGCGCCGGCCGTCGGCACCTGGCGGGCGCTCCGCGCGTTCCTCCGCAACCCGGCGGCCGTGATCGCGACCCTGTTCCTTCTCTTCGTCACCGTGGTCGCGCTCGCGGCACCGCTGATGTATCCGGAAGACCCGCTGTCGATGGTGGCCCGGCCGTTCCTGTGGCCGGGGCAGAATCCCAAGTTCCCGCTGGGCAGCGACAGCCTCGGCCGCGACGTGGCGGCGGGTCTGGTCTGGGGGGCCCGCATCTCGCTGGTGATCGGCATCGCCGCGATGGCGCTCGGCGTCACCATCGGCATCGTCGTCGGCGCCACCGCCGGATATTTCGGCGGACGCATCGACGACGCCCTGGTGCGGCTGATCGAGATCTTCCAGACGACGCCGAGCTTCCTGATGCTGGTGGTGCTGGTGGCGATCGCCGAGCCCAGGGTCGAGAGCATCACAGTCGCCATCGCCCTGGTCACCTGGCCGACCATCGCGCGCCTGGTCCGCGCCGAGTTCCGCTCGCTGCGCGAGAAGGACTTCGTCACCGCCGCCCGGGGGCTCGGCTACGGCCATGCCCGCATCATCTTCATCGAGATCCTGCCGAACGCGCTGCCGCCGATCATCGTGACGTCCTCGGTGATCGTCGCCTCGGCGATCCTGATGGAGTCGGCGCTGTCCTTCATGGGCCTCGGCGATCCCAACCGCATCAGCTGGGGCAGCATGATCGGCGCCGGCCGCGAGATGCTCAGGACCGCCTGGTACCTGACCCTGATCCCCGGTATCGCCATCGTGCTCACCGTGCTGGCGCTCAACATGATCGGCGACGCGCTGAACGACGCGCTGAACCCTCGCCTCTCCGCCGAGCGATGACCCTGCTCGACGTCAGCGGCCTCACCATCGCGTTTCCGCGCGCGACGCCGGTGATCGACTTCGGCTTCACCGTCGCCGAGGGCGAAACCGTCGCCGTGGTCGGCGAGAGCGGTTCCGGCAAGTCGCTGACTGCACTCGCGATCATGCGCCTTCTGCCGCGCACCGCCCGGATTGCCTCCGGCCACATCCGCTTCCAGGGCCGCGACTTGCTGGCCCTGCCCGAGCCGGACATGCGCAAGGTGCGCGGCCGCGAGATCGCGATGATCTTCCAGGAGCCGATGACCTCGCTCAATCCGGTGCTCACCGTGGGCAAACAGATTGCCGAGGTGCTGCGCCTGCACGAGGGCCTTTCGGCCGACGCGGCACGGGCACGGTCGATCGAGCTTCTCGACCTGGTAAGGGTCGCCGATCCGCATCGCCGCGTCGACGACTACCCTCACAAACTTTCAGGCGGCATGCGCCAGCGCGTGATGATCGCGATGGCGGTCGCCTGCCGCCCGCGCCTCCTGATCGCGGACGAGCCGACGACGGCGCTCGATGTCACCATCCAGGCGCAGGTGCTGGACCTGCTGGACCGGCTGCGGCGCGATCTCGGCATGGCGCTGGTGCTGATCACGCATGATCTCGGCATCGTCGGCCAATGGGCCGACCGGGTCGTCGTCATATATGCCGGCCGGCGTGC
>CAMDFP010000366.1 GCA_945897335.1 Asaia bogorensis | reverse complement strand
CCGAGGCGCCGATCGACTTCGTCTGCCTCGGCATCGGCGTGAACGGCCATCTCGCCTTCAACGACCCGCCGGTCGCCGACTTCGCCGACCCGGTCGACGTCAAGATCATCGAGTTGGATCCGATCTGCCGCCGGCAGCAGGCGGACGATGGCGGCTTCCGCAGCATCGAGGAGGTGCCGCGAACGGCGCTAACCCTCACCATTCCCAGGCTGCTGCGCGCCGACCGGCTGTTCTGCGTGGTGCCGGGGCCGGCCAAGCGGGACGCGGTCCGTCGGACCCTCAACGACCCGATCGGCGAAGCCTGCCCGGCGACGGTGCTCCGCACGCACCCCGCCTGCACGCTCTATGGCGACGTGGAGTCTCTGCCGGACGCCGTCTAGGTCGTCGCCGGCCGCGGCGGGGCGGTGAGGAAGAGATCGGCGACCGGCACGATCTTCGGCGGCAGCAGGCGCATGGTCTCGGGCTCCTGACGCTCCGATCGCTGCGCCCGGACATAGCCGGTGGCGCCGATCATGCCGTAGGGGCGGCCATCGGCGCCATACAGCGGCAGGCTCAGCCGCTCGGCGGGCTGAGAGGCCGAGGTCTCGAAGCCGGTCGGATTGTAGCGCATGGAGCCATGCATCACAGCCGGCCGCTCCAGCAGCTCGAGCCATCGCGTCCGCAGCATCTGATAGATGTCGGGGGCGAATAGCAGCGTGATCGGCGCACCGATCATGTTCGGCCTCTGCCAAGCCTTCATGATGAGATCGCCCGCGAGCGCGCAATAGAAATCGCGCCCGGAATCGTCCAGCCGATAGATCCAGGTGATGTCCAGGATTTCGCGAAGGGCGCCCGCTTCGATATCTTCGCGGCGCGGCATGTGGTCCGGGCGCAGCGACGACGCCCAGTGATCCCACAGAACGGTGAGACGGCGATCCTGGAACGCGAACGGGCAAGCGGGCGCGCCACCGGTCATCGGCGAAACCTGCCAGCCGCCCGTGCGCGCCAGTTCCCTGCGACCGCAATCCGGCATAATACCCTCACAATCGGCTCACCGAGCATTAGCTCTCGTCTCTGGCCCGTCTCGGGCCGACCGTCGTTCTATCTGAATTCTATTAAAATTATCTAAATTTTTATGGGTCAAGCGCCAAACACGAAATCACGGGACCGTGAACCAAATTGCAGCGTGTGGTTACTTTAAGTTGGTCGGCTAACTATTTGAGGCTGGCTCGAAAGTCATCGAGACGCCGTTCATGCAGTAGCGGAGCCCGGTCGGCTGCGGGCCATCCGGGAAGACATGGCCGAGATGTCCGCCGCAACGCCGGCAGTGAACTTCCGTCCGGCGCATGAACCAGCTGCGATCCTCGGTGGTCTCGATTGCCCGGTCGAGGGGCTGGAAGAAGCTGGGCCAGCCGGTGCCGCTGTCGAACTTGGCTTCGGAGGCGAAAAGGGCCAAGCCGCAGCCGGCGCAACGAAAGATGCCCTGTCGCTTCTCACGGTCGAGCGGGCTGGTGCCGGCCCGCTCGGTCCCGTGCTTGCGCAGCACCCGGTACTGCTCGTCGGTCAGGGTCTCGCGCCACTCGGCATCGGTCTTGGTGAATTCGTCGCTCATCTTCGTCCCGTTCCTTGCCGCCCCGGCTATCATAGCCTCGCCCGTCGCTCCGCTCCCACCCCTCAGAGGCTCCATGCCCGCGTCCCTCTCGATCACGACGGCCACCCTCGCCGACCTCGCCCGCATGGTCGACTGGGCGGCCCTGGAGGGCTGGAATCCCGGGCTCGCCGACGCCCCGGTGTTCCTCGCGACCGATCCGGGGGGATTCCTCATCGGGCGCCTCGGGCCGGACCCGGTGTCGGCAATCTCGGTCGTCGCCTATGGCTCGGGCTTCGGATTCCTCGGATTCTATATTTGCCGGCCGGAGTTCCGCGGCAAGGGCTGCGGCTTCGCGGTCTGGCAGGCCGGGATGAAGCGCCTCGGCGACCGCGTCATCGGCCTCGACGGCGTCGTCGACCAGCAGGCCAACTACCGAAGCCAGGGCTTCGTCTTCGCCCACCGCAACGTGCGCTATGGCGGCGTCGCCGGCGCGGCCTCGCCCCGCGATCCCCATGTGCTCCAGCCCGTCGGCGACCTTGCGGAAGCGGTGGTCGCCTATGATCGCGCCTTCTTCGCCGGCCCCCGCGAGGTCTTCACACGCCTCTGGATCCAGCGCCCGCAGACCGCGCTCGCCTATGTGAAGGACGGGCGGGTACAGGGATACGGCGTCATCCGCCCCTCGCTCGAGGGTCACAAGATCGGCCCGCTCTTCGCCGACTCCGAGGCGATCGCCGAGACGCTGTTCTCGGCCCTGTCGGCGACCGTGGTCGGGCAGCCCATCGTCATCGACCCGCCGCTGCCCAACACCAGGGCGGTCGCCCTCGCCGAGCGCCATGGCCTGACGCCGGGCTTCGAGACCGCCCGCATGTATCGCGGCCCCGCTCCCGACCTGCCGCTCGACAGGACTTTCGGGATTACGACGTTCGAACTGGGCTAGCGGACGCTCCGCCACGCTCGAGCGAAACCCGCCGACGCCAGTATCGCGCGCGGAGCCGCGGAGCAATCAGCCAGGACAAGGGCAGTGAGACCAGGAAGCTCACGCCGACAACCCAGGGCATCAGCTCCATGGCGTACGCCGCGAGGGGCGTTGCGAGCAGGAGCGTGACCCCTATGCCGAAAAGGACGCCCTGCACCATCATGAAGATGAGCGCAGCAAGCTGAAAACGGACCGACATCGAAATGACTCCACGGAATGCCCACAGAGTGAACACCGTGCAGCCGGCGAAGCTCCCCTGACGACGAAGATCAGGCCGGGTGCGTCGCCTGCCAGTGCCGCGCGATCGCATCGCGGCGGCAGATCCACACCCGGTCATGGCTCTGGACATGGTCGAGGAAGCGCTCCAGCGCGGCGAGACGTCCGGGCCGACCGGCGAGGCGGCAATGGAGACCGACGGACATCATCTTGGGCCGGGCCTCGCCCTCCGCGTACAGCACATCAAAGCTGTCGCGGAGATAGGTGAAGAACTGGTCGCCCGAGTTGAAGCCTTGGGGCATGGCGAAGCGGAAGTCGTTGGCATCCAGCGTGTAGGGCACGATCAGGTGCGGCCGGCCGGCGACCTCGACCCAGTAGGGCAGCTCGTCGGCATAGGAGTCGGAGTCGTAGAGGATGCCGCCGGCCTCGACCACCAGGCGGCGCGTATTGGCGCTGATGCGGCCGGTGTACCACCCGAGCGGACCGCTTCCGGTCATCCGCTTGATGGTCTCGATGGTCTGGCGGATATGGTCGCGTTCCTCGGCCTCCGGCATGCCGTGATAGTCGATCCAGCGCCAGCCATGGCTGGCGATCTCGTGACCGCCCTCGACCATCGCCGCCACCGCCTCGGGATTTCGGGCGAGCGCCATGCCGACGCCGAAGACGGTGATCGGGATCTTCCGGCGCTCGAACAGGCGCAAGAGCCGCCAGACGCCGGCGCGGCTGCCGAACTCGTACATCGACTCCATGTTGAGGTTGCGCGCGCCCACCATCGGCTGCGCGCCCACCATCTCCGAGAGATAGGCCTCGGAAGCCGCATCGCCGTGGAGGATGGTGTTCTCGCCGCCCTCCTCGTAGTTGACGACGATCTGGAGGGCGATCCGTGCGCGCTCCGGCCAGGCGGCATCCGGCGGCGTCCGCCCGTAGCCGATCATGTCGCGCGGATAGCCCTCCTTCGTCATCGCCGCACCCCTCCTCTCAGGCCTCCGCCGCCAGTCCGCGGGCGACCCGGTCGATCAGCAGGCGGGCCTGCACCACCACCAGCTCCCGCCACTCGTCGCGGTCGGGAGCGAAGGCCTGCAGCATCCGCTGCTTCACCGCCTGCACGCCGGCGTCGTGCCAGTCGTTCTTTCCCTGCCTGTTCAGGATGTACTCGGCGCGGAGCGAGGCGATCACCTCGACGTTGGGCAACGTGCCGTATTCGAAGCTGACGTAGGCCGCATGCGGCCCGCAGCTTCTCTCCCAGAGCTCCGAGCTCAGCCCCTGCTGCGGCGGCGTCGCCGACTTGCCGGTACGCTGCAAGGTCATCATCGGGCCGATCCAGCGCTGGAGCCGCGCGCAGCCCGGATGCTCGATGTCGCCGGAATAGATCGGCTCGCAATAGCCGAAGGGACCGGCGCCGGTGTGGAAGTCGAGCGCCGCGACCAGCTTCCGGGTCTTGAGCCCGTAGTCGACGACGATCGATTCCATCGTGCGCCGCGACCAGGACGGGCCGGTGCCGCCGTAGAACATGCCGAAGGGATGCGTGTACTGGCCGCCGGAGACCGCGAGAGCGTGCGCTGCGGCGCCGTGCTTGTCGGCATAGGCCTTGATGCGGGCGTCGGCCGCCTTCAGCGCCGCCTCGCTCGGGTCGGCCGGAA
>CAMDFP010000365.1 GCA_945897335.1 Asaia bogorensis | reverse complement strand
CGTCGATGCCTGCAAGCGCGCCGGCCTCAACATCACCGAGGCCCCCGATATCCGCCGGACGATCTGGGAGAAGTTCGTCTTCCTCTCCTCCTTCTCCGGTGTCACCGCGCTGTCGCGTTCCTCGATCGGCCCCATCCGCGACGACGCCGACGGGCGCCTCTTCATCAGCCGGGCTCTGTCGGAGAGCGCGGCAGTCGCCCGCGCCCGCGGCATCGCCTTCCCGGACGATCATGTCGAGAAGGCGATGACCTTCGTCGCCGGTCTCCCCGGCGCGATGAAGGCCTCGATGCTGCACGACCTCGAACGCGGCGCGAAGCTGGAGCTGCCCTGGCTTTCAGGCGCCGTCGTCCGCCTCGGCCGCGAGAGCGGCGTTCCCGTGCCGACGCACGAGACCATCGTCGCGGCGCTGAAGCCGCATGTGAACGGTCGCGCCTAGATCTTCACGCTCATGCCGCCGTCGACGATGAGCACGTGGCCGGTGCAATAGGCCGACGCGTTGCTGGCGAGATAGACCACCGCGCCGTCGAGTTCGTCCGCCTGTCCCCAGCGCTTCAGCGCCGTGCGGTTGGCGAACCAGTCGCGCTTTTCCGGATCGGCGCGGAGCGGCGTATCCAAGTTGTCGGGCGTCATCATGTAGCCCGGCGCGATGGCGTTGACGGTGACGCCCTTGGCGCCCCACTCGACCGCGAGCGCGCGGGTCATGCCTTCCAGGCCCGCCTTGGCGGCGCAGTAGTTGGCATTCGCCTCGCGGGCGATGTGGGCGTTGATCGAGGAGATGTTGATGATCCGGCCCCAGCCGCGGCGGATCATGCCGACGGAGGCGCGCTTGGCAAGCCGGAAGCAGGAGTTGAGATCGACTTCGATGATCTCGTTCCATTCGGCATTGGTCGCCTCGGTCGCCGTCTTGGCGTTTCCGTAGCCGGCGTTGTTGACCAGGATGTCGAGGTGGCCGAGATCCTTTTCGATCTGGTCGACCGCGGCGTCCGCCTTGGCGATGTCGGTGGTATCGAACGCCATCGTCGAGGCCTTGCCGCCGGCAGCCACGATGGCGTCGCGGGTCTTGGCGATGCCGGATTCGTTGCGGCCGTTGACGACGACATGGGCGCCACAGCCGGCCAGCGCCAGCGCCATGGCGCGGCCGAGGCCCCGGGACGCGCCGGTCACCAGCGCCACCTTGCCGTCGAGCGAGAAGATCTTGGTCACGGGGGAACTCCGGTTTTTCGAGTGAGGGAGGTCAGCGGCCGGCGAGCAGCGACTTCGCCAGCATGGCATGGATGCCCTTGTTGCCGTCGACGAGCTGAGTGACGCGGAGGTCGACGGCGAGGCTGGAGAGCATGTAGGCCTCCTCCGCCGAGACGTTGAGCCGCTCGCAGATCATCTTGATCATCTCGCGCAGCGCCTGCTTCGCCGCCTCGTCGAGGTCGACGTTGAGGCCCATAGAGATGAGATGCGTCGGCGTCTCCGCCCGCGGGAATTTGAGCTTGAGATCCTTGCGTACGATCAGCTCGAAGGTGCCGGAGACCGCGGTCTCGAGCGCGGTGATCGAGACCTCGCCGTCGCCCTGGACCGCGTGGCCGTCGCCGGTTGAAAACAGCGCGCCCTTGTTGAAGACAGGCAGGTAGAGGGTCGAGCCGGCGCCCAGCTCCTTGTTGTCGAGGTTGCCGCCGTATTCGCGCGGCTCGATGGTGGCGACGCGGCCGTAGATCGCCGGCGGGGCCACGCCCATAACTCCGCAGAAGGGCTTCAGCGGCACCTTCATTCCCCACGGCATCTCCGCGGTCATCGCCTTCCGGTCGAGCGGGATGTGCCAGAGGCGCCTGACGGGGAAGTCCTCGGGCAGCGTTCCCTTGAGCGGTGCGATCACGGTCCAGCCCCAGTCCTGACGCAGCGCCACGTCCTTGACCCGGACCTCCAGCGTGTCGCCGGGCTCGGCGCCTTCGACATAGATCGGCCCGGTCAGGATGTGACCGCCCGGCCCCATCTTCACCTGGTCGAGGATCTCCGGATGCTCGGGCAGGATCTGGAACGGTGCTGGCGGCAGGGTCTCCTTCGCACCGGAGACGCAATGGACGGTCACGGTGTCGCCGGACGCGATCTTCAGGACTGGCGGCAGATCGGCTGCGAATACGCCCCAGTGGCAGGTGGCCGGGGAGGCGGAAAGCTCATGATGGCGGGGCATCGGATCTCTTAGGAGAAGGTCGGGCGGGAGCCGGATGATAGCGCATCCCTCGGGCGGCGAGGGTACTTGACCGACCGCCCGCTTGGCCCCATGCATCCAGCGAACGAAACGGAGACACGGAAGAGATGGGCTCCGCCGTGATGCCCCCTGCAAGCGCACCGATCTTCGTCGTCGCCGACGACCATCCGATGGTCCGGGACGCGTTGGGCACGGCGTTGCGCCAGAGTTTCGCCGGTGCCCGCATCGACGCTGCCGGTTCGATGGCCGAGGCGATGGCGGTGCTGGAGCGGGAGACGGAGGTCGATGCGCTCCTTCTCGACCTCGACATGCCGGGGATGGACGGCCTCACCGGCCTCGCGACCGTCCGCGCCACCTACCCCTCGGTTCCCGTCGTCGTCGTCTCGGCCGCCCGCGACGGGCGGGTGATGCGCCGTGTGATGGACCTCGGCGCCTCTGCGTTCATGTCGAAGTCGGCCTCGCTCGAGTCGATCGCCACCGTGGTCAAGGCGGTGCTGGAGGGCGAGGTGCTGATGCCGCCGGAGGCGGAAGCGGTCGAGAGCGACGACGAGGCGATCGAGTTCGTCCGCCGTGCCGCCCAGTTGACGCCTCAGCAGTGGCGCGTGATGGCGCTGATGGCCCAGGGGCTCCTCAACAAGCAGATCGCCTATGAGCTCTCGGTCGGCGAGCCGACGGTGAAGGCGCATGTGACGACGATCTTGAGGAAGCTCGGCGTTCGCTCGCGCACCCAGGCCGTCATCCTGGCGCGCCATCTGGCGCTGGAGCCGCCGAAGGACTCCGTCAGGCCCTGAGCGCCAAAGTCTGGCGCCCGCGTCCACGGAGAAGCGCGCGTAGCGCCGCCGGCTTGACCGGCTTCAGCAGCAGGTCGACCCGCTGTTCCCGCGCCCGGGCACGGAGCGCGGGATCGCGATCGGCGGTGATCAGCGCGGCGGCGATCTCGGTGCCCCATTCCGCGCGGAGGCGCTGGATCACGGTGAGGCCGTCCTGACCGGAGCCCAGGTGGTAGTCGACCACCAGCAGGTCTGGTGCGCGTCCCTCCTCGGCGAGCGCGGCGAGGGCTTCGTCGGCGCTGGCGGACGCGACGATGCGGCAGCCCCAGCCGCCGAGCAGCGTCGCCATGGCGTCCCGGACCTGTGCCTCGTCGTCTATGCAGAGCACGAAAGCCCCGGTGTCGAGGCCGGTGAGGGGCAGCGGGGCCGGTGCCGGGGCCGGACGCCGCGCGGCTGCGGCGGCGAGCGGCACGATCACCGAGAAGACCGTGCCGTGGCCGGGGACCGATCGCAGAGCCACCGTGTGGCCCAGCATGCGGGCGATGCGGTCGACGATGGCCAAGCCGAGTCCGAGGCCACGGCCTTCGCCGCGGTCGACGGCGGCCGGATGGAGGCGGACGAATTCCTGGAAGACGAGGTCATGCTTGTCCTCGGGGATGCCGGGGCCGTTGTCCCAGACCTCGATGCGGAGCGAGCGGCCGAACCGCCGGCAGCCCAGCACGACGCGCGGCTTCCGGCTTTCGTCGCCACCATAGCGAAGCGCGTTGGAGACGAAGTTCTGCAGGATGCGCCGAAGCAGCGCCGGGTCCGTCGTCACCGTCGCCGAGCACGGCATCATCCTGAGGATGGTGCCGCTCTTGGAGGCGAATGGGGCAAATGCGGCGGCGAGCGAGTCGAGGAGCGGCTGCAGGAGGAACGCGCGCTTGTCGGGCTTGAGCGCGCCGGCGTCGAGCTTGGAGATGTCGAGGAGCGCGTCGAGCAGCGCTTCGACGGCGCCGAGCCCCTGGTCGATCTTGGTGACCAGGTCGTTGCCCGGCTGGCGGTCGGCGAGCGCCGCGGTGAACAGTCGGGCGGCGTGGAGCGGCTGCAGCAGGTCGTGGCTCGCCGCGGCGATGAAGCGGGTCTTGCCGAGATTGGCCGCCTCGGCTTCGGCGCGGCTTCGCTCGAGCTCGACCGTGCGCTCGGCGACCCGGTGCTCCAGCGTCTCCTTCGACTGGCGCAGCACCGCCTCGGCGGCGCGGGCCTGGGTGGTGTCCTGGTAGAGCAGGAAGAATCCGGCGACGGCGCCGGCATCGTCGAAATGCGGGATGTACGTGCCCCGGGCGATTTCGATGTTGGCGTCGTTGGTCGGGAACTCGATCTCGAAGGTCTGGTGCTCGCCCCTCAACACGCCGTCGATATGCGGCTTGAGGCGACGATAGCGCTCCTCGCCGATCACTTCGACGATGGTTCGGCCCTCGGCCTCCTCCGGGG
>CAMDFP010000364.1 GCA_945897335.1 Asaia bogorensis | reverse complement strand
TAGTGCCGCTGATCGTCGAGAGCGATGTCGAGGTCGTCGGGTATGAGAGCGTGCTGAAGGGCGACGAAGCCGTCGGCCAGGTGACCTCCGGCGGTTACGCCCATTGGGCCGGAATGAGTATGGCGATGGCCTATGTCGATGCTGCCCTGGCCAAGGATGGCGAAAAGTTCTCGATCCTGATCTTCGGCAAAGCCTGCCCGGCTGTGGTCGCGATTCAGCCGCTGTTCGATGCCAATGGCGGACGCCAGCGCGGATGAGCGATCTCATCGCCAATGCGCGAATGTACTCGGTCGCGCCGGCGGCGGCAGCGGCGTGGAAGCGGCTGTTCGTCTGGCTCAAGGAGCGGTCGGGCATCGACATGACGGTGATCGACCACGCCTTCCCGGCGTCCTTGGACGAGCTGTGGTCCAGGAGAGATCTTGCCTGTACCTTCATGTGCGGCTGGCCGTTCATGCGCTATGGCGCGATCCATCAGGTCGTCGCCGCCCCGATCCCGAGCGCGGCCTACGCCAAAGGGCGCCCGGTCTATTGCTCGCATTTCGTCGTCCGTGACGATGCGCCGTTCAAGACGCTGGAAGACACCTTCGGCCACCGCTTCGCCTATACGATCCCGGACTCCCATTCCGGCTACAACGCGCCGCGGCATCATCTGCTTTCCTATCGCAAGGGCGGGACCAAGGCGCTCTATCGCGAGATCATCGGCCCACTCCGGACCCCACGTCTGATGGTCGAGGCCATCGTCGAGGGCAAGACTGATGTCGGTCCGCTCGACTCCTTCGCCTATGCGCTGCTCCGCCGGCACTGGCCGGAGGTTGCCGGCCGTACCCGCGTGATCGCGTCCACCGATGTGGTGCCGATTCCGGCCTTCATGGCGTCCGCCGGCACGCCGCCCGAGATCGTCGAGCGCCTGGCGAAGACGCTCGTCACTTTCGGCGACGATCCAGCTCAGGCGGCGTTGCGCGAGGATCTCTGCATCCTCGGATTCGCTCGCGTAGCGGAGCGCGACTACCAGATCACCGAGGACTGGGCCCAGGCCGCGGAGACGCGAGGCCTCGCCGAGATCGCCTGAGATGCGGGCGCTGCTGCAGGCGATCGAGACGCTCTATTGTCCTGCCGCTGACGGCCCGCTTGCGATGGCCGCGAAGACGATCGCAGGCGCCCAACCGCAGCCGGGCAAGGGGACACGAAAGCCGGTCGCGCAGTTCGTGCCTCAAGCCGTCGAGCTGGCACGCAAGGGGCCTCTGGCAGCGATCGCCGAGGCCTTCGCCGCGATCGAGTCCCAGGCCGACTGGCTGCAAAATCCGAACTATTCGGTCGCGAGCCTGGGCCCCGGCTATGTCGACCGCTACGGCTATGTCGAGCTGGTCGGTCCTGGCCGGCCGGTCGAGAGCGCCGATCTTCTGGTCGGCCTGCTGCTGCTGGGGCCGGACATGCATTATCCCGATCACGCGCATCCCGCGGAAGAGATCTACCACGTGGTCGCCGGCGAGGCCGACTGGTGGCGCGAGGATGAGGGCTGGCGGCGGAAGGGTCCGGGCACGCTCATCCATCACGCGCCGATGGTACGCCATGCCATGAGGACGGCCGGCGAACCGCTGCTGGCGCTCTATTGCTGGACCGGCCGTGTGCAGGTCTACGCGACGATGACGAAGGCCTAGAGGATGAGCGAAGCCGAGGGGCAGTGTCTGTGCGGGGCGGTTCGCTTCCGCTTGGCGGGCGCTAAGCGCGATGTCGTCATCTGCCACTGCGGCCAGTGCCGGCGCTGGCACGGTCATGTCGGCGCCTATACGAGGGTGCCGATCTCGGCGCTGACGGTCGAGGACGAGCGTAGCCTTGCCTGGTACCGAAGCTCGGAGCGGGCGCGGCGTGGCTTCTGCCGCGAATGCGGGTCGAGCTTGTTCTGGGAACGGACCGGCAGCGATCAGGTGTCGGTTGCCGCCGGCACGCTGGCGGCACCGACCGGTCTGAAGACGGTGCTTCAGATCTTCGCCGAGGATGCCGGCGACTACTACGAGATCGACGACCGCATTCCCATCCGGCCGCCGGCGTCATCGACCGGTTGAGCCGGGACGCCGCCGAGGTCGAGATGGCAGGCGATCCGGTGCTCGCCGAAGTTCCGGATCGGCGGCGGAGTGGTCTCGCAGAGCCCATCTATCCGCTCCGGGCAGCGGCTGGCGAAGGGGCAACCGACGATGACGTCGGTCGGACTCGGCATGCTGCCTTCGAGGATCCGCTCCGGCGGTGCCACGTCGGGATCCGGCGTCGGCGCCGCGGCCAGGAGCGCTGCCGTGTAGGGGTGATAGGGCGGGGCGAAGACCTGTTCCACCGGCCCGGACTCGACGATGCGGCCGAGATACATCACCGCGACCCGGTCGGCCATGTGGTGCACCAGGGCGAGGTCGTGGGAGATCAGCACGAGGCCGAGCTGGGAGGTCTCCAGCAGGTCTGCGAGCAGGTTGAGGATCGCTGCCTGGACCGAGACGTCGAGGGCGGAGACCGGCTCGTCGGCGACCATCAACCCGGGATTGCCGGCAAGCGCGCGAGCGATGGCGACGCGCTGGCGCTGGCCGCCCGAGAGCTGGTGCGGCATGCGCACGGCCATCTCGACCGGAAGCCTGACCTGGGCCAGCAGCTTCGAGACCTCGGCCTTGGCGTCCCGGTTCGCGAGGTTGCGAAGTAGCCGGAGCGGGCGCGTCAGTGCATAGGCGACCGAATGGCTCGGGTTCAAAGTCGAGTCCGGATTCTGGAACACCATCTGGACCTGGCGGCGCAGTTCCGGCGGGCGGACGTCGACAGGAATCGTCGCGACGTTGGTGCCGTCGATCCGCGCCTCCCCGGAGGTCGCGGTCAGGAGGCCGGAGATGATCTTGGCCAGGGTGGACTTGCCGCAGCCTGACTCCCCGACGATCGCCAGGGTCTCGCCGGCGCGTGCGTCGAGATCGACGTCGGTCAACGCGCGGATCACCTTGCCCGAGCTGCCGAACATGCCGCCGAGCTTGTACTCCTTGGTCAGGTTGCGGACGCTGAGCAGGATCGGCGCATCCTTGGCAACACGCTCATCGTTGTCGATGACGACCATGTCGGCGGCGGCGGCGCGGACGGCGTCGAGACGCGTGCACCGGGCGAGGTGGGCGTCCGAACCATTGGCGGAGACCATGGCGATCGGCCGTTCTTCGCACTCGTGCCGTACCGCATAGACGCAGCGAGGCGCGAAGGCACACCCGACGCGCGTGCGGTCACCGGCGCCGATTGTCCCTTCGATCGGTCTCAGGCGCCCGCGCCGCCGGCCGCCGTAAAGGCGAGGGAGCGCGCCGAGCAACCCGCGCGTATAGGGATGCGCCGGCTCGTGGAACACCGAGGCGATGTCGCCGGTCTCGACCAGCCGACCGGCATAGAGCACGCCGATGCGGTCGCAGATCCGCGCCACGGTGCCGAGGTTGTGGCTGATGAACAGGATTGCGGTGCCGAACTTGGCGCGAAGCTCGCGGACGAGCTCGAGGATTGCCGCCTCGATGGTGACGTCGAGGCCGGTCGTCGGCTCGTCCATGATCAGGAGCGCGGGCTCGGCCATCAGTGCCATGGCGATGACGACGCGCTGCTGCTGGCCGCCGGAGAGCTGATGCGGGTAGCGCTCCATCATCGCCGCGGCATCGGGAAGACGCACCTCGCCCAGCATGGCGACGGCGCGGTTGAAGGCGGCCCGTTCGTCGGTCTCGCCATGGAGGAGCGGAACCTCCATCAGCTGTCGGCCGATCTGCATCACCGGGTTCAGGCTCGACATCGGATCCTGGTAGACCATGGCGATACGGTTGCCGCGGATCCGCGAGAGCTCGTGGTCGGAAAGCCCGACGGTGGCGCGGCCTTCTACCAGTATGCGCCCTTCGACGATGCTCATGCCGCGCGGCAGATAGCGCATCGAGGCGAGGGCAACGGTCGACTTTCCGCAGCCGGACTCGCCGACGAGGCCCAGCGCCTCGCCCTCGGCGATGGTGAAACTGATGTCCCTCAGGATGTTCTGGCGACCCGACCGGTGGTCGTAGGCGATGGAGACGTTCTCGAAGGCGAGGACGTCAGCCATCGAGGGAGGCTTCGCGGAGGCCGGTGGCCAGGAAGTTGGCGCCGATAACCAGGGAGGAGATGGCAAGCGCCGGGATGATCGTCATATGCGGCCAGACGAAGATCATGCCGTAGGCTTCCTTGACCATGCCGCCCCAGTCCGGGTCCGGCGGCGGCAGGCCGACGCCGAGGAAGCCGAGCACGCCGATGGCGATCGTGGTGTATCCCAGCCTCAGGAAGAAATCGACGATCAGCGGTCCGCGGGCATTCGGCAGGATCTCGACGAACATGATGAACAGCGCGCTCTCTCCCCGCATGCGGGCGGCGGCGACATAGTCGCGGTTCTTCACGTCGAGGGTCACGCCGCGGACAATGCGGGCGATGATCGGGGCCGACGACAGCGTGATCACCGCGATGATGTTGAAGGCTGAG